>JANOGE010000218.1:0-54044 GCA_031414035.1 Chitinophagaceae bacterium | reverse complement strand
GAAGAAGTTTTAGTTATGTCGGAAAGACAAGGTATTGAAATTGACTATTGTCCTAAATGCCGTGGTGTTTGGTTAGACAGGGGTGAACTTGATAAGATAATTGAAAAGTCAGTTTCAGTTGAATCATCGCCGTACAGTAATCAACAAATTTCGGGGAAAGAAAAACAGGATGACCATTTTAACCATAGCGGTTCGTCATTTGACCGAAATAAAGATTATAACAAAAACTACAATAAAAAGAAAGGTAATTTTTTGAGTGATCTTTTTGATTAAGCAGGATATACGATATGAACTACTTTTTCGTATTAATAGGAAAGGTTACATAGTTTTTAAATCACTATAACCCCATCGCCTTATAAATGGCTTCCTGTATATTGGTTCGTACATTCATCCTCAGCAATTTTGTGTTTTCACCACCTTCGGGATTAACCCGGTTACTTAAAAAGATAAAGACAAGATTATAGGTTGGATCTGCCCAAACACAGGTGCCGGTATAACCCGTATGGCCAAATGTGAGTGGTGATGCGGTGTAACAGGGATAGGGGTCGGGGCGGATATGGTTATCTTTTTCCGGTTTATCAAAACCGTAACCACGCCTGCTGAAAGAACTGTGATAGGCTGTAAACAGGTCGATCGTTTCTTTCTGCAAATATCTTTTACCGCTGATCGTTCCTCCGTTCAACAGCATCTGCATGATAATGGCCAGGTCATATGCACTACTGAACAGACCTGCATGCCCAGCTACACCCCCAAACATAGCAGCGCCCGGGTCATGTACGGTGCCACGCAATAATTGCAGCCGGAAATATTTTTCCTGCTCTGTTGGTGCGATCCTGCTTAAAGGGAATTGTTCAACCGCTTTAAACCCGGCCGTGGTTAAACCCATTGGCCTGTAAAATGTTTTTTTTACATATTCATCTAACGAAAAACCACTGATAGCCTCCACCACTTTACCTAAAAAAATAAAATCATTATCGCTGTAGATATACCTGTTTGCCTTGCCCAGCGGACTCTCTAATACCCGTTTGTAAATGGTATCACGCCAGTCGGTACGCATATAAAGATCTTTTGCCACCGGGACGAGGAAAGAGTCATTTTTTACAGCGGAATAAAAACCAGGTATAGGAACCCCGGTTGCATCAATCGTTTCTTTATAAAAAGGGATATAGGCCACCAGACCTGCCTGGTGCAGCAAAATGTTCTCAATGGTTAAATGTTCCTTGTTGGTCCCCTTTACCCAGGACAGGTAATCACCGAGCTTTTTTTTTAGATCAAGTTTACCTTCATCATACAATTTCATAATTGAAATGGTAGTGGCACAAACTTTGGTAACAGAAGCCATGTCATAAATGGATTCTTTATTTACCGGTTCTGTTTTTTCATAGGTGAAATTGCCGTAGGTTTTGTAGTATGCGATTTTACCATCCTTTGCTACCAATACTACAGCGCCCGGAGTGGCGCCTTTTGCAATGGCGTCTTCGGCAATAGCATCAATAAAAGTAAGTTTTCGGGCGTCCAGTTTTAATTTGGACGGATCGACCGGTGACAATGCATTATAGGTAATGCCTGTACCAAATTTAAATCCATCGCAGACAGTAACCGGCAATTTTCCTTTAGCCGCAATCCTTCCCTGCAGCAGGTCAATGGCTACATGGTGTATAATGCTGTCATCTTCATAACAGGCCACCAGGTTTTTTGCATTGCACCAGTTCCTGATGGCATAAGGGTTTCCAAATACGAAAGTGATGGCTTTGTTTTTTTGCTGAAGTTGGGTAACGAGGTCAACCGCATTTTTGCTGATGCCGAAATTATTGGCAGGCATACGGTTGTATGCATGAATGCCAATGATGATGTTTTTATATTGCTTTTTTATTGATGCAACCAATGCTGACATTTTTGACGCATCCTGTTTATAATCGAAATAGATCACATCGGAATTATAATCGGTACGCATACGGCTGGCAAATGCATTGTCACTGTTCATGCCAACACTTACATAAACCACATCAGCTTTTGCTGATCTTTCTTTTGCCGGCATCGGAAAAAAAACAGCATCAGTTTTTTTCAAAACGGTTAAGGCGTTTTCAGCGATCAGTTTCCGCATGAAAGGAACTTTACTGTTCAGATCGTTGGTAAGATTATCCGTGTTAATGGGCTTTAACCCTGAAAGGCCGTATTGATATTTTGCCATCAATACTTTTTTGCAGTGCCTTTCAATATCGGCCCAGCTAAGCCTCCCGCTATCTATGGCTGCTTTAATTTTTAATATGGACAGTGGTACATTACCCGGTAAACAAAGCATATCGTTTCCGGCGATCAATGATTCCACAGAAGCGGCTTCATCAGGAAAAAATTTATTCACGCCCTGCATACCCAGTGCATCAGTAAACGTTAATCCCTGGTAGCCCAGTTCGTTCCTCATTAAATGGGTAACATTGTTTTTAGATAAAGAAGTGGCCCTGTTTGCGGCTGTATCTATAGCAGGGATATACAGGTGCGCCACCATCACACTCCCGATACCGGCATTAAATATCTGGCGGAACGGATACAGTTCCAGCGATTCCAGTTGCGCCATTGATTTATTTATGACCGGCAGGTCCAGATGTGAATCTACCGCCACATCTCCATGTCCGGGGAAATGTTTGGCACAGGCCATCACCCCATTATCCTGCATCCCTTTCATATATTGTATGCCAAAGGATGCCACCTTATATTTATCTTCTCCGAAACTCCGGTCATTAATTACCGGGTTATCAGGATTATTATTTACATCAACAACAGGTGCATAATTAACCTGCACACCAACCCTTTTACATTGTTCTGCCACAATCCTTCCATATTGATAAGCAATATTTGAATCCTGTACGGCACCCAGCATCATTTGCCTTGGTAAAGGAAGTACGCTGTCGATCATCCGCATCCCGATTCCCCATTCCGCATCAATGCACATAAGTATCGGGGTTTTTGCCATGGCCTGCAGGCTGTTTAAAATACCAGCCTGTTTTACAGGGCTTCCCTGGAAAAGACAAACACCACCAACATTGTATTTTTTTACCAGCTCAGCCACTGCACTGTCAAAAAAAGTGACCGTCTTTGTTCTCATATCGATGGTTGATAACCTTACTACCATCAACTGTGCGATCTGTTCATCGGGACTAAGGGTTTTAAAAACACTATCTGCCCACAGGGCCCCTTTATTTTGTTGTGCCATGCCGTTAAAGGCTATAAAAAAAAAGAATATCAGCTGAATTTTACGCATACGGTTCTAATCATTTTATAGTGGAAAGGATGTGTTATTTTTGATGTTCTAAATTACAGGATTTTGCCCGATATCATTCAATTATTACCCGATAACATTGCCAACCAGATAGCTGCCGGTGAAGTTATACAAAGGCCTGCCAGTGCTGTAAAAGAGCTGATGGAAAATGCGGTTGATGCAGGAGCCGGCGAAATTAAACTTTTTGTTAATGATGCGGGCAAGGCCCTGATACAGGTTATTGACAATGGAAAGGGAATGAGCGAAACGGATGCAAGGATGGCCTTTGAACGACACGCTACTTCTAAAATAAAAAGTATTGAAGACCTGTTCAGGATAAAGACAATGGGTTTCCGGGGAGAAGCCCTGGCCAGTATTGCTGCAGTAGGACAGGTTGAATTAAAAACAAAAAAGGAAGAAGAGGTAACAGGGGTTTACATTGAAATTGAAAACAGCATCGTTATTAAGCAGGAGCCGATTGCGGTTCCAACCGGTACCAGCATTGCCATGAAAAATCTTTTTTTTAATGTGCCTGCTCGGCGCAATTTTTTAAAAAGCAATGCAGCCGAACTCCGCCATATTGTGGATGAGTTTATCAGGGTGGCCATGTCTTTCCCCGAAATTTTCTTTTCTTTTACCAGTAATGGCCAGGAAGTTTTTCATTTAGAGAAAGGAACTATGAAGCAGCGTATCGTGCAGATACTGGGCCATAATTATGCTTCCAAACTGGTACCGGTACAGGAACACACCGATTACCTGAATATTTATGGGTTTGTTGGTAAACCGGAAACCGCCAAGAAGACAAGAGGCGACCAGTATTTTTTTGTGAATAACCGCTTTATAAAAAGCGCCTATCTTAACCATGCGGTCATGAATGCGTTTAATGAAATGATCGCTAAAGACAGCTTCCCCATGTATGCTTTGTTCATTGACCTTGATCCTTCGCAGCTGGATATAAATGTGCACCCCACCAAACAGGAAATAAAATTTGAGGATGAAAAGATTGTTTATGCATTTGTACAGAGCGCTGTAAAACATGCATTGGCACAGTTTAGTATCACTCCCACACTTGATTTTGAACTGGATGCATCTATACAAAGCCTGGATGCTGTATCCAAGCCATTTACAGCGGAAAAACAGTCATCAGCATCATCTTCATCTTTGTATAATACGTTTACAAAAAAAAATCAATCACATTTTATTGAAAGCAAAAGTGAGTTGAAGCATTGGAAAGATTTTTATGAGCCGGGGAAAAAGCCGGCTTATACAGATGCTGCTGAAGTTCAGCAGTTACATCCGGCCAACCCAAAGGGCCCCGGGAACGACCAACGGCCAATGACTGAAAATTTATTTCAGTTACATAACAGTTTTATTATAGTACAAACCAGCGGGGGTTATTATGTGATTCATCAGCAAAATGCACATGAACGTATTTTATACGAACGCTTTGCTTTGGCTGTTGAAGGAAAACCGATTGCAACCCAGCAAAGTTTATTTCCGGCAACTATTGAACTGGCTGCTGCGGATGCCCTGTTGCTGAACGAATTAATACCGGATATGAATCATTTGGGATACCAGCTGGAACCCTTTGGTAATAATACTTTTGTTATACAGGGTACTCCTGCTGATTTAATCCAGGGCAACCCGCAGGGCTCTGTGAGCGAAAAGACAGCCATAGAAAAAATGCTGGAACAATATAAGCATTTCAGTACTGATCTGAAATTCAGTAAAAGAGAAAAATTATTACGTTCCCTGTCATTACAGCAATCCATAAAAGCCGGTACCGCATTAACGGACAGGGAATTGAAAGTATTGGCAGATGATCTGTTTAATTGTGCTGTACCAAACTGCACGGCAAACGGTAAACCCACTTACCTTGAATTTAAAAAAGATGAACTGGATAAATTGTTTGGGCGATAGAATAAAAATGAAACAGACCCGCCGAACGGGTATTATTTAATCAGTATGAATAGCAGTCAGGCTGGTCAAAGAATTTTTTTCATCATCTAAAATATACAGTAATTTTTTCATCATTTCTATGTACTGCCTTGTACTCCCGTGCTGTGTTTCAATATTAATATACCGCTTGTCCTGTTCACTATAATACACACTTAACGAGCCATCTTTAAAAACGTTTACCTTATCCTGTAAGATGCTGTTATATCCGGAGGCAGCCATTTTTTTATAAATGGTATGGTCAGTTGTTAGTGCTATATCATCAATATCCTGCCATTCGTCTTCATGTACCTGGCAGGCATCATTTTGTCTCAAACCACCGGGCAGGTAGGTTTTAACAGAGAAATCGCCATTGGTATTATTATGCAACGCAATCAAACAGGAAATACTGTCTGGTATAAGCTCTAACAGGTGTGCGGCAAATTTTTCCACTTCAATTACCGCAAGGGGATTTATTTTTCCATTCGCCTTCAGGGTAAGCATAATACCTGTACGGGAAAATATCCTGTTTGGGTCAAATGAATATACCACTCCTTTAAACGGAAAACTGATGTTCCGTTTTGCATTGTTTTCAATCTTTATCAGTACTCCGCCCTGTTCTTGCAAAACAGATCGTGCCGCATTTACAGCCGTCATTTCATCATCATGTAAATTAAGACAGCAGGTATTTATTACTTCACCATACTGCAACACTTTAAATGAAATGATCTTATTCCCCAGTTTATGATAAATTATCTTTTCTGATGGAGTAAAGGCCTTTGGATTTACCCCGACGAAATTTTTTTCCGGATTTTTTATTCCGAATATCGGGGTTGTCAGGGAAAGAAGTAAGTATAATCCGTACATCGGCGTTAACATTAATGACAAATATATCATTTTCTTTTTTGATGTTTGGAGGATACTAACAGGTGTTAATAAAATGGAAATGGGTATCCGGAATTTGATTTAACAGCCGTAAACACGCTATATGAACCGTTTTTTAATAAAAAAAGCCTGCAACATTTCTGCTACAGGCCTTTGCTTTAAATAACCCTATCGTTACAGTTTTTGAAACCTGGCATAGCAGGTTTTGTTTCCATAGATCAATTTAATAGTATACAATCCTGCAGGCAGGTCGTTAATATTTATAGTTACCATATTATTTCCACTTATTCCCTGCTGGTGTTTTTCCCTTACCAGCATATTCTGGCTGTTAAAAACATAGGCATGGATCATTTCCGGCTGCAGTAAAGTCACATTCACATTAACCAGTGATGTTGCAGGATTAGGATAGGCCTGCAGTAAACATGCATTTGATACCTGCTCTATTCGGATAGTTTTGCAGTATTCTTTGATACATCCTCCCAGGGTGATGGCCCTTAAGCAAACCCTGTAATATCCTGTATCCTGGAATAAATAGGTTGGATTATTCTGGTGCAGGGTTATTACAGGCGACCCTGCCGGCAACCTGGTAATTGTCCAGGTTTGATCCATTATGGGAACATTTGAATTAGCATAAAAATATATTTTATTAGGCACCTGCGGATCTCTCTGGTAAGAATAAGATACATGTACACTGTCACAATTGATCTGAGGCACAACCCTTATCTCTTTACAGGTGGTAGAGGCACAGGTAGCACTGCGCCATACGGTTAAACAGGCTGTATAAATACCAGGCTGGGCATAATGATGTGTTGCGATCATATCATGGCTGCCTGTTCCGTCGCCAAATGTCCAGGTGTATTGTGCCGAGGCATTCTGGAATACCGGAATAAAAGTAAAGGTCTGGCTGTTGGTTGATGTACTTAAAAAGCTGAAATTGCTTTGATTGGTACAAGGCGGTAATGGGGCATGTACCAGAATAGAATCACACTTGTAGCGTATGCAATTTGGTCCTGCTGAAACCTTAAGACAAACATAATACCTGCCCGGTTGAGCATACTCATGAACAGCATTCCAGGTGGTGGCCGTTGTTCCATCACCAAAATACCACGTGGCTGAGGCAGTAGCAGTTGGTGAAACAGTGAGGTTGTTGAAATAAATTTTCTTTGGATTTATTTGATCCGGTTGCCAGCTGAAGTTTACCTGGAAGTTACAAGGTTGGTATACCACAATCGTTTTACAAAATTCTTTTACACAGGGTACAGGGCTGGTATTAATATTCTTTTTTATTCTTAAACAAACAACATAATTACCGGCCTGAGTATAGTTATGAGTTGGGTTGGCAACATTCGGATCTCCCTGCAAACCACTAACCGAAGTTCCGTCACCAAAAGTCCAGCGTACGGAGTCGGAAGCAATTACCGGTGCACTTAAATTGGTGAACTTTATTCTTAACGGATGTGCCGTATCGGGTTCAGAACTAAAATTAACAACCAGGTTACACGGCGGAGGTACTATAATAGTTTTACAAATATATCTTACACATGGGGCCGAAGTTGTTGAGGGATGCTTCTTAACGATCAGGCAAACCGTATACGTTCCTGCATGGGTATAGGTATGTACCGGGTTAACATCAAAAGAAGAAGTGCCATCTCCAAAATTCCATATCGTTGAGTCAGTTGGGGCCAGTGGTACGCTCAGGTTATGAAACTCAACTCTTAAAGGATTGTTTGGTGTAACTGTCCAGCTGAAATCAGCTACTAAATTACAGGGAGCCTGCACGATAACTGTTTTACAGATATAGCGTATGCATGGATTCGTGCCCGGAGCATTATTATTTTTCCTTACAATCAGGCAAACATTATACGTACCGGGTTGTAAGTACGTATGAACCGGATTGGCTATTGCGGGGTTTCCCTGTAAACCGGATACAGAATTACCGTCACCAAAGGTCCAACGGACAGAATCTGTTGCGGCCAAAGGGGTACTTAAATTATGGTACTCAATCTTCAACGG
The DNA here is from genome assembly GCA_031414035.1 of Chitinophagaceae bacterium. Lineage (GTDB taxonomy): Bacteria > Bacteroidota > Bacteroidia > Chitinophagales > Chitinophagaceae > Ferruginibacter. Next base: position 45,955 of record JANOGE010000218.1, on the reverse strand, counting down.
GTTTGATGCTGTTGCATTCCAGCTGAAATTGGCAACCAGGGTACATTCGGGTTGAATAACAATGGTTCTGGTTAACGTTCCGGTACACAACGGAACACCATTTGGACTAAACCTTATAATGGTATGTATTACCTGGTATGTGCCGGGTACTGCATACGTGTGAGTTGGTGAAACAGCAGGGCTAACGGGAGTGCCATCGCCAAAGTTCCACTGGTGATGTACCACAGGAGAATCGGTTATTACCGGTGTAAACTTTACCGTGTAATTATTGATGAACTGCCACGAAAATTCCGCATTACAGTTCGTTTGCTGTGCACCGGCATTAAAAGTAAAAGCAATAAGGGTAAGCCACAGCAGCGTAAAGAATTTTTTCATAAAACAAGTTTATTGGTTAAAGGATTAACAGGGTTTTCGCTTGCTTATGATAGATACGATGAGTTTTGGATGTGTTGCCTGAAGTTTAAAAAGATTAATATTTTTCCCGGATATACTGTAAGAACTTTTCTACAGCCCTACGTACAGGCGTTGCAGCCGTTTTATAATTATTGGCTAAAACAGAGAAAACCAGGAGTTTACCTTTTTTTGTAATTAAAAAGCCGCTTAAGGCACAGTGATTACTGAGGGTGCCGGTTTTGGCAAAAATAAAGCCACTGTCTGTTTTAAAATAAGAGGATAAAGTACCGGTACCACCTGTAGGTAAAATATTTTTTACCCGGTCCCAGCCAAATTCATTTTTCATTTTATTTAATATATACACAAAGGATTGGGGTGTAAATAAATTGTACCGGCTAAGCCCGCTGCCATCCACCCATTTTGGTTTTTGCGGAACATCTTTCAGGTCGGTTTTTAATATGCTGTCAATAATGGCTTCATCATTCATATACCCAAGGTGTTCATTACTTGCCATTATTAAGGTTTGTTCTGCAAAAAAATTATCGCTGCGGTGCATCATGGGTTTAAAAAGAGAGTCGGAGGGTTGAGAATAGATAGTATACATATCACCCCGTTGTTTATTGTTTTCATTTAAAACGATTTTTTCCGGAAGCAGGTTATCGCTGTTGCGTAGCATGGGTTTACGTAGGGAGTCAGAGGGCTCCGGAAGATCAGATCTATAAAAAGTCACATCCTCACTGTTTAATGTATCTTTTAAAAGGTCGGCTATAAATTCAGGATCTGTTTTAAATGGAATTGACTTTTTACTGAAGGATGATCTTGCATTTTTGATATAGAAGTCATTGTTTGTATAAGATCTTTCAATGATAAATTTGTCTGATGAAACTTTTTTGGTTTCAGGGTCAAAACCAATTTGGTTAGTAATATCTTCCCGTGACAATATTTCAATTGCTTTATTGCTGATCTCTACAATGCCGCTTTTCAAAGTGAACTCAATAAGATTGTTAAAGACCGGGAAAGAAGACCTCTCCGTCATATACGATTCACTATAATCATTCCATGCCCATCCGTTTCCAAGGGCATCAGCCTTCCATGTATTATTATTGATATAAATAGTTTTGGAGGATTTCAGATATGTAAACAATGGCTGAAATGTAAACCCGGCATTCAGGAAAGTGGGGTCACCTGATGGATAAACAGTTATATTGGATTTATTTATTTTTAGTCTTGCACCCACCAGGCTGTCTCCCAGGTATTTCATCCCTGCATACAGTGTAAACAGTTTGGTGTTGCTGGCGGGTATAAAATATTTTTCGGCATTATAATTATACCAGTATGTATTGGTGGCCGGTTCAAAAATACTGATACCAATATGCCCCTTGCTTATTGCTGAATCATTTAATAAAATGGCATCAGCCTGGTTGGTTATATGTCTGGATACTGAGCAGGAGCTGATCACAAACATGGTTAATAAAGTGAAACACATTTCAATAATTGCCGGCCTGCCGCCCCGGATTAGATATTTTCTCTTTTTCATCTGACTTTAAAGTTATAATTTTCATGAACAATCATCACAATGTTTTTACTAAAACGATTAAACCTTTTTAAAGGCCTGTTTCCTCCGTTAATATTAATGTTAATATTAATGATGTCCGGAACAGTTGGTTATATGCTTTTGGAGAAGTTTAATTTCCTTGAAGCATTGTACATGACTGTAATTACAATTGCCTCAGTAGGTTTTAGTGAAGTAAAACCTTTAAGCGATACCGGGAGAATATTTACCATATTTCTTATTTTAATAAATCTTGGTTTATTTACTTATTTTATCACTTTGTTGTCCCGGTATTTTTTTGACATGGATTTTATAAAAAGATATAAAACGATTAAGATGGAAAATAAAATTAGGCTTTTGAATAATCATGTTATTATTTGTGGTTTTGGCAGAAATGGAAAAGAGAGTGCGGAGGTATTATACAACAATAAGATCCCCTTTGTAATACTGGAAGAAAAAAATGAGCTGGAAAGTGATTTGAATTTTGAAGTAGATCATTTTATGAAGGGGGATGCTACAAAGGATGAAGCCTTGCTGGAAGCGGGGATCGTAAATGCAAGGGCAATTATTATCACTTTACCGGTGGATGCAGATAACTTATTTGTGGTATTAACTGCAAAACAACTTAATCCGGACATCACTATCATAAGCCGTGCTTCACAGGATTCTTCCATAAAAAAATTAAAAATTGCAGGGGCTAAAAATGTTATTATGCCTGATAAGATCGGCGGAGCGCATATGGCCACTTTGGTAATGCTGCCGGATGTGATAGAATTGTTATCTATATTGGGGACAAGAAATAATGCCCAGTTCAGGGTAGCAGAAATAAAAGCTGAAAAAGGCATTTCAATAAATGAACTTGATCTTTGGAAAAAAACCAACTGTACAATTTTAGGTATAAAAGATCTGACCAATAATTATACGGTTAATCCTTCCTCCGCTTATTATATTAACCCCGGCGAAAGCCTCATTGTAATGGGCAGTGATGAACAAATTGAAAATGCAAAAAAACTGATTTGAACAGGTTATTAGTTCCTAACCTCTTTCCTGTGCCCTCAGCCAACGCTCCGGTATTTCATTCTGGCTGGCGTGTACATAATCAGTATAACTGCAGGCAATAAATTTTTTATTGGGTAACTGCATCCACCAGCGGCCCGTTTTCTTGCTTTGTATAAAAACGGATTCTATATCGGTAAAACGCGTATGGTATTCATTAAAGCTGTGCCGGTCATCAATGGCCGCCTCCTGCTTACCCCTGCTTTTACCATCAATAAAATACCAAAGCATCTGGGCAATTTGTTTGGCACTTAGATCATTCAGGTCCTGCTGTGGCAGGTAGCCATAAATTCCAAAACTGTTTACGTTGTTACTCATGCCGGCAAATCTTGCAAGGGTACAGGCCTCAGCTCCCGTAAATCCATTCGGGCTTTCAATACTTGCAGGGGAATCACTGTGTTTAATGGCACTGATATCAAAACTGAGTAAATGGGTGTTTCGTAAAACGGGTTCCATTTCTTCCATATCTTCTTTTGCAATTCCCACCCGGTAGCAATCAAAGTGAAGCTTATTCATGGTTTCCAGCATACGGGGGTGTACATAATAACTCTGAAAACCAATATGATTGTAATGCTTTACCAGGTTGGGCTCACTGGTGAGCAGTTCCAGCAAAAAATTTTCACTGCGTAAAGGGCTTTCTCCCTTCAGGTTAATCGTTGCATCAATGCAGGTAGCTTCTATTACCTGTTGTAATTCTTTATAAGCAAAATATTGTGCCAGTGTAATATCATGCGAACCTCCCAGCAGTACCACCGTTTTATTCATCCGGAATAATTCAGCCAATACCGTTTTTATTGCGGCATAACTATCGTTTAAAGCAGCTCCCGTTTTAATATTGCCAATATCGGCAATATTAATATCGTTATGCCAATAGTGCAGGTGGTATAATTGTTTCCGTATGCTGTCTGCGGCATTTGTTAAGCTGTTTAAAATTCCGTTCCCCCTGGTTTCATTAGTGCCCACAATTACCAAATCGGCATCCGAAATATCAGGCAGCTCCCTATCGTAAACAGCCATATGTTTTGCTATCTGGCCATCGGTGTATCCTTTATCTTCATTAAATTCATGAACCGGAACCGGGGTCAAAAATTCATAGAGGTCGTACATTTAATATTTTTGGACAAACCTAATTTATTAATTTCAGATTGTGGATTTACAGCCCTGAAATTTGGATAAAATGTTATGTTTATTCATATAAGTAAATTGTTAACTTCGCTGTACAATAACAGAAGCAATGAATAATAAACAAGAAGTATTAAGTGACGTTGTAATAAAATTTGCAGGCGATAGCGGTGATGGTATGCAGTTAACAGGAAACCAGTTCACTAACAACACTGCCATGCTGGGCATTGACCTTGCCACCTTTCCCGATTTTCCGGCGGAGATAAGGGCCCCGATAGGGACATTGCCCGGCGTAAGTGGTTACCAGCTGCGGTTTTCATCCGACCGGGTTTTTACTCCCGGGGATGCCTGTGATGTTTTGGTGGCAATGAATGCCGCTGCATTAAAAACCAATTTACATGGCCTTAAACCCGGTGGCAGGATCATTGCCAATGAGGATGGATTTGATGCAAAAAATCTGCGTTTGGCGAACTACCCGGAAGGAGTTAATCCATTGGAAGATGAAAGCCTTGGTAATTATGAAGTAATAAGAATGGATGTGACCAAGATGACAAGAGAGGCATTGAAAGAAATTACGATGGGGGTCAAAGAAAAAGACCGGGCAAAAAATATGTTTGTTCTGGGTTTTTTGTACTGGATGTACAACCGTGATATGGAAAATACCATTGGGTTCATTAAGGAAAAATTTGGCAAAAAACCGGAAATATTTGAAAGCAATGTAAAAGCCCTGCAGGCAGGGTATAATTATGGAGATACAACGGAAACATTTACCACCAGGTACAAAGTAGAGAAAGCAAAAATGGATCCCGGTACATACCGGTCCATTATGGGAAACCAGGCAGTAGCATATGGCTTAATTGCAGCTTCTCAAAAAAGCGGATTACCATTATTTTTAGGCAGCTATCCCATTACACCAGCCAGTGATATTCTGCATGAGTTGAGCAGGTATAAATCTTTTGGTATTAAAACCTTTCAGGCGGAAGATGAAATTGCTGCCATAACATCGGCCATTGGTGCCAGTTATGGTGGTCATTTAGGGGTAACTACAAGCAGCGGACCGGGTATTGCCTTAAAAGGTGAAGCTATGGGGCTGGCGGTTATGCTTGAAATTCCGTTGATCATAATAAACATTCAAAGAGGAGGGCCATCTACAGGTTTGCCGACAAAAACGGAACAAAGTGACCTGATGCAGGCTTACTATGGCAGAAATGGAGAATGCCCGATGCCGGTTATTTCTGCTTCAACTCCAAGTGATTGCTTTAGTGCAGTTTATGAGGCCGTAAGAATTTCGGTACAACACATGACACCGGTTATTTTTTTAAGTGATGGTTATATTGCAAATGGGGCAGAGCCCTGGAAATTTCCTGTTTCAGCAGACCTTCCTGAAATTAAAATACAATTTGCTTCTCAAAAATTATCAACTGACAGGGAGAGTGCTGTTAAATTTCAGCCTTATAAAAGAGATGAAAAATTGGTCAGGCCCTGGGCTATACCCGGAACACCCGGATTAGAGCATCGGGTTGGTGGATTGGAAAAGCAGGATGTAACCGGTAATATCAGCTACGAACCCGAAAATCACCAGCACATGGTTAAAACCAGGCAGGCTAAGGTTGACCTGATTGCCGATTATATTCCTGAACAACATTTAGACAGTGGTTCTGCATCCGGAAAAGTTTTAGTGTTAGGTTGGGGAAGTACCTATGGAGTAATTAAAAGTGCATGTTCCGATTTACAAAAAGAAGGGCATTCTGTAGCACATGCACACCTTCGTTATATCAGGCCTTTCCCTAAAAATCTGGGTGATATATTAAAAAACTTTGAAACGGTTATAATTCCGGAAATTAATAATGGCCAGTTGATCAGGATCATCCGGGATGTTTATTTTGTGGATGCAAAAGGGTATAATAAAATTATGGGTATTCCCATAACCAAAGGAGAATTGGTTACCGAAATAAGGAAATGGCTATAAAAACTATTGCATAAGAAACGAAGGTCATAAATCCCAATTCATCATTGGGATTTTTTATTTCCATAAAAATGGCATTGATATTGCAGTAAGTAAAAAGCTTTAATTCGTCAGCGTATCCAATTATAATAGCTATGAAAAATTATTTTCTGCCATTCCGTTTTATTATAACAGCTATCTGTATCATTTCCTGCACCAAACAAGATGATCTTTCTGCAATACCAATAAAAGAACCGGGATTGTCCTATGTCAGTTTTATTGAGGATACCATTGCCATAAAGCTAACAGTAACCAGCGCCCGAAAAGAAAGTATAGGAAATATATTTACTACTACCATCGAGGGTAAGCTGCCGGATAGTATTTTTCGCCAAAATAGCCTGGTAATAAGGGTTACAGGCGACAGTGCCAGGGCTTATGCCAATACAGAAATATTTGCCGGCTATACCGATTCTGCAGGGATGACATATGCCAATAATTCGGCGGATACAAGCAATAAACTGGCCATAACTAAAATAGAAAGGAAAAAGGATGGAAGTGTTGAAGGTAATTTTACGATTCGGGTAAGTAATTTTACCAAAACCAAAACACTATTGCTGAAAGAAGGAAAATTCTCAACTGTTTTTTCAGAATAAAAAACGGTTTGGCAGATTATTTGCAGATAAAACCTACACAGCAATTACATGTAACCTTTAAACGGGCACAAAAAAATACAGAATTTTACTAAACCTGACCATTCCCGGCAAATTCTTTTATAGAAAAGTGTAAACTGTTTTCTATTATTATTTTAAGTTACGTAAACCGTTATCCTATATGAATGAATCGTTACCAACACAGGCGGGCATCAGCAAAAAAAATAAAGTATCCAATGTAGCTATCGGGCTTACACCTCCAGCAGATGGACTGCAGGAATATACAGGGGCATGGGATACAGCTCAAATAGTCCATCTTTTAAAAAGAACATTATTTGGTGCTAAACGCGGAGACATCCAGTATTTTAAAACCCGGACAATGCAACAGGCGGTTAACGAATTATTGCAACCGGCATCAGTACCTTCAACCTATCCTCTGAATAATTACAGCGTTGGTGGCTATACCGATCCGGGTGGAGTAGCGCTTTGGCAAACATGGATAAACAATGGGATCACACTGGCAGACAGAGAACTCAATGAGAAAAGAATTGATTCTTTTAAAACCTGGTGGCTGGGGCAGGCATTAAATCCTTCACGTTCCATTCATGAAAAAATGGTTGTATTCTGGCATAATCATTTTGCCATTGATACTTCAGTAGGAACGGATGTAATAAAAGCAAGGTTTTGGTATGATCATTACCTTACCCTTCGCCAACATGCATTGGGTAATTTTAAAAGTATGGCGAAAGCCATTACACTCGACCCTGCCATGCTGTTTTTTTTAAATGGTGCATCCAATGTAAAAGGTTCGCCCAATGAAAACTTTGCAAGAGAATTGCAGGAACTTTATACCGTTGGTAAAGGCCCTGATTCGAAATATACAGAAGATGATGTAAAGGCAGCTGCACTGGTACTTACGGGACACACGGTTCACCCGGTGAACTTTACTTATTTTTTTGATGCAGGTAAACACGATGCCACAAATAAGGAGTTCTCTGCTTTTTATGGCAACACAATAGTTACAGGTTATACCGGTCCGGCAGGAGCATCGGAAATTGATGCATTACTGGACATGATTTTTTTACAGGAAGAATTAACCAAACATATCTGCCGCAAAATTTACCGCCATTTTATTTACTATAAAATTGATAATGATATTGAGCAAACGATCATCACTCCTTTAGCCGTGATTTTCAGGAATAATAATTACAATATTCAACCTGTTCTGGCAACGCTTTTTAAAAGCAAACATTTTTATGATATGGTATATTCCTCTGCCTGCATAATAAAAAGTCCGTTGGATTTTGTACTTGATTTGTGCAATGAGTTTAATGTGGTAATGCCCGATGGTAATGACAGTGAAGCTACGTATGCTGTTTGGGAAAGTATACAGAACGAGGCAAGAGAGATGCAGCAGGAATTGGGAGCTATACCAGAAGTGGCAGGTTGGTATGCCTATTACCAGGCACCCGCTTTTCATGAACTATGGGTTAATTCATCAACCTATACCAGGCGTACCATTTTTACCGACAGGATGGTTGCTGACGGTATAACCAAAAACAATCAAACCATATTGATTGACCCGATATCATTTGCCGGCCAGTTTGCAAACCCGGGTGACCCAACTCTTTTAATAAATGATTCTCTGGCCATATTACTGCGCTATCCTTTATCTGTGAGTGCAAAAGAATTTATTAAGCGATCTCTTTTATTAAGTGGCCAGTTGCAGGATTATTACTGGACAAATGCCTGGGATGCCTACAAGGCCAATCCTGCTGATGCGATTACAAAAGCCATTGTATCCTCAAGGTTGCAGGCACTTTATAAATACATTATGAACCTGCCTGAATATCATCTTTGTTAAAACCAACTAAAATTATCCAATGCAAAGGAGATCATTTTTAAAACAAACAATACAGGGAACTATTCTGCCTTCTATCATGGGAGGGCTGTCAGTAAAAGCCTTTGGTAATTCTGCTTTTTTACAATCGCTGACCGGTGCTGATAACGACCATGTACTGGTACTTATACAATTAGCCGGAGGTAATGACGGGTTAAATACAATTATTCCTTTAGAATTTTACAGTGATTATAACCGTATAAGACCGAACATAGCAATACCTGAAAACAGGGTACTGCCATTGAATAATAATCTTAAATCAGGATTGCATCCGGCTTTAACCGGCATGCAGCAAATGTATAATGAAGAAAAATTGTGTGCCATACAGGCCGTGGGGTATCCGTCAGCCAACGGTTCACATTTTCGTTCCATGGATATCTGGTTAACCGGTTCCGATGCTGAGCAGTATTTATCAACAGGTTGGGCAGGCAGGTATTTAAATCATCAATATCCAAACTATCCTGTTGGTTTCCCCAACGATACCATGCCCGATCCATTGGCATTACAAATCGGCTCTGTTCTTTCTCCCGTGTTTTTAAGCCCCACCGGTTTTGATGCATTGGCCATAGACGAAAGTCTTAACTTTTATAATTTAATTGATGCGATACAGGACCCGACACCCAATACACCAAGTGGTGTGGAATTAACTTATTTACGCACAATAGCAAAGCAAACCAATAAATATGCAGAAGTTATAAAAGCAGCAGCAGCAAAAGTTACCCAGCAGGGTGCTTATCCTGCAGATAATTACATGGCAGCACAATTAAAAGCAGTTGCTAAATTGGTAGCCGGAGGACTAAAGACAAAAATTTATATGGTAGGTATGGGTGGGTTTGATACCCATGCCGGCCAGGTAAATGGAGGCAATACACTAACGGGGAATCACAGTGGTTTATTAAAACAGGTTTCAGATGCAATATCTGCATTTACGCAGGATCTTAAATTCTTAGGCGTTTCAAAAAGAGTTTTAGGAATGACCTTTTCTGAATTCGGAAGGCGTATGCAGTCAAACGGAAGTTTGGGTACCGATCATGGTGCCGCACAACCTGTTTTTTTATTCGGCGATAGTGTGAAGCAGGGGATACTGGGTAAAAATCCTGATATACCTGCCAACAACCAGGCTGGCGATAATGTCCCCATGCAATATGATTTCCGTTCGGTGTATTCAACCATTTTAAGAGACTGGTTTTGTTTACCGGCAAAGGATGTTGATACGGTATTACTGAAAAATTATCAATACCTGCCGGTGATACAATCTACCGCATGTAATATGGATATACAGGAGTTAAATAATCTTGGTAATAATCTGATCATAAACTATCCGAACCCATTTGTTACTTCAACCACCATTACTTTTAAAACAAGCGGAGGGCATACACTTGTGCAGGTTTTTGATACCGCCGGAAAAAGGATCACTACATTGGCTGATAAGAATTATACTAAAGGTACTTACTCGGTTACATTTAACAGTAGTGCTTTAGCCAGCGGGGTTTATTATGCAAGGATGCAAAATGGTTCACTGCAGCAGGTGAGGCCAATGCTTAAAGTAAAAGGTTAAACCAAAAGTAAAGGTATTGAATACGTTAAAATAAAACCTGTAAAATAAGATGAATCGTTTTGTTTATATCCTGATCTTTATTTTTTTATCAGCCACTGTTAAAAAAGCAACAGCACAAACAGCGTATTCTATTTCTTATAGTTCAACCTGTATAGGCTCTGCGGTTATTTTTAATTCAAACATTTTTGAAACATCGCCTTTCCCTGATCAGATACTCTGGAATTTTGGTGATCCTGCCAGCGGCCCGTTGAATACGGCCAATGGTATTCAGCAGCCTACTCATATTTATACAACGCCTGGTTCATATATCATAACTCTTCGGGTAGTTGACCCTGGTGCTGGGATCATTAATGTAAGGGATACTATTGTTTTTGTTTTACCGGTCACTTATAATTTTGGTCCCGATGTTTTTTTATGCGGTGATACCGGAACCTATATAATAAATGCACCCATTGTACCCAATGCTACGTACGAGTGGAATGACGATACGGCAACAAAAGGCCCTTTTTTGGCGGTACAACAATCCGGCACGTATACGGTAAAAATAAATGGTTGTGCAGTTACAGATACCATTGGAATTTTTTTTACTAGAGCGCCCAACCTTGATCTGGGAAGGGACCATTTATTGTGCAGTGGTGAAGAACTTACATTAAATGCAGCCAGCGAAAATGCAACTTACCAATGGCTGCTTAATGGTACTGTACTCGCTTCCACTCAGTCGCAATTGCCGGTAATTGCTCCCGGCGGGCAATATGTTGCCAGAATTGATGTGGCCGGTTGCGGAATGTATAGTGATACCGTAAATATTTCATTTAATAGTTTTACCGCCCCGGCTTTTAATTTAGGCCCCGATACTTTATTATGCCCCAGGGAAATTTTTAACGTAGAAGCAAATGTACAAGGAGCAACTTCTTATACATGGAGCAGTAAAGGGCTGGGTATAAATGATGATGTAAATTATAATATAGACCTTGATTCCACCATAATAATAAATAATGCGGGAAGATATTGGGCATTTGTTACTATTGCCAAATTGTGTGAAGTAATTGACACGGTTGTAGTTAGATACCGTGGGGATAAACAACTGAATTTTAATGATACTGCACTTTGCATGGGCAATGCTTTAGTGCTTGACGCTGATTTTGGTACAGGAATTTACAAATGGGAATCTGTTCCGCCTCAGAGAGACGACCAGAATAATACCAATCAATCCACATATTATATTTATAACCCCGGGTTTTATACTGTAACGGCGAGGGTTGGGCATTGTGTTTTTAAAGATAGTCTGAACGTGGTGTATAATGATACACTTAAACTGGCACTGGCAAGAGATACAGTTTTATGTCGGGGGGAAACATTTATTATCAGGCCATTTGCAAATACAACAGCGTATACCTGGCAGGATGGAAGTAAAACACAATGGTTCACTGCAACAGTAACAGGCTTATACCGCATAGTGGCGCAAAATGGCTGTGGCAGGGATACCGCCGAAATGAATATTGTTTTTGAACCCTGCCCATGTGCTTTATTACTGCCCAATGCTTTTACCCCAAACGGCGACGGGCTGAATGATAACTTCAGGCCATTACATGCCTGTGATATGGAAAATTACAGCATGACGGTTTTTAACAGTTACGGAGAAAAGATATTTTTTTCAACTGATCCCTTAAAGGGCTGGGATGGAAAAATAAAAAACGGGTTACTGAATATGGGGAACTATGTTTGGTATGTGTCCTATATAAAAACCAGCACAAGAAAACCTATTCAGCGACAGGGAAATGTATTGTTGCTGAGATAATCTTTGTAGCAACAGGTGGCAGCGACTTCAGCAGAGGGGTACCCCAAAAAAAATTATTGCTTTATCCTTTGTCTGCCAAAACTGTATCCAACTTTAATATTGAATGAAAAGAAAGCGTCATTATTTTTTGAGTTACCACGCTGATCACCTTCGTTGGTGATATGGCCCGGGTCCAGTTCGTATTGACGGTCATTCAGGAAAAAGGCATTGTTTAATTTAGCCCCGGTAAAATAATTGGGGTATAAATTAACATCAATATAATTTGTACTTACATCATCCAGGTAATCGGTAGATAATTTCCGGTATACAAATTCGGCCCTTAAATTTATGTTTTCTGTAAGATCGTATTTGATGCCAACACCAATAGGGATATTTATCTGGTTCAACTTATAAGGTGCCCTGTTGGGGTATTCTTTAAACCCCTGTCCTTCTGTACTCAAAGGTTGCAGGTCAACCCAGGCACCATTTAATCTTGCCTGGGGTTTAAATGAAAAAAATCCTACGCCAAAAAGTAAATACGGAGAATATCTCGGGGCTTCCTTGTTTTCATCATATTTATTTAAAATAAACAAAGGATGAATTTCAGCTCCAAGCATTATATCCGTGATCCGGGATTTGAAACTAAGGTTACGTTCGTAACGGCCAAAAGTAGAAGGAGCATTTTTTTTAAGAACAGCATCATCAGCAGCTATTTCCCCAAAAGTGGCTTCAAGCCTTAAGGCGATCATATTTTCATACATGGCTGCCAGGTAAATACTGCCCGCAAAACGGGTCTTACCCAAATTTAAATCCTTAACGAATTTTTTACCAATACCCTTATTGCCACCCAGGTCTGTCAGGCAGTTCATAGCACCAACAGAAGCACCCAGTTCAAACAGTAGCGGGCTATCGTAATACTTGTCATTGTAAAAATAATACTGTGCAGAGGCCTTTTCAACAGGGGCAGTAAGCAATATAAGTATGCTTACAAAAATGGTAGTTTTTTTCATGTATTAGATATCCTTTTTTTAAAATTCTTGGCTGGGGTTTCAAAAGGTATCAAGCCGTGATGCAAATAAAAGGATTATTCCTCAATTATGATTCAACTTTGTATTTTTTTATTAACAAATTTTCAAACAGTTTGCATTACTATTCCATGTAAGGATAATTGAATGAGGTGTAAACACATATTTAAGATAATACCTGGGCTATTTACGAGGCTTATTATGTTGATTGCCCTTGCTCTTTTTGGCAATCAGGGAAGTGTTTACTTTTTTGGAATAATCAAAAACCAATAAGATAGACCGGAAGTTAAAAGGTCAATAAAAATTATTATTAAAATACAAATCCCAGTTTAAGGTTAATGGTAAAATAGGCATCATTATTATCTGGATTTCCTCTTATTTCTCCCTTAAGGGGTATATGAGCTGGATTCAGTTCATTTTGCCGGTCACTCAGTAATAATACATTCGTAAGTTGTTGGCCGGTATAATAGTTAGAAAATACCTGTTGATCGATGTATCGGGTACTCACATCATCTAAATAATCAGTTGATAAGATCCGGTAAACAAATTCTGCGCTGATATTGAAAAGCGGCGAGAGTTTATATTTAAAACCCATCCCTACAGGAAAATTCAGTTGTATCAACTTGTACGGTTTTCTATCCGGGTATTCAGCAAATCCCTGGCCTTCTGTGCTTAAAGGTTGAAGTTCGAACCATTCGTCAACCAGTTTGGTTTTTGGATTAAAAGAAAATAATCCTATACCACCCAGCAGGTAAGGAGATAATCTGGGTAGCCTTTCTCCTTTACTATAATTTTTAAAGTATCGTGGGTGAATTTCTGTAACCATCATCACCTCAAAAACAGTACTTCTGAAATTAAGGTTACGATCATATCTTCCCAAGGTGGATTCTTTAACACTCTCTAATATTTTATCATCAGCTTTTATTACACCCCAGGTGGCCTCTGCCCTTAACACAACTGCATATTTATATGCAGCACTTAAAAAGATACCTCCCGAAAAACGGGTATTACCTGCATTCAGATCTTTAATAAATTTTTTACCAATCCCTTTCCTTCCTCCCAGGTCGGTTAAACAATTCATGGCTCCTATTGAAGCGCCTAATTCATAGGTTACCTTGTTGTCGTAATAAAGATCATCCTCATAGATATATTGAGCAGTAATTTTTTGAGTAGATCCAATAAGCATAATAATAATGCTTATGACTGAAGTTATACTTTTCATACTTAAGAATTTCCGGGGGTAAAAAATGTGCGTTTTTAAAGGGGTAGGGAATATTTGATAATTAAATATCAACCTTTCTTTTTATAGTTACAAATCTGCAAATACTTTTTAATCCACATTTACTGCATTTTGGATTCCGGGCTGTGCAAATATATCTGCCGTGTAGTATCAGCCAATGATGGGCTATATGAACATATTGCCGGGGTAAATATTTAATCAATTGCTTTTCTGCGGCAAATGGGGTTCTGGCATTTGTTGTTAACCCTATTCTTGCACTTACCCTGAAAACATGTGTATCTACCGCCATATTGGGCTGGTTATCTATGACGGAGGTTATTACATTTGCTGTTTTTCGGCCCACCCCGGGCAATAAAGTTAATTCATCAACCGTCATAGGTACCTGTCCATTAAATTTTTCGATTAACATATTGGCCATACCTATTAAATGCCTGGTTTTATTATTGGGGTAAGAAATGCTTTTGATCAGCGGAAGCAGTTCATCAAAACCCGCTTTAGCCAAAGATGCAGCATCCGGGTATTTTTCAAAAATAAGGGGCGTAGTAAGATTCACTCTTTTATCGGTGCATTGGGCAGATAATATGACCGAAACCAATAATTGAAACGGGTTATCATAGATCAATTCTGTTTCTGCATCCGGCGCATGTTGCAAAAAGTAATTGATTAAAAATTGATAACGCTCTTTTTTTAACATAAAAAAATCTCGCCTTAGGCGAGATAAAATTACGTTAAAAGCGGGGGCGAACTAAACCTGGGGTGAAAGTTCTGCAACTGCTTTTTCAGCATAGTTTAAAATATGATCAACTGTTTGCTGACTAGGTGACATTTTCAGTGTTTCCAGCTTTTGTTTGGCTGAAGTTATCACTTCAAATTTATCACGAAGTCTCCAATCAGTTTCCAAAGCAGCCTTAATTTCGGCTGTTTGTGCTGGGGAAGTTTCATTGTATAAATACAACAATAGATCTTCCGGGGTAAAATTGTGCATAGACAAGTAAAGTTGCTTGTGTGAAAAAATTAAATATCCATTATCCGATTACATAAACGGCCATTAAGGCAGAATATTGCTTTTTGAACAGTAATTATTTGTTTTCGGAGGGTGGGTTTAGTATAAAAAGGTCCTCATT
This sequence comes from Chitinophagaceae bacterium, assembly GCA_031414035.1. Classification (GTDB taxonomy): domain Bacteria; phylum Bacteroidota; class Bacteroidia; order Chitinophagales; family Chitinophagaceae; genus Ferruginibacter. Next base: position 30,613 of record JANOGE010000218.1, on the reverse strand, counting down.
ATCTTTTTTCATCATGTATTTTTCACGGGCATACTTCTCAATACTTTGGGCATTATTTTTCAATAAATCCAGTTCTTTATGTGAATCACTGATCAGTTGTTCTAAATGGAGCTCACTATTTTGCAGTTGATTCAATTTTGATTTTCTCTCAAAACCAGATACAATGTCTTTAGGGTCGAAGAAAAGTATCCATATTAAGAAAAAAATGCCAGTAAGCAGGAATTTATTTTTTATCCAGGATGGAAGCCTCCCCAAACCCCTCCTAAGGAGGGGCTTGGCAGAGTATGTATTTTCTGAAAGCTTTTCCATTTTTGATCTGTTTCAAAGTCCTCTCCTTTGGAGAGGATTTAGGAGAGGCCTCCAAATTTAATCTTTCCTTTTGGATATATGCCGCTTTCACCCAGTATTTCTTCAATACGGATCAGTTGATTGTATTTTGCCATACGGTCGGTTCTTGAAGCCGAGCCGGTTTTTATCTGGCCACAATTTAATGCAACAGCCAGGTCGGCTATAGTAGTATCCTCTGTTTCGCCGCTTCGGTGACTCATGATGGTGTTAAAACCATTGTTTTGTGCCATAGTTACCGCATTCATGGTTTCTGTTATGGTCCCGATCTGGTTTACCTTAACCAGTAATGCATTGCCAATTCCTTCTTTTATACCTCTTTCCAAACGGTTAACATTGGTTACAAAAAGATCATCGCCTACCAACTGGCATTTGCTGCCAACGGCTTCGGTTAACATTTTCCAACCTTTCCAGTCATCTTCTGCCATACCATCCTCTATTGAGCAGATGGGGTATTGTTTTACCCAACTCTCCCAGTATTTTACCAGTTGTTCACTCGACATTTTTTTACCATCACTCTTATGAAAGATGTATTTCTTTTCTTTTGCATTCCACAGTTCGCTGTTTGCTGCATCCATGGCAATCATGATCTGGCTGCCGGTTTTATATCCGGCGCTTTGAATGGCCGTTAACACTGTTTCAATCGCTTCCTCATTGCTTTGAATATTTGGTGCAAAACCGCCCTCATCTCCAACATTGGTACTAAATCCCTTTTTTTTCAACACCGTTTTTAATGCATGAAAAATATCAACGCCCCATTGCAAACCTTCACTGAATGTAGAAGCACCAACGGGCATTACCATAAATTCCTGAAAGTCTATTTTATTATCGGCATGAGCACCACCGTTTAAAATATTCATCATTGGTATCGGTAATATCTTTGCATTGGTACCGCCGATGTAACGGTATAAAGGAAGATTGGCTTCCAGTGCCGCTGCTTTGGCAACTGCCATACTTACTGCAAGAATTGCATTGGCACCAAGTTTTCCTTTGTTGGGAGTACCGTCTAAGGTAATCATCATAGCATCAATGCCGGTTTGATCGGCTACATCCCATCCCAGTAAATGTCCGGTAAGAATGGTATTGATGTTCTTAACGGCTTTGAGTACCCCTTTGCCGCCGTACAATTTTTTATTGCCATCCCTTAACTCAACGGCTTCATGTATTCCTGTGCTGGCGCCACTGGGTACTGCTGCCCGGCCCAGGTGTTCGTTTTCGGTTAAAATATCAACTTCAACAGTCGGATTGCCCCGGCTGTCTAATATCTGGCGGGCATGAATGGAGGCGATGTAACTCATATTTTTTTATAGGTTTTTTAGTTTAGTTGTTGTCCGTTTATTTTGTTAGTGTTTTAAATATTTCTTCCAGGCTATTGCTCTCGCTCTGCAAAGAAACAATGTTTAGATTATTTTGCAAACTCAATTCCAGTAATTGTTTACGAACAGATTCGGGATTATTGGTTTGCAGTTTGTAGCCTGTCTGTCCCGAAAGCAGGCTGGTGGTTTTTAGTTGTTCAACACCTGAGATATCTTTTAAATCTCTTAAACGGTCAATCGAAACCGTTTCTTTAAAATTAACCAATACAATATGATCATCTGTATTTCCTTTTTGCAGATTGCTCAAACTGTCATCTGCAACGATCTTTCCATGGTTAATGATGATAACCCTGTCACACATGGCCTGTACTTCCTGTAAAATATGTGAAGAGAATAATACCGTTTTATTTTCACCCAGTTTTTTTATCAGCTCCCTTATTTCAACGATCTGGTTAGGGTCAAGGCCACTGGTCGGCTCATCGAGTATCAATACTTCTGGATCATGTATCAATGCGGCAGCCAAACCAACCCGTTGTTTATAACCCTTGCTTAATTGCCCAATTTTTTTATTGGCTTCAACCGTTAATCCTACTGTTTTTATGACTTCCTCGATCTTATCTTTTTTGTTTTTAACTTCATGAATATGGGTAATGAATTCCAGGTATTCCCTAACATACATATCATAATACAATGGGTTGGCTTCGGGTAAGTACCCGATCTTCTTTTTTGTTTCGTTGCTGTTTTCATTGACGGGAATGCCACAAACAGTTACCGTGCCACCATCTGGAGGTAAATAACCGGTAATGATTTTCATGGTGGTTGATTTACCCGCGCCATTAGGCCCCAGGAAGCCAACAATTTCTCCTTTATCTACTTTAAAAGAAATGGCATCAACTGCTTTTTGTGCACCATAAATTTTTGTGAGGGTATGTACTGTTATTGACATGTAACTTATTATGCTGTAAAAATAAAAAACGCCAGGTGTAAAACCCGACGTTTATTTTAAAGCTTCGTTATTTTTTATCCCCGCTGTTATTATCAGGGTTTTGATTTGGACGTTGCTTACCTGACTGTCTGCCAGGCCGATTTTGTCCACCACCCGCAGGATTCTGCGAACGATTTTGATTTGGACGTTGCCCATCGGGTCCTGCGGACTGCCTGTTTGGATTATTTCGACGGTTGCCCCCGGGCCCCTGTGGACGATTTTGTTGACCTCCCTGTCCGGCAGGTAAATTTCCGCCATCCTGTTGCTGCTGTTTAGTGCCTCCGCGATCTTGTTGATTACCCCCGGTGCCCTGTGGGTGTTTTTGGTTTTGCCCCTGTCCACCGGATCCTGCGGAATGCTGATTACTTCCACCCTGCCTGTTTCTGCCTGGTTGATTCGAACCTCTTTCCTGGTCCCTTCTTTTCCGGCTTGTTTTTTCCAGGCTTTTTAAACTTATCTGGCCAACCACATCAGCATAGGTAGGTTCAATTTCTTTAGGTTTGTTACTAACCACTTCAACCGGTTCAAGATCTTCGGGACGTATACCCTGTTTATTTAATTCTTTTATTTTTTTAACACGCTCAATAGTTAAAGGGTATTGTTTGTTACTATCCGGCAAAGTGTACCACATCAGGTTTCTAAAAATATCTTTCTTAACCAGGAATGCCCGGCTCTTAGACATCTCTATCATATCAGCATCTTCCGGAAAAAACTGCAGGGCATCCATGTACGTATCCAACTCGTAGTTTAAGCAACATTTCAGCCGGCCACACTGGCCACTTAATTTTGTTTGATTAATACTTAAGTTCTGATACCTGGCTGCATTCGTATTGACACTTTTAAAATCGGTGAGCCAGCTGCTGCAACAGAGCTCACGGCCGCAACTGCCTATGCCACCTACTTTTCCGGCTTCCTGCCTGGCACCTATCTGTCGCATTTCTACTTTTACTTTAAACTCTCCGGCATATAATTTAATGAGTTCTCTGAAATCAACACGGTCATCAGCAATATAAAAGAAAGTGGCTTTGCGGCCATCGGCCTGTATTTCCACTTCAGCCATTTTTAATTCCAGTTTCAATTGGCGGGCCATGGCACGGCTGCGGATCAAAACCTGTGCTTCCCTTGCTTTCGATTCCAGCATTTTAGCGATATCATTGTCACCGGCACGACGTAATACTTTTTTTATTTCCGGGCTGTTCTCATCAACCCTGCGTTTTTTCATTTGTAAACGAACCAACTCGCCGGTAATATTTACCATACCCACATCAAAGCCGCTTACGCCTTCCACAGCAATCATGTCGCCCTTTTCGTAATGATGTATAGTGGTATTTCTGAAAAAATCTTTCCGGCTGCCACTGTTAAAGCTTACTTCCATAATCCTGCATCCGCTTTCAGGATCGCTGAATGGAAGGTTGGCAAGCCAATCATGAACATTCATTCTGTTGCAACCACCCGTTGAGCAACTACCATGACTCTGGCAACCACCCGGTGCTCCATCTTTTGAACTTGTTCCACAAGCTCCGCTTCCACATCCCATATTTTGGTAATTAAGAATTAATAATAAAATTTAAGGAGAGCATTTTATGAACCCGGCAGGAGAATTACTATATCAGTTTCGTTGTAGTTGCTTCCGATAGCATTCGGGACTTTAACTAATATCTTTATTCGGCAAGTGATGTTCCTGATTGGTATGCCGATGAAAGGATTTGTTATTATTTTCTTTTCTCAAAAGAAAAGAATAACCGAACAAATTCGCAACGATGATGATTATTGTTGAAAAAGCTGGTATCAAAATATATAATACGCAAATATCAACGCTTAATTAGTAATTAATAACTCCCTACGGTTCTCTTCCTCAGTTTACCAAAATTAACGATTTGTTGTTAATAATATGATATAACCTGATGGAAAGGGCATGAAAGAGCATTTTGGCGTTGGCATTACGCTCAATATAATAACTGGCCTTGTCTAATTCTGTGATAATGGCTTCCTGTTGACCGAGGTCGCAGAGTTTGTTCAAACGAAGGGCAAAGTCGTTTGCCCGCAGGGCCCCGTGGGCAGAACCTTGTGGGTTGTCGGTTGTATGTTGTTCATCCGCAGTACCCTGTGTATAGGCCAGGGTCCCAATAACCCTCAATCTTACTGCCTGTTCCAGCAGGTGAATAAAATATTTCAGGAACTGCTTTTGTTTTTCCCTTCCCATTTTTGCGGTTTCATCGATCCATTTTACCTGGGCCACTGGCCCGGTTTTAATGATCGCATTCAGCCATTCTCTGAGCATAGCCTCCCAATCGTCTTCGGCATGTTGTAATAATTGTAAGGCTTCCCGGTAATTGCCTTCGGCAACAGCAGCAATTTGTTGTGCCTTTTCTATTTTAACGCCTGCACTGAGTTCGAGTGCTGCTTCCACTTCTATATTAGTAAGCAAAGGAATTTTTACCAATTGGGTTCGTGATAAAATAGTCGGCAGTATCAGGTCTTCATTTTCAGCAACCAGGATGAACAATGTATTTAAAGGGGGTTCCTCCAAAAGCTTTAATAATTTGTTGCCTTCCCTGCCTAAAAATTCCGGCATCCACATAATGAGAATTTTATATTCGCTTTCAAAACTTTTAAGGCTAAGTTTATGAATGATATCAGCACATTCACCGGAAGTAATATTTCCCTGTTTGTTTTCGGCGCCAATAAACTGAAGCCAGTCGTACACATTTCCATAAGGGTTCTGTACAATAAATTCTCTCCATTCTTTAATAAAATCGGTGCTGATTGGTTTTTCGCCGGGCTTTTTGGTGATGACCGGGTAAGAGAAATGAATATCAGGATGAATGAGTTGGCTGGCTTTGTTACAGGATGGACAAATTCCACAAGAATCGTTGCCCGTTGCTTGTTGTTCGTTGTTCATTAGTGCTGGCTCAGGTTCTCCAAATAATGAAGGCGCTGCCATTGCTTTTGTTTGACTGCTATTTACTTTTTCGCAAGTGATGTATTGTGCAAATGCCAATGCCAGTTGCAGTGTACCGATGCCTTCTTTACCTAAAAACAATAAGGCATGGCTCAGCCGGTTGTGCTGTACCATTTGAACCAGTTGCTCTTTGGTTTCTCTTTGGCCGGTGATGGAATGGAATTGCATGGGTGCAAAGATATTCTTTAAATAATTGCAGATATTTGGGAATAAATTTGCATGTAATTTAATAATTTCAGAGTGAGATTATTTTAAATTAGATCTTGATTATCATTTTATTAAAGCTTACTTACAATCTCCTCACTCATCGGTTTCACTTTGCTGTTGAATTTACCTATCAATATTCCTTTTTCATCCAACAGAAATTTATTGAAGTTCCAGGTTATTTTGGCATCCATTACACCGTTCTCGTTTTTGTTGCAGAGCCATTGGTAAATGGGAGCAATATCTTTTCCTTTTACAGATATTTTAGCTGCCATGGGAAAGGTAACACCGTAATTTTTTTTGCAGAAAGCTTCAATGGTCTGATTGCTGCCGGGTTCCTGCGAAAAAAAATTATTGGCAGGGAAACCCACAATAACCAGGCGGTCCTTATATTTTTCATATAATGCCTCCAATCCTTCATATTGTGGTGTGAAGCCGCATTTGCTGGCCGTGTTTACAATTAATATTTTTTTTCCTTTAAAATCAGCGAAATCAATCATTTCGGTATTTAATGATTCTACTTTAAAATCATAAATGGTTTTGGTTTGAATTGAATTACCCGGCTTGGAAAATAAGCCACTCCAGAAAAATACCATGGAAAAGGTTATTATTTTGATCATAAGTGAATATTAAATTTATGAATGTGTTCGGCTACATTTTAGAAATGATCTCTTCACTCATTGGCGCTACCTTGCTTGGGAAATAGTTTATTAAATTCCCTTTTTCATCCAGTAAGAATTTGCCAAAATTCCATTTAATCTCTGCATCCAGAACACCATTCTCTGCTTTTTTACAAAGCCATTGATAAATAGGTGCGGTATCATCTCCTTTTACCGAAACCTTCGCAGCCATAGGAAAGGTAACCCCGAAATTTTTTTTGCAGAACTCTTTTATTTCAGTGTTGGTACCGGGTTCCTGCGCACCAAAATTATTAGCCGGGAAACCGACAATTACAAGCTTATCTTTATAGGTATCGTACAGTTTTTGTAATCCCTCATATTGTGGTGTGTAGCCACATTGACTGGCCGTGTTTACGATCAGTATTTTTTTGCCTTTGAATTGGGCAAAATCTATCATACTGCCGTCCAGCGCCTCAACTTTAAAATCATAAATGGATTTGGTGAACATATTGTTTCCGGATCCTGATTCAACAGGAGTGATTTTGTGATTTGCCTGTAACGTGCAGGAGATAAGTACAGTGCTGATGGCTAATAGTTTGATCATTTTAATTGTAGTTTATTTATGGATAACAAATTCTTTGAAATATTGTTTATGCAAACCTGAATTGAGTTACTGTTTTTCATAACAGCCTATATCCGGTAATCCAATATTCCGGTTTTTATCATCCAGGTCCCTTGGGAATCCGGTCAGTACCCCGGCATTTATGCCGGGAGCCATTAAATTATTAGTTATCCTGAAATTAAAAATCCGTTTACTCACATCAATACTGTCGAAAGCAGGGTCCTGATTTTTTATATTACCGGTCAGGGTACTGTTGCCCGGATCATTTAAAGCCCTGTAGATATTTTTTTCAAACAGAACTATAAAAGAGTTGCTGCCTTGCTTATTAACGACTATTTCATTGGTTACGATTCCTTCATTTCCCCAAAAAATACTGTTACGAAACACTGCCGTCAGATCAGCAGTTAATACGGTACCGGGTTGCTCATAAAAATTAGTTACATTAAGTACCGGGTTTTTATGGTTTAGGTATGAATTAGAATAAGCGGCCACTGTGCAATGTGTAAAAGTATACATACCGCCATAACTTAAAATGATATTATTGCCACAATTGCTGATCAAACTGTTATCGGCCTGCAGGCTGCTGTTTACACAAAAAATACCTGCATCATAGGCATTATCAATTATACATTGGTGAAGTATGAGTTTTGGATTGGCATTTACGGATGGTTTTTCGGTAACAATGGCCTGGTATGCATTTTTTACAACAACATAGGTTAGTACATTGTTTTTACTGCTGCCGCGGAAATAAATACCGGGCCAGCCTCCCGGAAGGTCCCTGTAAACCTCATCCAGCCTGTCGCCGGTAAAAATCACATTATCCGCCTTTGTTCCATTAACGGTAAGTGTACCATCAACAATAAATGGTGCATCGGCATGTGAATAGATCCGGCAGCCGGGTTGAATGGTTAATGTAGCTGTTGTATCAATGCGAAGGCTGCCGAGGATGACATAAGGCAAATTGTTTGTCCAGACCACATTGCCTGTTATTACCCGGTTACGTAAAAAGTTGGCATTTTGCCCGAATGCCTGCAGTTGAACATACCGGTTGTTGCCATTATAATTTATAAAAATGCTGTCGCTGACAATGAACGGAAGATTAGACACATTAGGATTGATGGTAACTGATACAAAAACATAGATACTGTCATTGGCTTCAATATCCAGGTTGTTTATATCATTGGTGGTGTTTCCGTCAACATTCATGTTAAAAGCTGAACCTGCCCCGCCCATCAGTTTTATTTTGCTGAGGCGTAGCTTTTGGTTGTTTTCGTTTATGATCTTGAAAGATTTTGTGATAGAGCCTGTAGTTGTAAAAACAGTATCGTATTTTAAAGTGTCTGCAGTAATAGTGATCCTTGCATCGGCACTGTTAATGAAAACATCTTTTTTGCAGGAGGTTAATAATAAACAAAAAGCAAGGGGTATCAGGCAATATAAGAATACGTATCTCTTCATTTTTCAAATGTAGACCACAATCAACAGACCGCAAATTATTTAGCGGCATAGGCCAATGTTGCAATACTTAGTTTAACATTTTCCAATGGTAATATCACATTGCCACAGGCTTCTAAAGTTGCACCGGTAGTTACAACATCATCAACCAATAACAGATGTTTGTTCTTTAATTCCATTTCTTTAGCAATCATAAAACTCTCTTTTACATTTTCCCATCGTTCGGTTCGGTGTTTACGGGTTTGTGTTTCGGTATGGTGCCGGCGAATAACATAGCCGTTTAAAACAGGGATGTTGAGTATAGAAGAGATGCCATTGCAGAGAATGGCTGCCTGGTTATAACCCCGCTGGTGTTCCTTATCGGCATAAAGCGGTAAGGGAATTAAAGCATCAATGGTTTTAAAACGGTTACTATGCAATAAGGTTTCCCCCATCAATTCCCCCAGGTAAAATCCAATTTTTATATCGCTTTCGTATTTGAGTTGATGAATAAGATGTTGTATTAAAAATTCTTTTGAAAAATAAAACTGGCTGTAAGCCGCTGCCAGGGGAAGCCTTCCCCAAAAATATTTTTCAACAGGGTTATTACTGTATTGTGCAAAATGGGTATGGGGCAGATCATAAATACAGCGCAGGCAAAGTAAATTATCTTCTCTCAGCAGATCACTTCCGCAACCGGTGCATACGTGAGGGTAAAAGAGATGAAGCGTACTGTTAAAGATATTTTTTATCGGGGCAATCATCTTTAATAATAATTGTTTATGACTAGTTAAAATAAATATTGATACAGTTCTTCCACCTTGCTCAAAGGCACAACGTCTATATTGTATTTTAATTTACCAGGTGATTTTGAATTATACTTACTTAATATGATCTTTTCAAAACCTAATTTTTCGGCTTCGGCAATACGCTGTTCAATACGGTTAACCGCCCTTATCTCTCCGCTTAAACCTACTTCGCCGGCAAAACAATAATGCTGGTTAATGGGAACATCTTCATAACTGCTTAACAAAGCACTTACAATGGCCAGATCTATGGAAGGGTCTTCCACTTTTATACCGCCGGCAATATTTATAAAAACATCTTTGACACCAAAATGAAAACCGCCTCTTTTTTCAAGCACAGCCAATAATAACTGAAGGCGGCGTAAATCAAAACCACTTACTGTACGTTGCGGTGTTCCATAAATACTTTGTGTAACCAATGCCTGTCCTTCAATTAATAAAGGCCGCATGCCCTCAATAGTAGCCGCAATAGCGATACCGCTCAGTTGTTCTTCTTTTTGTGAAATTAATATTTCAGACGGGTTACTCACTGCCCTCATTCCATTACCGGTCATTTCATAAATGCCCAGTTCATCGGTAGAGCCAAAACGGTTTTTCAAAGTTCGTAAGATCCGGTAAGTATAATGCCGGTCTCCTTCAAACTGCAGTACCGTATCTACCATATGTTCTAATATCTTAGGACCGGCAATGGTTCCATCTTTGGTTATATGCCCGATCAAAAAAACCGGTGTATTGGTTTCCTTGGCAAAGCGTTGCAGTTCTGCTGCACATTCTCTTATCTGGCTGATGCTGCCGGCACCCGTTTCAACAAAAGGCGATTGCAGGGTTTGTATAGAATCTACAATAACCAATTGGGGTTTCAGTTTTTTTATTTCCTGGAAAATGGTTTGTGTATTGGTTTCGGTAAGTAAAAAAAAATGGTGGCTGTTAATGCCGATCCGGTCAGCTCTCATTTTTATCTGCTGTTCACTCTCTTCACCACTTATGTATAGTGTGACAATATCTTTTAATTGTAACCCGTTTTGAAGGAACAGAGTTGATTTACCGATCCCCGGTTCGCCGGCAACTAAAACGATACTGCCTAAAACGATACCTCCACCTAAAACTCTGTTCAATTCTGAATCGGCTGTAATAATTCTTTTTTCCTCTGCACTGCTCACATCATTAATGGAGATCGTTTTTTGTTTTCCGGTTCCGTTATATTCCCGCCAGTCATCTTTTTCCTTTTTATCAGTTCCTTTCACAATTACCTCTTCTGCAAAAGTATTCCAGTTATTGCAGCCCGGACATTTGCCCAGCCACTTTGCACTTTCGTATCCACAACCCTGGCAAAAAAAGGCTGATTTCGTTTTACTCATGGCATAAAAGTAAAATGTAAAAAGAAGAATGAAAAATCAAATAAGCAAGAATGTAAAGCTCAGCCTTTACAATTGGATTTTTGATTTGGGAGCAAATAAAAAAATGATTCCTGCCCTGAAAAGGAAATATTCATTTTGATTCAGGCAAAGTAAAAGGGTCAACATTTAAGTTGACCCTTTGTACTTACTAACCCATTAAATTCTATTGCTAAATTACAAATTGCCTCCACATAAAAAAATAAATTTTGGCAGATGTTAATAAGTTCCTCCAGGTACTAACAGCAAAGTATGTACTCCTATTATACTTATTATATTATTGATAATGAAGAAGTTATGCAGCATATACTAATGAGGTTTCCTGTCATTTTTATAAGGCACAAAAAAAAATAATTAATAAAAATTAGGTTTATAATATAAACTACTTTACGTTTGTGTAAAATTTAGAAAAATGAAAAGGGCTGTCACTTTGTTTATTTTATTTGCTGCTTTATCAGCAAAAGGCCAAATTAAAGTATCAGGAAAAATAATAGATGGTAAAGGGCAACCCATTCGGGGAGTAAGTATAACGTTAAAAAATACCTATGATGGGTCTACGACTGATTCTACAGGAAATTATTTATTTACTACAACAGAAAAAGGACCGCAAACGATAGAAGCTACTATAACAGGGTATCGGACTTTTGAACAAAATATAAACCTGGCTGCAAATCCGGTAATATTAAATATTTCTTTAAAGGAGATGATCACAGAGCTGAAAGCCGTTGTGATTTCAGCAGGTGCCTTTGTGGCCAGTGATAAAAATAAAGGAGCCGTTTTATCAGCACTGGATATAGTAACAACCCCCAGTGCCAATGGTGATGTTACCAGTGCATTTAAAACCCTGCCTGGTACCCAACAGGTTGGAGAGAGTGAAGGCCTTTTTGTAAGGGGAGGCTCGGCTACTGAAAGTAAGATCTATATGGACGGAAACCTCGTTAATAACTTTTTTTATAGCAGCACACCGGGCATTGCTACAAGAGGCCGCTTTAATCCGTTTTTATTTAAAGGAACTGTTTTCAGCACCGGCGGTTATTCTGCACTTTATGGGCAGGCACTTTCTTCAGCCTTAATTCTGGAAAGTAAAGACTTGCCCGAAAGAACCGAGGCAGATCTGGCCATTTCTGTGATCGGTGTTGGAGGAGGAATTCAGCACCTGGCAAAGGACAAAAAATCATCCTGGGGTGTATCCTATAATTATACAAACCTGTGGTTGGGCTTTGCCATCAATAAACAAAAACAGGATTTTTACCAAATACCGGTGTATCACCAGGGGGATGCTAATTTCAGAATTAAAACCAAAAGCGGGGGTTTTATCAAATACTATGGTTATGTCAGTACCAATAAAACAGGGTTTAGAAGCCCTGATATCGATTCAGCAGTTTTAAAAAATGCTTTTGCCATAGAAAATTTAAATACCTATCAAAATATTAACTGGCGTGAAAATTTTGGCAATGGTTGGAAAATAACAACGGGTATCAGCTTCAGTACAAACAAAGATGATATTAATAATGAGTTGCAGGATGCCAATAATCAAAAACAGGTTATTACTAATCCCTCGTTTTATGCATTTAAAAATTTCAAATTAAAAAACAATGCACAATATGCACAGGCAAGAATTGTTTTGGATAAAAAATTAAACGGCTTAAATGTTATTCGTTTTGGTGCCGATTATTTTTACAGTAAAGAAAAATCAACGTATACCTTAAATAATGGCTCACAGTTTTCAGAATCTGTAACGGATAACCTGGAATCTGTTTTTGCCGAAACAGATATTTTTATTACCAATAGTCTGGCTGCAAAGATCGGCGGCAGGATAGAGCATTCACAAATAGTTGATAAATGGAATGTGGCACCCCGTATTTCCGTCGCTTATAAATTCCCGGATAACAGCCAGGCTTCATTTGCTTATGGATTGTTTTATCAGAATCCGGAAAGAAAATATTTACCAACTATAGCCAGTCTCGATTATTCCAGGGCTGCACATTATATTCTGCAATATCAAAAGATCAGCAGCCAACGTACATTCAGGGTAGAAGCCTTTTACAAAAAATATACAGACCTATTTAAAACGGCTACATCACCAACCGGCAGAGAAATGGCAACCAATAACAATGGATTTGGTCATGCCACCGGATTAGAGTTATTTTTCAGAGATAAAAAAACGTTTAAGAATATTGATTACTGGTTCTCTTATTCTTACCTGGATACCAAAAGAGATTTTTTAAATTACCCGCAGGCCATTACACCTTCTTTTGCGGCAAACCATACAGCAGCATTTGTGATAAAGAAATTTGTTTTACCCTGGAAAACCGGTTTTAATCTCAGCTATAATTTTGCAACCGGCAGGCCTTATTATCATTTTGCTTATGATAATGTACAAAGCAAATATGTTATTGGTGATGCAGGGAAAACGATCAATTACAACAGCATGAGCTTTAGTATTAATTATTTACCAAACCTCGGCAAAAAAAATCCAAAAGCTTTTGTTGTATGGGTATTGGGTATTAATAATGTACTGGGCCAGGACCAGGTGTTCAATTATAATTATAATAATGATGGCAGCAGGAAGGAAGCATTAACACCGCCATCAAAACGGTTTATTTATATTGGTTGCTTTTTAAGTTTTGGCATTGACAGAACACAGGATGCGATAAATAATAATTTGTAAGGCCCCATCCCAACCCTTCCCCAAAAGGGAAGGAGAGCGAAGGGACGGTATAAAATTCAAAATACTTTTTTATAAATTAAACAAAATTCAAAACCGCTAAAATCTCAAACATAGTCTTCTCCATTTCCTCCCCCTTCGGGGGAGATAGAGGGGGCCGGGTTGGAGTGAGGCAAAATTTAACTATCATGTCAGATTATAAACCAGTTCCAGAAGGTAAAGACCCTGAACTTTGGGAGATCGCACAAAGAAGGGCAAGCTTTAAAAGCCATGCAATTGCTTATATCATTGTAAATACATTTTTATGGTGCGTATGGTATTTCTCTTCATCAAATCATGACTTCAATTCTGGAACCATCCGGTGGGGTCATTTTCCGTGGCCCATTTGGACAACTCTGGGTTGGGGAATAGGACTGTCATTTCATTTTGCCGGTGCCTATATTTTTCCAAGAGTAAATTCTGTGGAAAGGGAATATGAGAAATTAAAAAGTAAACAAAAAAACAAATAAAATATATCACCGCTAATATCTTCATGTTCCCTCTCCCCGTCCGAACGGTTTATCCGGGCGGGCTTTGGAGAGGGGTTGGGGTGAGGCCAAAATTAAAACAATGAAAAAATTATTTCTTCTTACAGCGGTTTCTTTTATAGTAACCGGCACTTTTGCACAAAGCGAAAAATATATGGCATCCATGAAAAGCAATATAGCGGCTATTGATACCAGTTTTAAAAACCCTCAAAACCTTTTAAGCCTGGCAAATAATTTTGAGCGTATTGCCACAACAGAAAAAACCCAATGGCTCGCTTTTTATTATGCGGCACTGTGCCAGGTTAATTATACCTATATGGAGCAGGATAAAACAAAGATTGATGCCATAGCAGATAAGGCAACTGAATTGATAAATAAAGCTGATGCTTTACTGCCCAACAACTCCGAGATCAGTTGCATAAAAAGTATGATTGCCAGCAGCCACATGATGGTAAATCCTATGCAGCGGTTTATGGAATATGGTCCGGAGAGTGCATCGCATATTGAAGCCGCCATACAACAGGATCCCTCAAATCCAAGACCCGAATATTTAAAAGGACAGGGATTAAAATATACACCGGAGCAGTTTGGAGGCGGATGCGGATCAGCTAAACCTGTATTACAATCATCGCTGGATAAGTATAATAAATTTATTGCGGCCAGTGATATTCATCCAACCTGGGGTAAGAGTAGGGTAGAGACTTTAATAAGTGAATGCAAATAAATTATTAGTATACACCTGGATTAAAAAAAGGCGAATACATAGCACTTATTAAATTAGGCATATGAATTACAGCTATCTTAAACTGGTACACCTTATTCCTGTAATGTTATTTTTAGGAAATATCATTACAGGACTTTTTTGGATGCGATTTGCTGTAAAAACCAGGGATTTGAAGGTCATAAACTTTACCATGAAAGGTATCATCAAATTAGACAGATATTTTACTATACCGGGAGTTATCATTATAACTGCTGCTGGTATTTTGACCGCCATATATGGTCAAACCCCGATTTTAAAAACCGGCTGGATATTCTGGTCAATCATCATGTTTTCAATTTCGGGACTTGTTTTTGCAATCAAATTAATTCCTTTACAAAAGCAGATTTACAATCTTACTTTAAATAAAGAAACATCTACTGACTTTGATTGGAGAAATTTTGGAAGAATATATTTTGCATGGGACATATGGGGTCTTATGGCATTGCTGACACCCCTCGCTGCTTTTATTATGATGGTACTTAAAATTCCAAAATGAAATAGCCTATATAAAAGTTGTTAATGACCACTGTTAAATGACTCACATAATATAAAATTTACGTACATGCAATCAGATAATTTTTCACCAAAAGAAAGCCTGCAGCTTATTGACAGCATGATCAGCCAGGCAAAAAACCGCTTTACCGAAAATGGATTTTTATATTTATTATGGGGCTGGGTAATATTTGCCTGCTCAATTTTTCATTTTGTGGCAATTAAACTAAGCCTTTTTAAACGCCCTGAATGGGTTTGGGTAATTACCTGGGGGGTAGTAATTTTTCAGATTATTTACCTGGCGAAAGTAAAGAGAAAAGAAAAAGTAAAAACGTATAGTGATGGAATTATTGATGCTATCTGGATTTGTTTTGGGGTATGCATGTTCGTACTCATGATTGTTGCAGGGCGTTTTAATCTGTGGATGTATATAAACTCACTGGTTTTGATGTTTTATGGGATACCTACTTTTTTATCGGGCTTTGTTATGCGCTTTACACCTTTAAAATTAGGTGGTATAGCCTGTTGGATATTGGCCATTGCATCAACATTTGTATCTCCCGTTTATTATTTACTCTTTATTGCATTGGCAGTATTCATTGCATGGATAATTCCGGGATACCTGCTTAGAAAAAAATTTAAAAATCAAAACTGAAATGCCAAACGAGCAACCACTTTCAAACGAAAAAAGCCTGGCTATCATCCACCAAATGATCACCCAGGCAAAAACCAATTTTACCGATAATGGCCTTGGTTGGCTACTTTGGGGTACACTGCTGTTTCTGGCATCTCTTTCCACTTATTTTTTTATTTCCACTTCGGCCGATAATATTTGGCTCGGTTGGAATATTTTTGGTGTTTTCACTATTGTGATGCTGGCCTACGATATTTTCAGACCCAAACGCAAACAGGTAAGAACTTATCTTGATGACCTGCTGCGGCTGGTTGATATAGGATTTACTATAACTCTTTTCACTGTTATTTTTGCAATCAATTTTGCTGTTAATGCCAACAGTGGCTTTGGTTTTTTCCTGATGATTTTTGCTTTCCAGATGCTGATAAAGGGAGGGGCTGTAAAATCCCGTTCATTAATGGTAGGCGCTGCAGTAAACTGGGCAGGTGCTATTGCCATATTTCTTAATAAAGAGTTTAAGTATGATATGCTGATCATGGCAGCAGCCGTATTGATAGGTTATATCATCCCGGGATTATTATTATGGTTGCAGTACAGAAAATTAAATAATGACCTTAAAAATTAATACCGGCTTTTACAATGGAATTTAAAGAACTCGATCCCATATTACACTCTCAACTCAGGCTAGCCGTGGTAAGCCTGCTCATCAGTGTGCGTGAGGCCGAGTTTACTTTTTTAAAAGAAAAAACAAACGCAACGGCCGGTAACCTAAGTGTGCAGATCAATAAACTAAAAGATGCCGGTTATATTGAAGTAACCAAACAGTTCAACAATAATTATCCGCAAACCACTTGCAGGATCACCAAAAAAGGTATTGAATCGTTTGAAGCCTACGTAAATGCCCTGCAATCTTATATGAATCCGGGTGTAGCATAAATTATCCTGTACTATTTTTTTAAACTTTTTAACTGCTAATACGTTTTACCTTTGGTAATATTACCCTGCATGTCATCAATTATTAAAGTAAATCATCTTTCCAAGCATTTTAAAGAGATCAAAGCCGTTGATGATCTTTCTTTTTCTGTTGAAAAGGGCGATGTATATGGATTTTTAGGCCAGAATGGTGCCGGAAAATCCACTACTATACGTATGTTACTCACCCTCATAAAACCTTCTGCAGGCGAGATCAGCATTTTTGGAAAAGATCTTTCTGTGCATCGTCATGAAATTTTGAAAGAGGTAGGCGCCGTAATTGAAAAGCCCGATCTGTATAAGTACTTATCCGCTTTTGATAACCTGGCCATTTTTGCAAAATTAAGCGGCATAAAACCTGACCGGGCTTTATTGCTTGAACAGTTAAAGATGGTAGGATTGGAAGAAAGAGCCTTTAGCAAGGTAAAAACGTTCAGCCAGGGGATGAAACAAAGACTGGGTATTGCCGTTGCTTTGGTCCATAAGCCTCAATTGATCATTTTAGATGAACCCACCAACGGGCTCGACCCCCAGGGAATAGCTGATATGCGTAACCTGATCCTGCATTTAAGCCGGGAGTTGGGAAAAACGATTGTTGTTTCATCGCACCTGCTCAGCGAAATAGAATTGGTTGCAAACAGAATGCTCATTATACACAAAGGGAAAAAAATAGTGGAAGGAAATGTTGCAACATTACTCGATCCTTCAAAATCACTGGTACAGATCGAAACAAAGAATGATACTGCGGCAAGAGCAAAATTGTTGCATACAAGATGGGCTGCCTTTTTGCAGGATAATACCCGATGCCTTCAATTTAAAATGAATAAGGAGGAAGTACCGCAGTTATTAAACGACCTTGTTTCCTTAAAGGTGCAACTTCTTTCTGTAAATCCAATGCATTCATTAGAAGATTATTTTCTTTCACTTACAACCCAGTCCGGCTATGTGGAATCTTTTGCAAATTGAATTATTTAAAATATTTAAGAAACCAAGAACCTACCTGGCATTTGCCATCATTGCCGCTTTTATTTTTTTGATACAACTGGGCCTGTTGGTAAATGGCAAAGACTGGATGAAATTCATGCTGGGATCCTTGGATGAGACCATGTCTATAGATTACAGCAAACTGGTTAACGGTTATGCGGTTTGTTTTTTTGTACTCAACTTACTGTTGGTACATGTACCCATATTGGTTGCTCTTGTTGCCGGGGATGTGGTTTCGGGAGAAGCGAGTATGGGCACATTACGATTGCTGGCTGCCAAGCCGGTAAGCCGTATGCAAATAATACTGGCTAAATTTTTTGCCACTGCTGTATATGTTTTTGCCTTGCTGTTGTGGATCGCTGTAATTTCTTTGGTGGTAAGTATTGCCGTGTTTGGCGAAAACGACCTGGTAGTGGCAAAAACAAATGGATTGCAACTGATAGAATCCGGCGACGTATTGTGGAGGTATTTTTGTGCGTTTGGTTTTGCGTTTATCGCCATGATGGTGGTGGCGGCTATTTCCCTGTTATTATCTGTTTTGTCAGAAAACTCAATTGGCCCGATAGTGGCCACGGTGGGCATCATCATCGTTTGTACATTGATCAGCGAAATGGAAATTCCTCTTTATCAAAAATATATCAAGCCTTACCTGTTCACTACCTATATGTTAGGCTGGAAAGGTTTTTTTTATATAGGCTCAACCGAAGATGGTGAAACCATAAAAGGATCTATCCAATACCTGCCGGGTATTTTAAAGAGCATTGCTGCATTGTTGGTATATATGGTGGCATTGGTTGCAGCATCTGTTTTTATATTTCGCAAAAAAGATATTTTATCATAAAATTATTCCATGAAAACAACTGTTTTTTTCCTTTTACTGCTTCATTCCTTTCTTTTTACCCGGGCACAGGATATAATTGTATTGGTTCAAAAAGTTAAGGATAAAATAAACCTGGTAAATGACTATGAGGCAAATGGCAGAATGAAAACCAATGTTGTTTTTTTAAAGGTTCCGGTGGCTGCCGTAAAGCTTTATTTTAAAAAACCCAACCGGCTTCGAATTAAAAATGAAAATGGGATTTCTTTTATACCTAAGGGTGCTGTTAATATTAATATGAATAATGTGCTGGGCAGTGGTAAATACAGTGTGCTGGATGCCGGCAATGATAAGATTGGGAACACTGCTGTGAAAGTGGTGAAATTATTGCCTGATGATGATACTGCAGATGTGGTTCTGTCTGTTTTATATATAGATATGGTTAACGGGGTTATCCTTAAAACGAAAACCACAACAAGGGATAATGGCACGTATGAACTGGAAATGAGTTATGGAAAATATATCGCTTACAGCCTGCCCGATAAAATTATATTTTCGTTCAATACCAAGGATTATAAAATGCCCAAAGGGGTAACGTTTGATTTTGAAGATGGAAGCGAAAAGAAAAAGCCTGATGATAAGCTTAAAAATAAAAAAGGTAAAGTTGAGTTTTTCATTAATTCCTATATCATCAATAAAGGAATTGCTGACAGCATTTTTAAATAGAAAACAGAATAGCAGCATTTCCGTTATTCTGGTATATCCGTTAATTTTTCATCCACCATATTAGCATTAACTACCGAACTCAATTTATTCAAAGGGTTTTTATGTTGCACATCATATTCTTTTCTGCCGGTAACAATATCAATACATTTATAAATGGCTTCCCGCAAAGAGGCCTCATCGGCTTTGCCCTGCCCTGCAATATCAAAGGCTACGCCGTGATCAGGCGATGTTCTGATGCCGGGCAAACCTGCCGTATAATTTACCCCTTCGCCGATAGCCAGTGATTTAAAGGGTATAAGGCCCTGGTCGTGATACATGGCCAGTACGGCATCAAACTTTTCATGATGGCCACGGGCAAAAAAGGAATCTGCCGGGTAAGGGCCAAAACAAAAAATATCACGGTGTTTGGCTTCTTTAATGGCCGGTTTAATAATCTCTTCTTCTTCTTTTCCTATCAGACCCTCATCACCTGCATGTGGATTTAAACCCAGAACAGCAATGCGGGGTTTGGTAATATTAAAATCCCTTTTTAAGGAGTTATTTACAATTTGAAGTTTGCTGATAATATTTTCCCTGGTAATATTTTTTGCAATTTCAAGTACCGCTACATGCTCAGTAAGCAGGGCCACTTTCATATTAGCGGCCAGCATGATCATGGCTACATCTGTTGCCCCAAATAAACTTTTTAAATACGGTGTATGTCCTGTAAAATTGAAATTTTCGGATTGGGTATTGCTTTTATGTATGGGGGCGGTAACCAGGCCATCTATTTTATTTTCTTTTAAGGCCTGGGCTGCTGTGATTAAACTCTTAACAGCATATTTACCACCAATCTCATTCAAAATTCCGGGATTGATATTTACTTCTTCTTCCCAGCAATTATACAGGTTCAGCTGTTTAAAATTAATCCGCCCCAGGTCTTTAATATTGGTAAAGTTGATATTAATATCGGGTAAATTTTTTCTATAAAAATTTATTACTTTATTATTTCCAAAAATGATCGGAGTGCAAATTTCCAGTATGCGGTTATCTCCCAGTGTTTTTATTAAAAGTTCGATACCAATACCATTAATATCACCACAAGTGAAACCGATAACAGGTTTATTTTCTGCAAATGAACTCATAATACTGATTTAGTAAGCCGTAAAAATACAATATCTTAAATTAACCGGTATATCGATACGGAGGGGTGTTATTAATAACAACAAAGCAGCCTTTTAAGCTGCCTTGTGTTTGTATTCTGTAAGGGGTTAGTTTACTTCTATTGTTTTATGAGTTTAAGTGTTTTTGGCGCATTGCCCTCAGTATAAATGGTAACCTGGTAAGGGCCTCTTTCAAGCCTTTGGGTATTTAATATAACCTGGTTAATGCCCGGTATTAATAAGGCTTCCAGCTTGCGGATCATTCTTCCTGTAAAATCAGAAATAATGATGCTTACCTTTGATTTTTCACCACTATTCATTTTTAGTACTGCATTTTCGTTGGTAACCGGGTTAGGCGAAAGTTGTACTATTTCAATTCCTTTTGTTTTTAATAAAAGCGGCACAACATTACTATAGCCTGATTTATCATCCGCATCAATAATCTTTAACCGGTAATAGTTTATTCCGCCATAAGGATGCTCATCTGTAAAATCAAATGGCTGGCTGCACCTGGCCTGGCTGGCTGTTATGGTATTAATGGTTGTAAAATGTTGGCCATCCCTGCTTCGTTCTATTTCAAATGTAACCCTGGCAGAAGAACAATTTACTTTCCAGCTAAGTAAATGCTTATTATCAACCTGTACTCCTTTAAAATACTCAATGGTGATGGGTAATACTACAACTAAAGCACTGCTAAGATAGAATCCTGAAAAACCGGTTACGGGTACTTTAACTTCCCACCAGCTGCGGGTTGCATTCCAGGTTACCGTAAATCCGCTTGATGCCGTTGTAAAATCCTGCGACAGGCCTGTATAATTTGATGGATTTGTACCGGTTCCATGAAACTGTCTTAATAAAAGGTTAGCTATTCCGCCTGCATCAGCAGGGCCTGTTGGCAATAATTTATGTCCGCTGTCAGTGGCCTTTACATTATAATTGGTAAACTCACTTTGCAGATAATATAAAGTGATATCGGCGGTTGATGTAGCCGGATTTAATATGGGTTCAATATCATATTTTCTGGCGGCATATAATGTGGATGTCCCTCTTTTTGTAGCCCCGGTATCCAGTTTTATACAGGTATTAATTGCGTTAACAACCGGAGACCCCCCTGCAGGAAGTATTTTTGCGATCAGGTTACAATTTCCATCACGGTAACTGGTACCTGTAGGGGAAACCGATATATTCTGGCAGATTTGTACACCTCCTGCTACAGCGGCCAAAGTATTTGATGCCGGGTTAATAGTAACCGTTACGGGGGTATTGCCGGTATTTCCATTGGATGGATTAAGCGCATTAACCGTATACGTAGTTGTAATGGCAGGTGTAGCTATAACCGTTGCCCCGGTTGTTGTGTTTAAACCCGTTGCCGGCGACCAGGTAAAACTTATTACATCTGGTGTAAACCTGTAGGCATTTGGCATTCCTGTCCAGGTGGTTGTATTATTCCTGTTGGTTGCAACTGAGGCTACAGTTCCCGTACTGTTTTCTATACCTTGTGCTTTACTTTCCACTGTATTGGTACAACTGGTAGTATGAATTTCAACCAGGTTACTGGTTTCGTATAAAATGATCTGCACATCGGCTGTCGCCGTTCCGGTAAAAAATTTTAAACTGCTGTAATCAATTACAAATTTTCTGTTTGGACTGGTGCCTACTTCAAAATATATAAGCGTTGCGGCATTTGCAGCACCTGCAAAGGTCAGGTCGGAAGAAATGGCATGTATAACATTATTGGGTACAGCGGCATTAGGTAAGGCAACCCCGTAGCCCGTTGCGGTGGAATTGGTGGTTCCTAAGCCAACCCATCCATTGGTACTTATATTTACCGCATTAAATGTATTACCATAAAAACGAAAGGTAAAAGGGAGGGTAATATTATCCCAGCGTCCATCATCAAGGGTTCCAAAACTTACCGGTTCTACATACGGCGTTCCTCCGTTAAAAGTGCCAAGGTGATCAACAAGAATGCTGGTTACAAAAAGCGTCGGGTCGTAAGCATTGTTTGTTATTGCAGAAGCCGTGTAACTTACAGGGGTAGCTGATGCAGTTATGGAAATTGAATTACCTGCACAAATTGTTGCACTTACAGGGTTAGTGGTAACCGTAAGTTGTGCAAAACAAAAATTTGCAAGAATAAGCATTGCCATTAAGGGGTACATTCTTTTCATGATATTGGTATTTGCTATTATGAGGAAACGATAGGAAAAGAAAAAATATTGTAATGTGTACTGCAACGGTTACGTAAAAACCGGTATGCATAATTACGATTATTATTGGGAAATAATTTTTGCTGATTCTTTTAAAATTCAGTATAGCGCTGGGTTTTACTTCAATGTAAAGGAGTCAAAATTTATATATAAAACCGGGTTATGGTAAAAATACGTAGTAAAATTTCATAAATTTATAGAAAAAAAATGACAGTGAGTGTAGTGAAATAATACAATTTTTTACCTTACTTTACGTTTGTTTTAAGTAACCTGATATCCACTAAAACCAAAAAATCTGTAATCCAAATGAAAGGAAAGTTATACCTGTTAATGGCCTTATTCTTTTTTTGCCATACTATTCAGGCCCAGAATTTTAACCGTGAAACATTTCACCAAGGCACACAAAAAGATCTTAATTCACCTACTGCAGAAAACTCTACGGGGTACAGCGGTACCGGTGCAAATATCAATGTAGTTTATCACCGTATAAACTGGACGGTTGACCCCCGGACGCCTACCAATATCATTACAGGTACGGTAGTAACGTATTTTAAAACGATTGCTGCCAATGTTTCCAGTATTACAATGGACCTCCATAGTAATTTTAATAACGGGTCATTAAGTATCACGTATCATGGTACTCCCTGCACGAACTCTTTTACAGGGAAAATTGTGACTATAACACTTCCATCTACCATCGCAGCTGTAAATACACTTGATTCTTTTGTGATCAATTATTCAGGCGTTCCACCCGTTGCATCCGGACCTGCCCAGGGCTATCAGCGGTCAGGAACTGCACCTAATCAATATACCGGTTCACTTGCTGAATCCTATGAGGACCGCGACTGGTGGCCATGTAAGGCTGATATGCAGGACAAGATTGATTCGATGGATATCAATGTAACCGTACCCTGGGTTAATAATGCAAATGGGGACACCTTTTGGGTAGCTACCAATGGATTACTTTATGATTCTGCCATTAATGCCGGCACCCGTACGTTTAAATTTAAAACACGTTATCCCATTGCATCATACCTGGTAACGCTTTCGGTGGGAAAATTTACCCGCTATTACCGTAATGTAAATATCAGTGGTACCAATGTTCCGGTGGTTTATTATATTTTAAGAAATACTGCAAACCATGCTACCAAAACGGCAGCCATGGATAAGATAAATGTGGCATTGGATACGCTTAGCAGGAAATTCGGTGATTATCCATTTAAATTGGAAAAACACGGATTTTATGATGGTCTGGTAGGGGCAGGTGGAATGGAGCACCAGACTTTTTCGGCTATGGCATCTGGTTCTATGTCTAATTTAGGCGTTTTAGTACATGAATTAATGCACCAGTGGTTTGGTGATAACGTAACTTTTGCTACCTGGAATGATCTTTGGCTGGCAGAAGGCCCGGCAAGATATTCTGAAGCACTTGCTGCCGAATTGGTACCTGCTTTAGGATACTCTGCTGCCAGTGTACATACTATTAAATCAAATTTAAAAACGGCAGCACTTGGGTTAAGTGCTCAAAGTGCATGGATCCCCAATTCAAGCATGGGCACTTCAGCCTTAATATGGTCCAGTAATTATGGCAGTACGGTTTATGAAAGAGGAGGCATGGTTATTTCCATGTTAAGGGCACTATCAGGGAATGCTAAATTTTATGAGGCGATGACGAATTATCAAACAGCTCTGGCAGGAAAATCTGCTACTACAGATTCATTAAAAAATCATTTCAATGCTGTTTTAGGTGTTGACATATCAGAGTTCTTTAAAGACTATGTTGGAGGTTCAGGCAGCGGGGCAGCAGCAGTAGGCGGTGTTGGCAACCCCATTAATGTTGTAAACTGGAATACCCCTGCAACTAATAAATTAATATTGCAAATGGGCACTCAAACCAAAACCGCCGGAAATAATGTAAGTTATTTTAATGGCCCGGTTGTGGTTCATGCCACCAATGCCGCTACAGGATGGACCAGCGATACTACGATTGTGTTTTATGATTGGGGAGGACTTATGTCCTATGCCGGTAACGGGGTAAGCGTTCCTGTTGCCAATTTCGTTTCATACGACCTGTCCTTTACGCCAACCCACCTCTTTTATGATGACAGTGCAAGAACACTTTCTACCGGCTCAACAAATAAATTAACCACTCTTGTTGCAGATTTATCAGACTTTACTGCCTACAGAACAGCAACGGGAAACCAAATAAATCTTTCTACCACATACAACGAACCGGTAGAAAAAGTAATCTTATTGAAAAGTGCCAATGGAACCGACTTTAGTGATATTGGATTAATGAATAAAACAAATACATCAGGTGCGAAATCTAATTTTCAGTTTAATGATGTTTCGCCTTTTTCACCGGTAACTTTTTACAGGGCTAAAATTTATACCGCAGGCAGAGAAGAATATTCCGTAATAGTAAAAGTACAACCGTCTGAAAATACAGGGCTGGCCATATCGCCCAATCCTGCTAAAGATGTGGTAAATATAAATTTTGATAATAAGGAGAGGGCGAAAGCGGTGATCCGGGTGACCGGTGCAGATGGCAAAATAGTAATAGAATCATCAACCAATAACAATTTTATACATTTTGACGTTAGTAGTTTACCGGCAGGTATTTATATGGTTCAGGTAACCAGGCCGGGAGAATTAACAACAAGTGCCGGTAAATTCCTGGTGCAGCATTAATGAATTAAAAAAGTAGTTGGTTGTTCTAATATCCTTTGTAAAAAATACCACTATGAGAAAACTTTTATTCTCGCTATTACCTTTATTGTGTATTGCACAATATGCATTGGCACAGCCGGCTACGTTCAGTAATCCTTTGGGCATTGGAAGGAATAACTGTGCAGCTTCCGGTGGGGTGGATTCTCTTTATTATTTAAATTACACCTCACCCGGCTTAAGTAATTCAGCTACTCCTATAACAGGCTGCAAGCCGGTTTTAAGAACCAATTTTGCACCACTTTCGGGTTACAGTGCTGCCAATAAACCCTTTACCATTTTTAATGCAAGTATTGCATTTAATCCTGCCGACCAGATGATATATTATGTTTGGACGGATTATAATATTGCACCACCATATAAATCATATATATGGCGCTGGAACCCAACAACCTGCCCAATGCCGGCGGCTCCGGGTTTAGATACCTTCCGCACTTTTAATACAGATATCGGGGGTATTACGTTTGATGCGAATGGAACAGCCTGGCAATTGGAATTTATTGGCCCGGCGCCATTTAAAGGAATGTTGCGGCAGGTAAATTTTACCACAGGCGTTGTGGGCATACCCGATACGTTGGATTATACCGGGGGCAAACAACTCTGGAATGTAGGTACAGGTGATATAACACTAACATCTAGTGGCCAAATGTACTTTGTGTTCAACAACAAATTATTTACGCCCGATTACGGCAGTGCTGGCGGGCCTACCAAACATATAAAATGTACTTATATAGATACCGTTAGATTACCTGCCGGTAAAACCGGTTTACCGGGCCTTGCTTTTGGCAGCGGTGATCTGATCGCATCTTATAGTCCGGGTTCTGGTTGTGTATTTAAAAGAATTGACCCGGTAACGGGTGATACTGCAGGTATAACTTATACTTATGCTGCCTCAAAAGGTATCTATGCGACCGATATGACACAGATCAACTCGGGTATTGGCCCTTCTAAAAAATTAATATCGGCAACATCTACGGGGACTCCCGGCCAGTATGATGTAGTGTATGATGTTTATACCCGTAACTACGGAAATGTGGGGGTAACAAATGTGCAGTTAACGGATAATCTTGCTGCAATAAATGGCGGTGCTAACCTTTCCAACGTTACGGCTGTTCTTACCAGTAACCCGGCAGGTGTCGCACTTAATCCATTGTATAATGGTAATTCAAATATCAACTTACTGGCAGCAGGCCAGGCACTTCCATGCTACCCGGTTGCCAATAATAATTTTACTATTCGTATTTCGTGCCGGTTATCAAACCTGGTAAGCGGTATTGTTTATAATAACAGTGCAATTGCTACAGCAAATGGTTATAAAAATGTAGCGTTAAGGGATTCTTCTACCAATGGCTCTAATCCCGATCTGAATCAAAATGATAAAACAGACGATTTTGGAGAAGGCCAGCCAACTCCATTTGTAATATTACTTATACCTATTACACCACCCTGTGCTGTTCTCGACACTATTCTGTACAACCAGAATTTTGGTAACGGCCTGGGGCTTAATGCTACCATCCCGCCATCGGCCGGAGTTCCTTCTGCAACCAGCACTTATACCGGAACAGCAACGGCACCACTGCCGGTAAACAGATATACGGTGACCAATAACGCTATTAACGGAGACGCAGCAAACTGGATAAGCTTAACAGACCATACCGGAGGAGTAAACGGAAGAATGGAACTCATCAATGCCGATGCGTCTGCCAGTATCATGTACCGGGATACATTGCCGGTATCCTGCCCGGGTCAGCAATACTCGTTATCATTTTGGGCAGCTTTTATTGGCAATGCGGCTTATGGAGTTGTGTGTGATGGATTGGGCGGGTTTAAATATCCGCGAATGCTGGTAAGGATCCGTGACCTTACAACCGGGTTAACCATTACTCAATATACTACTGATACGGTAAAATTTACGATATGGCAACAGCACGGTATGAGGTGGGTAATGCCGGCAGGATATACCAGTGTCATTTTAGAAATACTTAACGCTGCTCCCGGTGGTTGTGGTAATGATGTTGCCCTGGATGATATTCAATATGGCACTTGTGATCCGGTACCAACAGTGAGTTTGAGTAATCCGGGAGGTACCTGCCTGGGATCTTCTATTACCTTCACTGCGGCTTTATCCGACGCGACAATAATACCCGGTCCAAAAGATTATCAATGGCAATGGTCTCCCTCGCCGGGAACCGGCCCATGGACAAATATTGGTGGTGCTACCGCAGTAACATATACCATTAATCCTGTCAATCCCGCAGATACCGGAAGGTATTACCGGGTAATCGTTGCAGCACAGGGAAATATCGGAAACGCGGCATGCCAGTATATTTCTCCGGGCAGCAGGTTAGCCGGTTTGTCACTTTCAACTGCCGCTGCATCGGCAACAAAAGATAATAATAATATCTGCCCCGGAAAATCGGTAAACCTTGGTATTACCGGGGGTGCATTAGGTACCAATGCTGTGTGGAGATGGTATACAGGCACTTGTGGTACTACATTGGTGGGAACGGGAGCCAGCTTAGCGGTTACACCAACTGTTACAACAACCTATTATGTAAGGGCAGAAGGAGATTGTAATACGACCGGCTGTCAGTTAGTAACCGTAAATATTACCTGCGATATTGATAAAGATAATGATGGCATACCCGATTTTGTTGAAAGCAACCTGGCTGCTGCATTTGGAGATGTTCCGGCCAATGGTATCATTAATGCTTATGATCCGTTAACCGGGGGGTATGTAGATTATAACAATGACTATGTAAATGATAATTATCAGGCAGATGGTGATATAAATAATAATGGTATCCAGAATTATTTAGATCCCACTTTCCCCGGACGTATTGATACTAACCTGGATGGTATAGACGACAGGTTTGACAAAGACCTGGACGGCAGATTAAATATGTTTGACCTGGACAGTGATAATGATGGTATACCTGATGTGGTGGAAGCTTATGGGGTGGATACGAATGGTGATGGTTTGATCGATAATTACACCGATATAGATGGTGACGGTTTATCGGATAATGTTGATGGTAATCTTTCACTTCTGTCGGGAGCCTCAAATACAGGCCTGGGTTTAGGATTACCCAATTTAGATGGGGATGTTGTACCTAATTTCCTGGACCTGGATAGTGATAATGACGGTATACCGGATGTAGTGGAAGTAGGGGGACCATATACAACTAATAATGGCCTGATCGCCGGTTTTATAGATGTGAATACTGATGGTTTACACGACGGCTATATTAATGGTACGGCATTATTGCAAACCGGTACAGATATAACAGCAGACGGAAGGGCAGATAGCTGGCCGAATAAAAACCTGGACAGGGATCTCAGGCCAAATGCCTATGATATGGATAGTGATGGTGATGGTATTGTAGATGTGATTGAAGCCGGATTACCGGATGCTGACTTAAATGGTATTGTAGACGGAACAATTGGAACCCACGGATGGTCGCAAACCGTTGACCTGATGCCGGTATTAAATATAAGGAACACCGACGCCGTTGCTAATCCTGATTATTTAGATATTGATTCCGATGAAGATGGTATACCTGATAATATAGAAGGGATGGCTACGG
Organism: Chitinophagaceae bacterium; assembly: GCA_031414035.1. Lineage (GTDB taxonomy): Bacteria > Bacteroidota > Bacteroidia > Chitinophagales > Chitinophagaceae > Ferruginibacter. The sequence goes on along the minus strand of JANOGE010000218.1, from coordinate 1,676 downwards.
CTGCTTATCTATTACCCGGTATAACTGATACTGATGGTGATGGCCTTGTGAATACTTATGATAACGTGGTTGGCTTTGGAGGCTCCGGAATATTTGTGTATGATCATGATGGCGATTTAACTCCCGATTACAGGGACCTGGACACCGATGCGGATGGTCAGCCGGATATAATAGAAGGCAATGATTTTAATCTGAATGGGCTTGCTGATGACCTGGTAACATTAACGGGCCTTGATACCGACGGGGATGGATTGGATAACCGTTTTGATTCATTAAATTTAGTAACCAATATTAAAGGCACTTCATATAATATGGGGAATTTAGGAAGCACAGCAGGCGATCCGGCACCCGGCGCCAGGTGCCCTGTTCAGAAAAAAGTACCGGCTCAGGCAAACAGGGATTGGCGTTTTGTTGGAGTAGTCCTGCCTGTACAGTTTCTTCAGCTTTCGGGTATCATGCAGGCAGGTCATGTATTGCTTAACTGGACGGTGGTCGCAGCAAAAGAGATTGATCATTTTGAAGTGGAAAGAAGTACCGATAACAGTACCTATATTAAAACAGGCGATGTTTGGCAGGCTGTTAAACTAAACGAAGAACAGGGCTTTACATTTACTGATGATGTGGGCAACGTAAACAGGGATATTATTTATTACCGTATCAAAGTGATCGGTAAAGACGGAGAGATACAGTACAGCAATATTCTGGTGGTACGCAGGCAACAAAGTAAAACACTGTTAAGCATTATGCCTAACCCGGCAAGGGACTATGTATCTATGCTTTTCTTTGCCGAAAAAGAATCTGTTGTAACCATACGGTTGATAGATAATTTAGGTAAAACAGCCCTGTTGAAAAACCAAAAAGTGGTAAAAGGAAATAACAGCCTTCAGTTACATGGCCTGGGCAAATACAGCAATGGTGTATATTCAATACAGTTATTTGTAAATGGCGAGGTCATTACACATAAGCTTGTACTGGCAAAATAAAAAATTAAAGTCCGCATTTCATGCATTACCCCTTCCTTAAAGGAAGGGGCTTTTTTTATATTACTTTTGTGCTGATGTACACACATAAAAAATCATTGGGCCAGCATTTTTTAAAAGATGAATCAGTAATTAAAAAAATAATAGAGGTTTTACAGGAACAACCCTTTAAAAATTTATTGGAGGTAGGTCCTGGTGCCGGCGCCTTAACCAAACATTTAATGAATTTACCCGGCATCCATTTTAAAGCAGTGGAACTGGATGAAGAAAAGGTAGTTTACCTCTCTAAAAAATATCCTGCACTTGCTGATAAAATTATTCACCAGAGCTTTTTGGATATGGATAAACCCTTTGATGAACCCTTTACGGTGATCGGTAATTTCCCCTACAATATCTCTACCCAGATTTTATTTAAAGTGCTCGAATGGAAAGATGAGGTACCCTGCATCATTGGTATGTTTCAAAAAGAAGTGGCACAACGGGCCGCTTCTGCAGCAGGCAGCAAAGTATATGGCGTGTTAAGTGTGTTGATGCAGGCCTATTATGAGATAGAATATTTGTTTGATGTAAGCAATGAATGTTTTGATCCGCCGCCAAAAGTGCAAAGCGGTGTAATACGTATGAAAAGAAAAGCCACGGCTCTGGAATATAAAAGCGAACGGGCATTTTGGGTGTTGGTTAAAACCGCTTTTAACC
>JANOGE010000217.1:0-2984 GCA_031414035.1 Chitinophagaceae bacterium | reverse complement strand
AGCAACATCCATCAATTTTACTTTAACGGTTAATAAAGAATCTTCTTTTACAGGAGTAATTTCAAGACGGGCTTTTTTTATGGTTACTTCTGCATTGGCAGGATCCATTTGTTTGTTGCCTGCAAATACAGCTTTGAAATGTATTTTCCCTTCTTTATCTGCTGATAGCAAATCTGATTTAGCATTAAATACAGCTTTTCCCTGTTGGTCAGTTATCACAAAACCGAGTTCTTTCTCTACATCGTCCACTACCTGTATAAACGTAATCTTAAGTAATGGCAAAATATAGAAAGTTCCTTTAACTTTTGCTTTTAAGGCTGCTTTCAGGTCAATAGATTTATCTGATTTCTGAACGCTTATTAAATCGACAGATGGAGATATCAATGATGATTCTTCAACAGACACTGCTTCTATACTTTGTGTACTGTCAATTTTTGTGCTGTCAGTTTGAGCATACAAACTAACAGGTATCATCAACATGATCATCAAGCCCGTTTTTATTATCAACTGCCTGCTTATTTTTTTGGTTGCTTTTGTTGTTGAAAATGGTTTCATCTGTTCGTGTTTTTAATCAATTTGTACTTTATCTTTTTTTACTTCTGCACCTGCATGATCGTGATGGGGATGATGATTGGTATCTTCCAATTCTGAAACCGGAACAACGGTTACAAATTTTGACATGATTGTAAAGAATAACAGGAAAGAAGCAATACCTGCGATTGTTAATGCCCATTCCGGCCAGGTTGCTGTATATTTTACGTACTCCATCCTGGTATCCTGCATAGGAAGTGCCGGCGTTTCAAGTGTTGGTACAATAATAAGGTATCGCTTTACCCACAAGGCAATCACCATCAAAAAAGCTACCAGTGTTATCCAGTCAGGCTTTCTTGTTTTAGGGATAGCCACTATTAAAATAGGAATAAAAATACCTACAAGATTTGCAAATAACGTCCACCATCCGTATTCGGCAGGATTGAACAATTTATTAATCACATCGCTGTCCCATTTTTCTGAACCGAACCAGCTTGTAAAATATTCTGAGAAAGTAAAGTATCCATAACCTGCGGCCAGCACCATCATGATATAACCCAGGTAAGTAAAATGTTTATCTGTAAAATAATTGCCCAGCTTATACATTTTCCGGTAAACCCACATAGCTACAATCAAAACACCACATCCGGAATACAAGGCACCCAGAACAAAATAAGGTCCAAAGATGGTACTATGCCAGCCGGGCCGCAGTGTCATACCAAATATCCATGAAAGGATAGAGCTAACAATGATTGACAGGGGCACCATAATTATTGCCAGCAGGTTCTGGGATATGATCAGGTGTCTTTTTTGACTCGCTGCTCCTCTATAACCGGTTGCCATAATTTTATACAATTTCTGTTTCCATTTAGGGATATTCATTTTTGCATCACGGTAAACAGCAAAATCTTTGATCAAAGCCATGTAGAGGAAAAGAACACTTCCAACAAAATAAGTAAGGATGGCCAATACATCCCATGTGAGGGGAGATTGTAATCTTGGATAAATAAACAAATGATGAAGCCTGTCAAAGCGGCCAACACATAACAGAATAAAGATTGGCCCAACAATAACAGAAACGATGGTCATCATTTGTGCCAGCCTGATGATGGGTTTTCCCCACGATACTTTAAACAGGTGCAGTAAACCGGAAATAATGGCACCTGCATAACTAAGGCCGATAAAAAAAATAAAATTTACAATGTACAAACCCCAAACTACATTATCCCGCATTCCGGTAATACCATGCCCTTCTGCAATCTGTAAGTATAACGCATAAAGGCCAACAAATATCCAAAGCAGAAAGAATATGGACCAGACCAGGTTTCGTTTACCAAATTTTTCAATATTGGGGCGCTGGTAATTAAAGGCCTCCTGTTGGTATGTATTGAGTTCCATAATAGATGGTATTCATTAATATAAAATAACTGTTTCTATTCTCAGGAGCTTTTCTTCTCCGCTTCCATTATATCCTTAAACCTTTCCTTAATGTTTTCCGGCAGGTTATCATATCCTCTTTCAATGGGGAACTGCCTGTCTTTTGGTGGCAGGTAATATACCCTTGGTTTTGTACCCAGTTCTTCCAAAAAACGATAGCCTGCCCTGTCTTTCAACAATTGGCTAAAGCTTACCGTTTCGGAGCCATTGGTTACTGTATCTTCATTTTCATCGCCAAAATAAAACACGCCGTTGGGACAGGATTCCACACATGGAGGCAGTAAACCTTCTCTTGTCCTGTCAGGACAGAAATCACATTTCTCCACCGTACCAACTTTTGCAGGTACTCCGTTCTCAGCAGAATATTTTAAATCTCTTATATCAAAGGGCATTTCAGGTTCATCCCAATTAAAGACACGGGTTGAATAAGGACAGGCAGCCATACAGAATTTGCAGCCTATGCATCTGTCATTATCAATTAAAACCAATCCATCATCTCTTTTAAATGTGGCATCTACCGGGCAAACCTTTACACAGGGTGGATTATCGCAATGGAAGCACTGTTTAGGAAACCAGTATGGTGCTGCTTTTTCACTATCCTTCATTAATTTGGGACAGGTAGCGACCAGCAACCTGGCGACTCCCGTCCCGGCGCCATCGTATCCGGCGGAGCTGCCGCTCAAGCCTAAGCCAACCGCCACTCCCAAGCCCCTGCCTATCCTCGGCGAATACGCCGACCTGGGATTACAGCTGGACGGAAGACTGGAATTTCGCGCGGAGAAAAATCAAAGCGCTCTCTGCTCATCCGCTTTCTTCTTCGATCCCGCCGTGAACTGCCGGAGCGCCTTTGAGCCGCTCGTCGATTTCCAGTTCTCCGCAAAGTCCGGCGGGATAGTGGCGGAGCGCGTGCATGTGGATCTCGATTACGACACCCAGCGCGAGTTCGACGCGTCGAACAACATCTCGATCTACTACGAGGGGCGGGGCAGCGAGGTGCTGCAGCGGCTCGAGATCGG
>JANOGE010000216.1:0-2413 GCA_031414035.1 Chitinophagaceae bacterium | reverse complement strand
TGCGTTCTTCAATACCCGTCCGTGTTCGTATCCACTCATCGTTTGTATCTACCATTTTTTCCAGTTCTGCATTGGTAAGCCGGTAGCCGGGCACATATCCTCCAACAGCAGTAATGGCAGCATTAATTTTTTGCATGAAACACTCTGTTTTACTTGGTAATTTTAATATGAGTTATGAAAAGTAAAAATACAGAAAAAACCTAACCTTATTTTAACTGTCGTAGCTGATAAATTATCCTTATTTTCGCTATTGAGTGGATATTAATTATGTACGCATATTTGCAAGGAAAGTTTACGTATAAAAGTCCGGCACAGGTTTATTTGGATGTTAATGGTGTAGGGTATGAAGTTAATATCAGCCTCAATACTTATTCTCATATTCAAAACCTGGAGCAGGGTAAGCTGTTTACACATCTGCAGGTTAAGGAAGATGCTCATATTTTATTCGGTTTTTTTGATAAACAGGAAAAAGATATGTTTGTTCTTTTAACCGGAGTTTCGGGTGTTGGTGCAGTTACGGCCAGGATGATGTTATCTTCCCTGAAGCCGGAAGAAGTGAACCGGGCAATATTGCAAAGCAACATTAAGCTGCTTGAAAGTGTCAAAGGAATAGGGAAAAAAACAGCTGAAAGGCTGGTTTTGGAGCTAAAAGATAAAATTGGGAAACATTCTTTGGATGCAGGCCTTACCGTACAGTTGGGCAATAGTTTGGAACAGGATGCGTTAAATGCATTAACTGCCCTGGGCATTTCAAGATCACAGGCAGAAAACGCCATCCAAAAAATAATCCTTGCTGAACCATCTGTACTTAAATTAGAAGATTTAATTAAAAAAGCCCTTAAAGCCATTTGAAAGAATTCTACGTTAATTGATTCACCGGATGTTGCTTATAAGAATAAAAAATTCAAGACTGATTGGCTGTGTTGTATTAGTGGTAACACTGTTCCTGCTCCATACAAATTCTGCATCGGCCAAGCCCTTTCATTTTAACCTGTCAGTAAACATAGGAGATACCACTGTGCCCAATTACAGGGACAGTTTGCGATTTCCCATACAGGACAGAAGGGGTGACTTTGTTTCCGGTGGCGGAAGACATACTTTTGATTTTAATAAGCCTTCTAATCTCAGGGATTCGGTCGTTTATGATCCCCAATCACGCCGTTATATTGTGTATGAAAAAATAGGAAACAGGTATTACCGCAGTACAACTACTTACAGCTTTGATGAATACTGGCAAATACGTAACCGCCAAACCGAAAAAGAATATTTTCAAAAACGCTCAAACCTTTTGAGCATACTTAACAGGGGCAGGATAAAACCTAAATTGTCTTTGTACGATAATTTATTTAACCGGTTATTTGGTAATGGCAAGATAAATATTACCCCACAGGGAAATGTGGATTTGACCGCAGGATACCAGGGACAGAATATAAAAAACCCAACCCTGCCGGAAAGGGCCAGGAAAAGCGGCGGTTTTGATTTTGATATGCAGGCCCAGGTAAATGTTAATGCAGACATAGGCGGTAAATTAAAATTCCCGATAAACTATAATACTCTTGCCAATTTTGGGCAGGATAATCAGCTTAAACTGGATTATACAGGGTTAGATGATGAGATCATCAAACGACTGGAACTGGGCAATGTTTCTTTTCCTTCACGCAGTACATTGATACCGGGGGCACAGCAACTGTTTGGTATAAAAACAACGGTGCAGTTCGGAAAATTATTTGTTACCGGTGTAGTTGCCAATCAAAAATCGCAACGCCAGTCAGCTAACCTTCAGGGTGGTACAGCATCACAGTTATTTGAACTGAAAGCGGATGAGTATGAAGAGAACCGTCATTTTTTACTGGCCCAGTATTTTAAGGAGAATTATAATAAAGTAATGTCGAAATTACCGGCCATTACAGCCCCGATCCAGATTCTGAGATTGGAAGTTTGGATTACCAATAGAAATGGTATCACAACCGAAACCAGAGATATCGTGGGATTGTCAGACCTGGGAGAAAGCGGAGGCCCTGTTTCCCAGGTTCCTACAAATGGTACCACAAACCTTTATGCCAACATTATTTCTAATCCGGGAAACCGCAACTCTTCACTTGTTTTTAATAATTTACTTTCAGCGGGATTAACTCCTGTAAAGGATTTTGAAAAAACGTTTGCCCGTAAATTAGATTCATCGCAGTATATATATAACAGGCAGGCCGGCTTTATTTCATTGGTCCAGCCTTTACAAACAGACGAAATACTGGCTGTTGCTTATCAGTATTCTTATAATGGAAAAATTTTCCAGGTTGGTGAGTTTTCACAGGACCTGCCCCCGGATAGTGCTTTAGCCACGCAAAAAATATTATTCTTAAAATTATTAAAAGCAACATCCCAACGTCCAACCTTACCCATTTGGGGCCTGATG
>JANOGE010000215.1:0-5727 GCA_031414035.1 Chitinophagaceae bacterium | reverse complement strand
GATCATGTAAAAGAACTAGGTAATGAAATACCGGATGAGCCGGTTTTGTTTATGAAACCCAAGAGTGCATTGCTGCAAAGCCATACACCTTTTTATTATCCTGAGTTTACAAATGAGTTACACTATGAGTGTGAACTGGTTTTACGTGTATGCAAAAACGGTAAATATATCCAGGAGAAACATGCCGGTAACTATTATGATGCCATTTCGGTAGGTATTGACTTTACAGCACGGGATATACAGGATGAATTAAAAAAGAAAGGATTACCCTGGGAAAAGGCAAAGGCTTTTGATAATTCTGCGGTACTGGGAAAATTCATTGTACTTACACCCGAATTCAACAGAAAGAGTATTAATTTTTCATTGGTAAAAAACAATGAAATTGTACAAAAGGCCAACTCGACCCAAATGATATTCAGTTTCGAAAAGATCATTGAAAACATCTCCAGTTATTTTTCATTAAATATCGGCGACCTGATCTATACCGGTACACCTGCTGGTGTTGGGGAGTGTGTTGTTGGAGATGTTTTGGATGGGTTTATTGAAGGACAGAATCTGCTGAATGTTGAAATAAAATAGGAACCGGTAAGCGTTAATGATTTTCTTGCCGGATGTATCGCTGTCTTTACCGGCCGGCGATTTTTTATTTATACCTTTGGGCCTGGTTTTTAGTATTTTTTATATTCTTCATTCAGCAATATTAAATGATCGATACGGATATTTTATTAAGGGCCTGGAGATTAATGTGTACGGCAAAGGCCATGGCTAAAACCTATGAAGAGAACAGGCAGGTCTGTAAGTATGTTCATTCCACCAGCCGGGGTCACGAAGCCATTCAGCTGGCCACCGCGTTTCAATTATTGCCCTGCGATTTTGTAAGTCCATATTACCGGGATGAAAGTATGCTGTTAGGGCTGGGCTTTACCCCATATGAATTGATGTTGCAATTATTAGCCAAAGGCAATGATATATTTACCGGTGGCCGGGAGTATTATTCCCACCCCAATTACCGTGGGGATGATAAACCCGGTATCATCCATCAAAGCAGCGCAACGGGTATGCAGGCCATACCAACAACCGGCATTGCACAGGGAATAAAATACCTTGAAAAAATAAACTCTCCTTTATTAAAAAGTACTAACAATTCAAATGAGCCAACTGCCAACTGGCAACTGCCAATTGTTATTTGCTCTTTGGGAGATGCATCTGTAACCGAAGGTGAAGTAAGCGAAGCCTTTCAGTTTGCCGCTTTACATCAGTTACCCATAATTTATCTGGTACAGGATAATGGCTGGGGGATAAGTGTTACATCTGAAGAAGCAAGAACAGCCAATGCCAATGAAATGGTAAAAGGCTTTAAAGGAATAAAACGGATAAGTATTGACGGCAGTGATTTTTTACAGAGTTATGATGTGATGAAGAATGTGGTGGAAGAAGTGCGAAGGGACCGGCTTCCTTTTTTGGTGCATGCCAGGGTGCCGTTGCTTGGCCATCATACCAGCGGGGTGCGAAAAGAATTTTACCGGACAGAAGAAGACCTGGCTAAACATTCTGCTGATGACCCCGGCCCGAAACTGAGGAATAAATTATTGGAAAACGGGATTGCAGAAGAAGAACTTTTACAAATTGAAAATGAATCAGCTGCAGAAGTGGCACATCATTTCCAGGGGGCCGTTGCAGCACCTGAACCTGATCCTGCAACAGTTGGTGATTTTGTTTTTGTTCCAACTCCGGTCACCGATGAAGTTGGAGAAAGAGTCCCGATAAAAATCGGGACAGATAAAGAAAAAGTTTTAATGGTTGATGCGGCACTTTTTGCCATAAGAGAGATCATGGAAGATCACCCCGAAGCGCTTTTGTACGGGCAGGATGTAGGACGAAGGCTTGGCGGCGTTTTCAGGGAAGCCGCTACATTGGCTGAGCAGTTTGGGGATCACCGTGTTTTTAATACTGCTATACAGGAAGCCTATGTGATCGGTTCTACGGTGGGTATGAGTGCAGTGGGGTTGAAGCCGATAGTGGAAGTACAGTTTGGCGATTATATTTACCCGGGATTGAACCAGTTGGTAACCGAAATTTCCAAGAGCTGTTATTTGAGTTGTGGAAAATTTCCGGTACAGACATTAATAAGGGTTCCGGTTGGGGCTTATGGAGGCGGCGGACCATATCATAGTGGCTGTGTGGAAAGTACTTTGCTTACCATCAAGGGAATAAAAATAGTTTATCCCAGTAATGCTGCAGATATGAAAGGGTTGATGAAAGCAGCTTTTCTTGATCCCAACCCGGTGGTGATGCTGGAACATAAAGGTTTGTACTGGAGTAAAGTGCCCGGCACCGAAGAAGCAAAAAATACAGAACCTTCCAGGGATTATATTATTCCGTTAGGCAGGGGCAATATTGTTTTAAGGGCTGATAAGGCAAAGGTGGAAAATGGCGAAAGCTGTTGTGTGATCACTTACGGGATGGGTGTGTATTGGGCTAAAGCAGCAGCTAAAAACTTTGCAGGTAAAATTGAAGTGATTGACCTGCGTACCTTATTTCCGCTGGATGAAGAACTGGTTTTTGCTACGGTAAAAAAACACGGCAAATGTTTGGTGCTAACAGAAGAGCAGCAGAATAATTCTTTTGCCGAAGCGCTGGCCGGAAGAATTTCAAAAGCATGTTTTAGATACCTGGATGCGCCGGTAGATGTTATGGGTGCTTTGAATTTACCGGCAGTGCCGATGAATATTATACTGGAACAGGCTATGTTGCCTAGTGCTATAAAGGTTTCTCAACGGCTTGAACAACTTCTAAAAGTTTAGAACCAAAAATTTTAATCAAATCGCCTATATTTGCACCCCGTTAACAGGATTACAAGCAGTTAAGAAAAATAAAATGTCGGGATAGCTCAGCTGGTTAGAGCATCGGATTCATAACCCGAAGGTCGGCAGTTCAAGTCTGCTTCCCGATACAGATTGAGCCTTTCGTAAAGAAAGGCTTTTTTATTAAAATTATTGAACATCGGATTCATATCCGCCGCGGTGGACGGCAGTTCATCCCGATAGTTATCGGGACGGTTTCCCTTTTATCATCCAAGTTAAAGTCCGATGGTCATGATTATGCCTACCTGTTTAAATAACCTGTTCTCTCATTTGTTTCCAGGTCTATCACATCAAATCTTTTTGTAGAGGTATATGAACCCATGTCACTATCACTGTTTATTAATATGGCTCCCATTAATATAACATATTTACAATTGTATTTTGTAGCTGCTACCAATTCATTTATTCTTTTATCAATAGCTTCGTAAATCACTTCGGTTGCTTCTTTCAAAGGGATTGCGGCAGCAGTAATTCTTTCTTTTTCTGTCAAAATGATCTGTTCAATGGTATTCATCTGGTAATCCATGTCTGTAACATTTCCTTTTTCAATTTGATTATTGAGCAATTTATGTAAGGCACCTTTTGCTGCTCCGCAACAGCCTGAGTTTTTGCTTTGACCAAAACGGTGTATCTCCCCAATGGTTCCTGTTTTTGTAATGCCGATATGTGGCCCATAGTATATAAACACGGCACCTTCATCAGGAACATGGCTGGCAAAAGCCCCCATACCCGTTAAGCCTGTAAAAGGGAAACCATCCAGGCCGCCCATCTTGAAAGGGCCTAAAAATTCATGCGCTCTTGCAGGATATTGAATACTGTTAACATCATCACTGCAGATACTGTCCGCCAGCATTACCTGTGTTGGCTCGAGGTCAAGTTTCTCTTCTACAAAATCTATTAATTGGTTGACACTGTCAATAGTGGTGATGGCATTGGAATAATGATTCCTGATAATTTCCAGCTTCTCTCTTTTTTTCATTTTAAACTATTTTTTACAGTAAAACATTATTAACGGGTTCTAATTTTTCCGGCAGGTTGGTTTCGTCCAGCATTTCCAGAATGTCTATTTCAATATTACGGCAAATGGTTGAAATAGGTATATCATTTAAACCATTATCAAAAGGGTTTTCGCTGGCTTCGCCAATTTGCTCCATCGTCATAAATACCCAGGAAATAAGTACTGTAAAAGGAATGGTTAGCCAAAAGCCATAGTCTCCAAATTTGCTCATTTCATTTACCAAAGCAAAAGGCAGCATTAAAATAAACAGCTCTACGAATATGCGGCTGAAAAGGCTGTACTGCCTGAACAATGGAGTTGTTTTAATACGTTCGCACCCCCCCTGCAGGTTGTACAATTCGCCCAATAGTTTGGTAAGGTCGCTATGTTCGTAATCATCCAGCAGCTTCTCCCGTTTTAATTTGGTTAATACCCCGAACTGATATTTCAGGGTATGGTTGGCAATATTGCCTTTATGTTTTACTTTCTCAAAAATTTCCTTTTTATCAAGATGCACAAAGAGCGCAGCAATAGCCATATCAAATTCTTTTATTTCTGAAGAGTCGGCTACCGTTTTTCTATGATAATCTTCTTTATTGGTGGCCCAGGGAATGGTTTTACGAAGTTGAAGACGAAGTATATTAATGTATGCAATATGCCGTAAAAGAAAAGCCCTTTGTTTTTCTGTATTGTCAACCAGTGAAATAAAAGAGGCGGCCAACGTACGGCTGGTATTGGTTATACCTCCCCACAAGCGCCTGGCTTCCCAAAGCCTGTCATAAGCCTGGTTATTTTTAAACCCTACATAAAATGCTACAGCAGTACCAATGGTGGCTACCGGTAAAAAAGGAATAGCAATAAAATCAATTTTGAGAAAATGATACAGCACCACCACAATACTGCTGAGAATAAATGTTCTGATGATGTTTTTCTTTGCAAATAACCATATCAGCTGAAAATTCATTTTTTTTCCAATGTACATAATTTATATTTTATTTAGATTGTTTACGCGTTGAAGGAAACCTTTATTTATAAAGATAGACAATGCGTCAATTCATTTCGTCCCAAATACGGCACCAATCATCAAACTCACAAAGCCGGTTATATTGGCCATTTGCCGGTATTGAAAAATAGTTAACCACTTTGTTCTGTAATCTGCCCAATTCGAAGGGAAACTTTCTGCAGTCCAGGTGTTAATGATATCATTAACGGGCAAATTTCCTTTTACCGTGAGTAAGGTATCTGCAATTAAACAGATAAAAGCAACAGCAGCAGTAATGAATAATAAGCTGCCTGGATTTTTTATAGTTGAAATAACAAGCAGTAGATTTGCAAGGAGTGCACTATAAATTACATACTTAAAATTAATTCTCATACTGGTATCTATTAGTTTCCTGAATTCAATATAAGGGTTGGCATCAAGCGAAAGTTGCACATTCTTTAATGCCAGTATGTACATGAAGGACTGGCTTACAATAATGCTGTAAGCCAGCAATGTTACCAGGAGAATTATTTTAGTTGCCATGGTTATTTTAAATTTTAAATGTTTAAAGTTAACCAATATTTAATGCTTAAAAGCTTTATGTAAGTGTACACAAGGTTAATACCTGCCGCCAATGGATCTTGGGCAAACCCGGTGCAAAAAATTCGCAGGAAGCAATAAAAAATGTTGCTGTATTAGGGTTGTTGAATTAGTTATGTTTTGTTAAACCTAAAAATTGTAGATTACAACTAAAATAAGCGCCAATTGTATGAAATTATTAATAGTATGTTAAGCGTAATATTGAATTTATTTAAACCAGTCTTGGTTTTCATTTTCGCCTTTCACAGCCTTGTTGCGCAGAGTCAAAATGATAATAAAATTAC
>JANOGE010000214.1:0-31696 GCA_031414035.1 Chitinophagaceae bacterium | reverse complement strand
CCATCTTTCTCTCTTTGATAAGCAAAGACTGAACCATCGGCAGTACTCACTAATTTTTTGTAAGAAGCATCTGCAGCCAATGCTGCATTGGATTTACGAAGAGTAAGCAAAGTTTTATAAAAAGGAGCCATCTCATTTTTGCCGCTCCATGGTATGGTATCTTTTACAAAAAACTTAAGGCGCTTTTTATTCATGTCTTCCTGCCCATTGTAAATAAGCGGTACACTCTGGTACATGGTTTGCGTAAAAACAGCAAAGGTTTTAAATGCATCGCCGAATTTTTCAAACTCGGTACCATTCCAGCTGTTCTCATCATGGTTGGAAGTAAAGAACAAACGATATGCATTTTTCGGGAACCTGTTTATGTTTGCATTTAATACGGAATCGAACTGTTTTATCGTTTTATTCCCATTATACAATTCTTTCATCAGATGCATAACAGTCCAGCAATACGTTTCATTAAAACCTGCTTCATGAAGTTCCGGCTTTTCGCCTTCGGCCAGCATAAATACATCTTTTATTTTTCGGAGGCTGTCAATACATGCTTTCCAAAAATCAACCGGCACTTCTTCTGCCACATCGCACCTGAAACCGTCAATACCGGTTTCGGTAAGCCAGAATTTCATCGCAGTGATCATACTGTCTCTCATCTCTGCATTATTATAATTTAATTTCCGAACATCGGTCCAGTCAAATGGTGCTATGGCTTTACCTGTTGAATCTTTTGCATAAAATCCGGGGTGGGTTTTCATCCAGTTATTATCGGGCGAAGTATGATTGGCTACCCAATCAATTATTACTTTAAAACCCATACCCTGCGCCTGTTTCACAAATGCTTTCCAGTCATCCAGGCTACCGTAATCAGGGTTAAAAGCAGTATAATCTTTTACGGCATAATAACTGCCCATATCATTTTCTGTCATTTTTCTGCCTTCAACACCAATAGGCGTTATGGGCATAAACCACAATACCTCCACACCCATATCCTTTAATCTTGGCAGTTCTTTTTCAAATGCCATAATGGTACCGGCAGGTGAAAACTGGCGAAGATTAACTTCGTAAATATTACTTTGAGCACTCCAGGCTGCATGATCATTTTTTATGCCTGCTGATTGTCTTGTGGATGCTTCATTACAGGAAGCAATTATAAAAAATGATAACACTACTAATAATGCAGCCTGTTTTTTAATACTCATAAATATATTTTTGGGAAGGTAATATTTTTTTCAACCTGCCGGAATTAATGTGTAATTTCCAGGGCCTCTATTTTTGGAGATTACTTTCCGATACAGAATTTGGAGAAAATATAATCCAGTACATGTTCATTGGTTATATCCCCGGTTATTTCTGAAATATAATAAAGGCAACGCCGGATATCCAAAGCCAATAAATCGCCACTGATATTGTTATCCAGTCCGTTCTTTATATCACTGAGTGATGTTAAAACCTGTTGCAGTGCCTCGTAATGACGTGCATTAGTTATGATCGCATTCTCAGTATTAATTTCACCCTGAATAACTTTTTTAACCAGTCTCTCCCTGAGTGTATTAATATGCATCAGGTTTTTTGCAGAAATAAAAATCACATCATCACCAGAAAATTTTTCTGCAGCATTTTTTTCACCGGCAAGGTCGGTTTTATTACCAACCAGTATTAAATTCTGATTGGTTTCCTGTACCAGGTTTTTTGCAGTTGTTATATCAGCGGCAGTTTCGGTATTTACATCAAAAAGATAAATGACCTCATCTGATTTTTTTATTTTTTCCATTGTTTTTTCAATACCTATCAGTTCTATCACATCGGTGCTGTGCTCCCTGATTCCTGCAGTATCAATTAACCTGAACAGAATACCATCAATATTGATGATCTCTTCAACCGTATCCCTGGTGGTTCCGGCAATTTCACTAACGATGGCCCGGTTCTCATTAAGTAATGTATTTAGTAATGTACTTTTACCGGCATTGGGTTTACCAATGATGGCGACACTTACGCCGTTTTTTATAACATTACCCAATTGAAATGATTGCAGCAAATCATTTGTAACTTTAGTTGCTGCCTCAATCAGTTCATAAAATTTCTTACGGTCGGCAAACTCCACATCTTCCTGGCTGAAATCCAGTTCCAGTTCTATCAATGCCGAAAACCGGATCAGGTTTTCCCTCAGCTCTTTTAAAATTTCACTAAAGCCTCCACGCATGTTGTGCAGAGCGGTTTTTTGCGAAGCGGTTGTATTTGATGAAATGATATCGGCAACAGCTTCGGCCTGGGTAAGATCGAGTTTGCCATTAAGGAAAGCCCGTTGTGTAAACTCGCCGGCTTTTGCCAGCCTGGCACCTTTACGTATGCAGGCCTGTATTACCTGTTGCTGCACAAACGGGCTGCCGTGGCAACCGATCTCCACTACATCTTCACCGGTATAACTTTTTGGGGCTTTGTATAAGGAAACAACCACTTCATCTATATCGGTATTATTTTCTTTAATAAATCCAACATGAATGGTATGTGTATTTTGTTTGCTAAGATCTTTGGAGGAAAATAATTCATTTATGATCTCAATAGAGTTCATGCCACTCATCCGGATAACACCGATCGCCCCCACACCTGATGGTGTAGCCAGGGCAACAATGGTATCATCCCAGGCGGAGATCTGATTTGACATAAGGCAAAGATAGTACGGCTACTTTCTTTTATAAGAGGTTTTACCCTATTTTATTATTAATAAAAAGATGATTACCGGATTTATAAAAAAATCCCGGTGAAATTTCACCGGGATCGTACTATAAAAATGTATTCATTATTACTCAACTAAAAATGTAATTGGCTGGCGGCGATATGCATTTACATTCCGGCCGTTTTGAAGCGCCGGTGTCCAATTCTTTGTTTTTTTAATTACCCTTACAGCTTCCTGGCACATACCAAAACCGGGGTCATTTTCACAGGTCACATCGCTCAGACTGCCATCCCTGCTTACTACAAACTTTACTGTTACGGTATATTTTCCTTCGCTGGCTCCATTATCAAGCGGCGTATTGGCATCCAGATTTTTTTGAAGATAATTACGCCATGCAGCCTCGCCTCCCGGAAAAGCAGCTTCTACTTCTACTTTAGTAAAAATTTTATTCTCATCATCGGCTACTTTTACTTCTACCACCTGGGTTCCTTTATCCTCAACCGGTGCCTGTACGATCTGTACTTTGTTATCGCTCTCAACCGTTTTTGTACTGATCACCTGGTCCTCTTTGATTTCTTCAATTTTTTCATCAGGCTTTACTTCTTCATCCTTTACAATTTTGGGAGGTGTAAATTTAACCTGGTTAATTTCAGGAGGTGGAGGTGGCTTTGGGGGAGGAGGGGGTGGTGGTGGTAATGCTTCCTCTTTTTTAACTTCAGCCATCTGGGTATCAATCACAGTAAAGTCTTTCTTGCTGCTGTTTTTATTGATAATATTTGCAAATACGGTACTGATGAATATTAGTAATAAAACGGAACCGGTAATAATAAGGGCCTTGGTAAGCGTTTTATTATAAGTTTTGCGTAACTGGTAAGCGCCATACGATTTATTTTTGCCATCAAAAATAATATCCAAAACATCGGCGTTTAAAATTTTATTTGCTTCCATTGTAATCTCTTTTGTTATTTAGATTCAAAATTGTACCCATTCCATAAATTTATTTAATCCCATTGGCCTGCTCGGTAAGTTTGATCAATTTGTATTCTGTTTCTGATATGTCAACTTCGGCATAGTGACCGGCAGGAACAGCACAAATACTCATTTCATCGAGTATATCAATGGAGTTACTAAACGTAGACTCCTTATCCGATTTAATGATATACATCAAATCGCTTTTTGATTTGTCGCCATTGGGTACCGAATTCCGTTTATCAAGGATCAGTTTACGGATTTCTTTAAAGTTTGTGCTTTTGAAATTCGCAGATGCATTTTCCTCGGTTAAGGTTCCGTAATAATAATATACCTGA
Source organism: Chitinophagaceae bacterium (assembly GCA_031414035.1). Classification (GTDB taxonomy): domain Bacteria; phylum Bacteroidota; class Bacteroidia; order Chitinophagales; family Chitinophagaceae; genus Ferruginibacter. Next base: position 27,718 of record JANOGE010000214.1, on the reverse strand, counting down.
TTACCTTTCCCCAGTAAAATGGTCATAACCGCCGATTCCTTTACTTTCATCTGATCTTCAATCTTATCATCTTTGGGTTCGTTCATATTCATGGCCGTAGCCTGGCTCATGGTGGTTGTAAACACAAAGAATGTAATTAACAAGAACCCAAGATCAACCATTGGAGTAAGATCTACACGGGTAGATAGCTTTTTTCCTTTTTTGACGCCGGGGCCTTTTTTATGTCCGCCACCCGACGAGGTATCCATTTCTGCCATAATACTATTTTTTAATAATTAAACGATTAATTTTCTACCGTTTTTCCTGTTTTATATAATTCTGACCCTGCAGGTACTGATTCGCTGTCTGTAACAATCCTGAATTTAAAAATTTCATTCGCCTTAAAAGCCGTTTTTACATTTTTAAATATAGGGTACAAGGTTTCTCCATCGCCTTTAACCAGCAACATTTTTTCCAGTTCTTTTTGATCGCCACCAGCATAAACATTGGTTACACTTCGCATCCAAAAGGTCAGTTCATTATTTGTAGTGTCCGTTGGTATCCCTTCCATTGAAGTTGCAGGTATTACCTGATTGGATGCCATAGCAGACTTAATTTTATTCAAAGGCAACCCTATGAATTCTGCTTTTTTAAGTTTTGCAAGTTCCTGGCCGGATAACTGAAGGTTCCTGGTAGTATTGATATCCTCAATTATAGCTCCTTTTTTTGTATCATCGCCCAACATTAAAAATACTTTACCATCTTTTGTCATGGTAACTAATATAGACTTATCGGGAGCTGCCTTACTGGATACAGATGAAGGTGGTGCTACGGCAAGAACCTCCGGAGGCTTTTGTTTTGTTGCCAGTATAAAAAATGTCAACAGAAGAAAAGCCACATCACACATAGCCGTCATATCAACGATCGTACTTTTGCGTGGTATTTTAACTTTTGGCATGTTTGTCTGTTTTTAATTTTTCTTTACTACTTTGCCCATTTAACCACCCAATATTACAGAAGGCGGGTGCTTTGTAGTTTTTTAAGATGCAAAATTTTGATTATTCCATACCTTATTTGTACAGAGAAGCAAAAGTTTGAGTTAAAGTAAATCCTGATTCATCTATACCATATGTAATGCCGTCAATTTTTGTTGTAAAAATATTGTAGAACACAATGGCAAATGTAGATGTACCAATACCCAATGCTGTATTGTATAATGCCTCAGATATACCAATAGACAGTGTTGCAGCAGAAGATGCTCCACCACTATCTTCTCCCAGCGCTCCAAATGCACGGATCATACCAACAACCGTTCCCAAAAGGCCCAGTAAGGTTGCCACAGAAGCAATGGTTGAAAGAAAGACCAGGTTTTTCTCCAGCATTGGTAATTCTAGTGAAGTAGCTTCTTCCACTTCTTTTTGTATGGCCATTACTTTTTGATCGGTACTTAATTCATTATTAGAGATCATTTCCTTGTAACGGTGCAGGCCTGCTTTCATGACATTGCCCACTGACCCTTTCTGCTTATCACATTCCGCCAGGGCAGCATCTACATTTTTATTAGCAAGCTGATATTGAACTTTACGGATAAAGTCAGCATTCTTTCCTGTTCCGTTTGCTTTTGAAATAGTCATAAACCGTTCAATTACAAAAGTGCACATAGTTAAAAAAGTACCAATCAAAATGGGAACAATGATACCGCCAAGATACATTTTACTTAAGGCAGATTTTGGTCCTTCGCGATCAGGCCAAAACCAACCTTCGCCTGATTTTTCAAAATTTGTGGGGTTACCTAAAACAAACCTCCAGATTATGTAACCGGTGATTAAGCATAAAACCGGTGCCAGTAAAGAAATGATGTTGCTTGATTTTTTTCCCTGAACTGAAGTAGTTGGTTTTACAGTTGCTGTTGTCTCTGCCATAAAATTCTAATTTTTAGTTTGTAAAAAATTTGATTTTTCTGTTTAATGAGTAAATACAAGTTCGTAAATGGTAATGTCTCTGATATACGTATAACAGAATACACAAGTTAATAAAATAATTGAAAGCTACAACTTACGAAATTTTATTTTATAATTATTTTTTTACGATGATAAAAACCATGAATTACATAATTTTTCGCTGTAAAACTTCAGATTCATTTGAAAATATTAAAAGGGCCGGAGTCCTGATGGCAGATGCAGTCAGGGCCTTATTCATAGCGTAAAGCTACGATCGGGTCTAATTTTGAGGCTTTATAGGCCGGGTACAATCCGGCAGCTAATCCTACAAAAGAGCATACAAAAATGCCTGAAATGACCCAGCCCCAGGGAACCACAAAGCCGGTATTTAATATCAGTGCCACCACATTCCCTAACAAGATACCGGAAATTATTCCTACCACAGCTCCCAGCAAACTGATCAAAACAGATTCCCATAAAAACTGTGCCCGGATGTCTTTTTTTGTCCCACCCAGTGCTTTTACCAGGCCAATTTCCTTAGTTCGTTCATTAACCGCTACCAGCATAATATTCATCAAACCAATGGCTGCACCTATTAAAGTAATAAAAGCAATACCGATTGTTCCTTTTTCTAAAAACCCAAGATTAGTTAAAAGTGCTTCTGCAATGCTGTCGCTTTTATCTACATAAAAATTAGCTTCTTCTTTTACATCCAGCTTACGAATTGGCCGGAAAGTACCTTTTGCTTCGCCTATGGCAGCATCCATCATTTTTAAATCGCTGACCATTACCCCTACATTAAAAGATGCATTTTGTGTTGAATATAACCGCCTGATCGTATTATAAGACGTAACTATAATTTTACTGGTATTAAAAAATGCGCTGGACCCTTTATCTTCCAAAACTCCAATAACGCGGTATGGGGTATGATCAACGCTTACCACCTTATCCATTGCTTTTTCCGGATAACCGGGATATAGTTTTTGTGCCACGCCACTTCCTAACAAACAAATGCCCCTGCCGGTTAATATATCTACTTGTGTAAAATTTCTGCCATATGCAATTTTGTAACCATTCAGTTCCAGGTAATTTTCATCGCCACCCAACACCGTTACATCCGGGTTGGTTTTTTTCCGGTCGTTATTTACCACAATATTCCTGGGGCCCATTAATGACAAACCAACTTTTGCCGGAAAGATGTATCGCTCTTTAAAGGCTTTTGCTTCTTCGTATGTAATCACTTTCCCGGTATTGGATTTTTTTACTTTTAAAGCGGATTTACTGGTTTTCTTATTTTCCTGTGGCGGTCCTCCTCCTCCAATACGGATGTTTCTGTCTTTATACCTCAGACTGAATGAATTGGCTCCCATGGTGGAAAAACTGGTAGTAAGGCTGTTACTGGCTGCTTTTATTGCGGTAATAATTAGTATTAATGCAAAAATGCCCAATGCTATTATAATAACAGTAATGGTGGTTCGTAATTTATTACCCAAAATATTGCGCCAGGAAAGAGCCAGTGTATCCTTAAAAGTCATGATCGTATATTCTGCCTAAAGTTATAACAACTGAAAACAATATGGAACAGAAACTTTGATAAGCGGTACCGGGTTTATTTAATAATACAACCAGTTTGTAAGGAAGTAGGGAAACATACCCAACACAATGATCAGGAGGGCCGTGATGACGAGTACTATTTTAAATGAAGGTGTAATATACTCAACCAGTATTTCTGTTTCCGCACTTTCTTTAAAATATACTGCCTGGATGATCCTGAAGTAATAATAAGCGCTTATTGCAGCACACAAAACAGCCAGTATCACCAGCCATATATGATGCCCGTTTTGAACCGCCGCAAGCAACATATAAAATTTACTCTGGAAGCCGGCTGTTAAAGGAATACCTGTTAGTGATAAAAGAAATACAGTTGCCGTGATCGCCAGTACCGGTTGTTGTTTTGCCAGTCCGTTAAACCCATCAATGGTGTAGTCTTTCATTTTTATTAAAATAGCAAAGATGCCGATACTGGCCAAACTGTAAGCAGCTGCATATAAAACCAATCCTTCTTTTGCCATATTGTTTAAAGCAAATAATGCAAACAGCATGAACCCGGCCTGTGCAATACTGGAATAAGCCAGCATCCGTTTTACACTTTGCTGAAAAACAGCGGTAAGATTCCCTATCAATAATGTGGCAGCGATCAGGATCACGATCAACATTTGCCATTGCTGGTGCATATTGCCAAAAGCATTTTCGAATAGCCTGGCAAATGCAAAGAATGCAGCTGCTTTTACAATGGTTGCCATGAATGAAGTGAATACGGCAGGTGCGCCATCATACACATCCGGTGTCCAGAAATGAAATGGTGCAGCCGATACTTTAAATGACATGGATATTAATAACAAAACCAATCCAATGGCAATCATTGCCGGCATTTCTTCATTACCCGAAATGATATTCCCAATAAAGAAAGAACCCGTTTCACTGCCTCCATACAAAAAAGCAATTCCCAGCAACATTAAACCTGTAGAAAAAGCGCCCATCAAAAAATATTTCAATGCGGCTTCATTGCTTTTCAGGTTTCGCTTATCACTGCCGGTTAATATATACAGGGGTATAGAAACTATTTCTATACCAATAAACAGCATCAATAAGGTATTGAAAGCTGATATGATCGTTATGCCACACAAAACAAAAAATATCAGTGCAAAATATTCAGATACATGTTCTCCAACCTTTTCAATATCTCTTCCATTCAATAAAAAGTAAAGCAGGGTACAGCCCAATGCCACATTAATAAACGTTAGATTAAAGCTGTTTAATACCAGCATATTCTTAACATCAACCATTAAAAGAGGGGTACCTGAACTCAATTCTAGGCCATTGAATATAATGATCAATATCAATCCAAAAATGGCCAGGTACTTAGGCGTGGTTTTACTTTTGATAAAAGCTCCGCCCAGCATCATCACTACACCCCAGATTGCTGTAAATAGTATTGCGTTCATAACCTGTTCCGCCGGCAGGCGTATACTTATTTAATTCTTGTTATTTAAATCTTGTTAATAAAGTCACCACCGTATCTTTTGTTAAATCAAATAATGGCTGAGGGTAAACACCAAACAGAAAAATAAAGATCAATAAGACACTTAATACCATTTTTTGCCCTAATGAAATTTCCTGCATCTTTTCAGTAATGGAATTAACCTCACCATAAAAAACCTTCTGCACCATATTTAAAGTATACACCGCAGCCAATATGATACTTAACCCGGCAACAGCTGTGTACAGCACACTAAATTTAAACAGGCCGCTGAACATCATGAATTCTCCAACAAATGCATTGGTTAACGGCAAAGCTATATTGGCCAGTGCAATGATAACCAGGAATATGGTTAACGAAGGTACTTTATGTGCAATGCCGCCCAGTTCAGATATTTTTCTTGTGCCGGCTTGTTTTTCAATCAGGTCAACCACTATCCACATACCGATAATATTAATACCATGACTGAACATTTGTATCATCACCCCCTGCAAACCGATTTGACCGGTTGTAAAAATGGCTGCACACATTAAACCGATGTGTGCTATAGAGGACCAGGCAACAAACCTTTTCAGATCATCCTGCTTTATAGCGATCAGACTTGCGTAGATCATACCCGTTACGGATAGCCCGATAACAATATGATCAAACTTATTAACGGCATCCGGAAAAACAGGAAGTATCCAGCGAATGACAGCAAAAACACCCATTTTAACCATAACGCCACTTAATACCATTGTTGTTGCGGCCGGTGCCTGTTCATAGGTATCGGGCTGCCAGGTATGAAAAGGAAAAACCGGCATCTTAATGGCAAAGGCTATAAAGAATAAGCAGAATAACCAGTTTTGTTCTGTAGTGGAAAGTATAGCTGAATAAAAGGCATTCATACCAAATGAATGTTCGGCATAGGGTGTAGCATTTGTATGCATATACACATAAATGATCCCTACCAGCATCAATAAAGATCCGGTAAACGTGTACAAAAAGAATTTAAATGTGGCCTGAATCCTTTTCTCTCCTCCCCAACGGCTGCATAAAAAATAAGCCGGTATTACAGCCAGCTCCCAGAAAAAATAAAAGACCAGGACATCTTTTGCAGCAAATACACCCATTAATCCGGCCTGGGTCAATAACATTAACCCATAAAAAACATTCGCATTCTTATACCCTGTTTTTTGTGTTGCTATAAATATTACCGGAAATGACACTGCAGTTAAGGCGGTAAGCAGCTGCCCCATCCCATCAAGCCCCAAAGTGAAATTGCTGCCTAAATATTTTAACCAGAAATAACTTACATTATTCAGGTAAAAATATTTTGTATTATCCGCATATACGAGGCTCACCACCGATATGGCCAACGTAATTATGGCTGATAATAAGGCCCATGCTTTTACCGTCTTTTCCTTTCGTATAGCAAATGCTGCCAGCCCTGCTACCAAGGGAAACCAGGTTAACAGCTCCGGAAATGTTATCCAAATATTTTTTGGGTCCATATCTTTTTATTACAAAAACAATTGAACTATAAAAAAAACCAAAATACCCAGCACCATCAGTAAAATATAAGTGCCTACCTGCCCTGTTTGTATTAAACGGATCTGCCGGCTGCTATAATTAACAGCTTTACCTATTCCGTTCACAAAACCATCAATGCCCTTTTTCTCCACCACATTGCTGAAAAATCTTGCCAATGACTGAACAGGCATTACAATAATGGAATCATACAACTCATCAACATACCATTTGTTGGCCAATACTTTAGCAAGCCCTGTATCTTCCGTATCTGTTCTTTGGTATTTGCTGAATTTGCTCCAGGCATAGAGCAAAGCAACCAGTGCTGCTAAAACAGAAATACCCATCAGCATATATTCAGTTGTATGCGATAAATGATGTTTTTCTGTAAGTGCATTACTTTGTGCAAACACCGGCGCTAAAAATGCTTCCAGCCTGTGTCCGCCATGCATAAATATTTCAGGTATGCCGATCCATCCGCCAATAACAGATAAGATGGCCAGCATAATTAAAGGAACAGTAATGGCTTTCGGACTTTCATGCAAATGATGTTCCTGCTCTGCAGTACCTCTGAATTTTCCCAGGAAGGTCATCGCATATAAACGGAACATATAAAATGCCGTCATAACCGCACCGGCAACACCCACACCCCAAAGAAGCGGAGATCTTTCAAATGCCCCGGCTAAAATTTCATCTTTAGAAAAGAAACCTGAAAAAGGCGGCATACCGGCAATGGCTAAACAGGCCAATAAAAAGGTGATATGCGTAATGTTCATGTACTTTTTCAACCCACCCATATTACGGATATCCTGTTCGCCGCTCATCGCATGTATAACACTACCTGCGCCAAGAAATAATAAAGCTTTGAAGAATGCATGGGTCATAACATGAAATACAGCACCTGTATATGCCCCAACACCCAGGGCTAAAAACATATAACCCAACTGGCTTACGGTTGAGTACGCCAACACTTTTTTAATATCGTTTTGTTTTAGGGCGATGGTAGCAGCAAGTATTGCCGTTGCTAAACCAACAATAGCCACTACTCCCTGAGTAACCGGCGCCATGGTATATAATAGGTTGCTTCGGGCAATCATGTAGATACCTGCGGTAACCATGGTGGCAGCATGTATCAAAGCACTAACCGGTGTTGGGCCTGCCATCGCATCGGGTAACCAGGTATATAAAGGTATCTGTGCACTCTTTCCCATGGCACCAACAAATAATAATAAGGAAATGCCGGTAATGTCTGTTGCCGTTAATTTAGATACACTGGTAAATACCTCATGATAATCTGCTGTTCCCAGTTTTGATATCAACCAAAACACTGCCAGTAAAAAACCAAGATCACCAATACGGTTCATGATGAAGGCTTTTTTTGCGGCTACATTATAGCTTGTATTTTTAAACCAGTAACCGATAAGTAAATAAGAACAAAGCCCAACGCCTTCCCAACCCATAAACATAATTACATAGTTGGCACCCAATACCAGCAGCAACATAGAAAAAACAAATAAATTGAGAAAGGCAAAATATTTTGCAAAATCTTTTGGTGCTTCAGCTTTCATGTACGAAGTTGAATACACATGAATTAAAAAACCAACGCCGGTAATGATCAATAAGAAAACAGAAGAAAGCTGGTCTATCTGAAGATCGAAACCAATTTTAAGTGCCGGAATATTTATAAAATCGAAATAATGTGCCACATGGGTGTTACCGCCCTTAACGTTGTAGAAAACATAAATACTGATCAGAAAAGAAAGAAACACGGTGCCACTGCCAATAAATCCAGACATTGATCGGGACAACTGTTTTCTGCCCAATCCCGTAATTAAAAACCCAATCAAAGGAAGAACAGGAATCAGCCAGGCCATTTGTAAAACATTATTCATAACTCAATTTAGACTACCGCCAACTGACGGCCGACAACTGACGACAGAATATACATCTGTGGTCTATCTTCTTTAGTCAGTGGTCAGTTTTTTAACCTGTTTAAAAAATTCACATCAACTGAATGTGTGTTCCGGTATAGCATAACAATGATAGCCAGTCCAACACTTACTTCTGCAGCAGCTACCACCATAATAAAAAATACAAATATCTGTGCATCGCTTACTACTGAAGGCATAGATTGTCCTAAAGCTGATGCTGCATGCATTTTAGAAAAAGCAACTAATAATAAATTCACTGCATTCAACATTAATTCAATACACATAAAAATGACAATGGAATTACGCCGTGTCAGTACTCCGATAATTCCTGTGCAGAATAGCGCCACTGCCAAACCGATATACCATTTAATTTCCATATCACTAATTTTGCGAATTACTCGTGATTACACGAATTATCTATTGTTAAAACGCAAATAATTTTAACCCAAAAATCAATACGTGTATTTCGTTTAAACCCGTGTTATATAAATTACTTTTCTTTTTTCCCAATCACCACAGCACCAATCATCGCACTTAAAAACAATATCGAGCTGATTTCAAATGGAATCACATAATCTTTGAATAAGACCATACCCAGGTTTTTAATCAACCCTGCATTGCCGCCACCCATATGCACCAAATTAGTTGCCTGGGTTGATTTTGTTACAGCAGCGATCAAAACCAGGAACAAACAACCCCCTGAAATTAATCCTGAAAATTGTAATATCCTGTTTTTCTTTGGCTCTGATTCTGCATTCAAATTCATCAGCATGACCACAAATAAAAATAGTACCATGATGGCACCGGCATATACAATAATATTTACAATGGCCAAAAACTGGGCATTTAATAAAATATAATGGCCTGAAATGGCAAAGAAGACCACAATAAGAAATAAAATACTGTGCACCGGGCTTTTACTGGCAACAACCAGTATGGCACTTACCATCGCCAGTATTGACAAACACCAAAATAATATTTCAGTAATACTCATAAGCCCCTCCATCTCCCCCCAAGGGGGAGGGTGTTTTCGTTAATTAATATTTTCTCTCTTCACCCTGTTACCCAAAGCTTTTTTAAAAGCGTCGGGTTCTTCTTTAGGGTGAGGAATCAATAATTCTTCTTTTTTATAAATGAACTGTTTACGCTGGTAATCGGCCGGTGCAAAAGTCTCACTCATATAAATGGCATCCTTGGGGCAAGCCTCTTCGCACAAACCACAAAAAATACAACGCAACATATTGATCTCATATTTAGCTGCATATTTTTCTTCCCGGTATAAATACTCTTCACCCGGTTGCCTTTCCGCAGCTTCCATAGTTATAGCTTCAGCCGGACAGGCAACTGCACACAATCCGCATGCCGTACAGTTTTCACGCCCCTCTTCATCCCTGTTTAAAATATGAAGTCCACGAAAGACCGGGCTGAAAGGCCTGGTCTTTTCAGGGTAATTGATGGTTGGCTTCTTTTTAAAGATATGGCTGAACGTGATGAGCATCCCTTTAAATATAGCGATCAGATACAGCCGTTCAAAAAAACTCATTTTCCGCCTGTCAACCTGTTTCAATCTGTTTGTTAATGCCTGCATATTATGTACTGTTAACTACTGGTTTATTTTTTTTAACCCGCCTTCTGCATCCGCCAGCTGGCAGAGACAATCTTTATTAATGACATTTTCAATTTTAAAAATGCCAGTTGTTTTGTTTCCATAAGATCAAAGCACCTGTGGCCAGCATATTGAACAATGCCAGAGGAATCAAAATCCTCCAACCCAGGTTCATTAACTGGTCATACCGGAAACGTGGTATCGTCCAACGCACCCACATAAACAGGAAAATAAACCCAACCACTTTTGCCATTAAAGCCATCACTCCAAAGAGTGCCATCCAGTTTTGATCGTAATTTGCTTCATTTAAAAACGGAATATCATATCCTCCAAAAAACAATGTAGCCATAATTACACTGCTTACAAACATATTAATATACTCCGAAAAAAGATAAAAGCCCAGCTTCATGGATGAATACTCAGTATGATACCCCCCGATCAATTCATTTTCTGCTTCCGGCAGATCAAAGGGTGTGCGGTTACATTCTGCAAATGCACAAATTAAAAATAACAAAAAGCCCAACGGCTGATAAACGATATTCCAATAACCATTTTGTTGCTGCACAACCATCTCTTTAAGGCTGAGTGTTCCGGTTACCATTAGCAGGGCTATTAATGAAATGCCCATGGCCAGCTCGTAACTGATGATCTGCGATGCCGCCCTTAAACCACCGATCAGTGAAAATTTATTATTACTGGCCCAGCTGCCGATCATAATTCCGTATACACCCATACTTACCACCGCAAAGACATATAAGATACCCACATTAACATCTGCAATTTGTAAGGAGATGTCCCTGTCAAAAAAATGCACTTTATCGCCCCAGGGAACAATGGCACTGGTCATAATAGCCGTTAGCATGGCTAATGAAGGACCCAGTATGAATAAAAATTTTGATGAAAAATTAGGTATGATCTCTTCTTTAAAAAATAATTTTAATCCGTCGGCAAGGGGTTGCAATAATCCAAAAGGCCCTGCACGGTTGGGTCCACGCCTGTCCTGCAAAACGGCTGCAATTTTCCGTTCACCATAGGTGGCGTACATGGCAATAACCAATGATGCCATTACTACAATGACGATCAAAACCAGTTTTTCAATAATTAAAGCCAAATCAATTGCTAACAGCATAACCTATTTTAAAATAATTCATTATTCTTTTGGCAAACCCCATTGGGTTGATTCCCCTTCTCCTTTTACAAACTCACGGGACCTGGCAAAATCTTCCATATGCGCCGGCCTTTCAATCTCACTTAAATGAATGTTTGGATTATTTACACCACTTACATTATGAATATTCATTAATAACTTTGGATCACGGCCATGTAAAACTTTTTTAATAGTATCGGTTGGCATCTCCAGCGTTTTGTATTTGTTGGCACCAATTACCGAATGACGGTTTATGGCCGTTAATCCTTCAACTGTCCAATCGCCTGTTTTCTTTTTTTCAAAACGGCAGGTATTACATATCCAGCCTGGCTTTCCTGAATAGCTCTGCACTTCACCCCACTCATCCTTACGCGCCGTTACCCGGTACACTTCATCGCCGCGTAACCATAACGTTGCTTTACCGCAGCATTTTGGATTTTCGCAATTGCGATGTGCATCAACAGGCTTGGTAAACCAAACCCTGTTTTTAAAACGGAATGTTTTATCGGTTAATGCGCCTACGGGGCAAACATCGATCATATTTCCGCTGAAGTCGTTATCAATGGCTTTGGAAATATAGGTTGAAATTTCTGCATGATCACCACGGTCTAATATACCATGTACTCTTTTATCCGTTATCTGATCGGCTACATATGTACAGCGATAACAAAGAATACACCTTGTCATATGCAATTGTATAAAAGGGCCTATATCTTCTTTTTCAAAAGTTCTTCTTTTAAATTCGTAACGGGTTCCTTCCTTTCCATGATCGTAACCCAGATCCTGTAAATGACATTCGCCTGCCTGGTCGCAGATAGGGCAATCCAAGGGATGATTGATCAGTAAAAATTCCACTACGCCGTTTCTGGCATCAATTACTTTTTCGCTGGTCATGTTTTTTACCACCATGCCATCCATTACGGTGGTGCGGCAACTTGCCATTAGTTTTGGCATGGGCCTGGGGTCGGCTGTTGAACCTGCAGCAACTTCCACCAAACAGGTACGGCATTTACCACCACTACCTTCCAGCTTACTGTAGTAACACATGGCAGGTGGTGTAACATCGCCACCGATCTGCCTGGCCGCATTTAATATAGTACTACCGGGGGCAACATCTATGGTGATATTGTCGATGGTTACCCGATAGCAATCGGGTTTAAAATTTGCAGGCGTTTCTTTTTTAACTTCTTCAGCCATTATTCTGTACTATTAATTTTTGTTCTTTTTATTGTTTATTGAAAAACTACTGCCGATCATACCATCGAATGCTGTGAAAAAGAAGGATTGCTTTCCTTTACCCTCAATTCCTTTTTTATGCAACAAAATGTCTGGCATATTAATGTATCCGTATTTATTTTCCAATTTAATGATAAGGTGCTTAAAAAAGGTTACCTGTACACCTGTTTTTAAACTTAATCCATAACCGGAAATATGAAACTGGTCACTTTTTTGATAATCCAGTAATTGTACACTTGTCCTGGGCATTAAAACACCGGCACCTGCACCAATCAAAGCATCAATGATACATTTATTACCTGAAGAATGATACAGGTTTATATATTTTTCGCCTTCTACATTGATATAATTTAATCCGTCGGTATGTTCATACCGGAGAAAATCTTCGGTCAACATTTTATCCCCATTATAATACCCCTTATATAAACCTGCCTTTTCAATAACCCCCTTCATAAATACCGTTTGGTCTTTATCCATTACATATTTCATGTGATCAAAACCAATGGAAATGGCCAGGTCTTTACGGATAAAATAACCTAATCTGAGATTAGTCTGTGGTATGGTGATTCTATTAAGTTGCAAATAATCGTGAAAACTAACCGGGCTTGGCCTGTCATGCGCTGCCACTTTTCTCAATTGAAAATCATAATCTTTCCCGGTAAAACTTATATTGCTTTTAGTATAGGCAGCCCGGTTCCATCCCCACAAAATGTATATCTGCCCTTTTTTTGTGTTGGAATAACGTACTCCACTTTGTGAAAAGCCGGCTTTCACAAAAAAACAGAGCATTATAGTAACTATGACCATTTTCATTATTATTACTGTAAAAAAGGTATATTCATTTCATCTGCATAGTGTGCCAGGCCGTAATTCTTTTTCAAACATTCATCCGGATTTAAAACATGCCATTCAAACTCATCCCTGAAATGCCTGATGGCTGCTGCTACCGGCCAGGCCGCTGCATCGCCCAACGGGCAAATCGTATTTCCTTCTATCTTACGCTGAATATCCCAGAGCAGATCAATATCATTCATTTTTCCTTTCCCGTTCTCGATATTCAATAATATTTTTTCCATCCATCCTGTTCCTTCCCTGCAGGGTGAACATTGTCCGCAGCTTTCATGGCGGTAAAATCTGGCCAATGTATACGTGTGTTTTACGACGCACTGGTCTTCATCCAAAACGATAAAACCACCTGAACCCATCATACTGCCGGTTGGGAAACCACCGTCACTCAGGCTTTCGTAGTTCATTAATCTTTTCTCGCCTTTGGCTGTAGTTAATAATAAATTAGCCGGAAGAATGGGTACAGATGATCCGCCGGGGATACAGGCTTTTAATTTTTTGCCATTGGCAATACCACCACAATATTCAGCGCTGAAAATAAATTCTTCAACAGAAATGGTCATATCAATTTCGTAAACACCGGGTTTATTAATATTGCCACAGGCGCTCATTAATTTTGTTCCGGTACTTTTACCAACACCTATCCTGGCATATGCATCACCCCCATCATTAATGATGGGTACCACAGCAGCAATGGTTTCTACATTATTAACAACGGTAGGCCTGTTCCAAACTCCTTTAACAGCCGGAAAAGGCGGTTTGATTCTTGGATTACCCCGTTTACCTTCCAATGATTCAAGCAAAGCTGTTTCTTCGCCGCAGATATAAGCACCTGCACCTCGATGAACATAAATCTCACAATCAAATCCACTACCCAGAATATTTTTTCCAAGGAAACCATTTTGTTTTGCCTCAGCAATGGCCTGTTCTAAAATATCTACGATCCAGGCATATTCACCACGTATATATATGTATGAAACATTAGAACCCAGAGCATATGAAGAAACGATCATTCCCTCAATCAAAATGTGAGGAATAAATTCCATGAGGTACCTGTCTTTAAAAGTACCAGGTTCACTTTCATCGGCATTTACGACCAGGTGCCGGGGTACGCCTTCTGGTTTTGCTATAAAACTCCATTTTAAACCGGTAGGAAAACCTGCACCGCCACGGCCCCTCAAACCACTTTTCTTAACTTCTTCCACAATATCTGCCTGTAGCATTTTTAACGCCTTCTCCACACTGCGGTAACCCCCTTCACGGCGGTACACAGCATATAACCTGATGCCATCAACATGTGCTTTTTCTAATAATAATTTTTTTGACATAATGCCTTATCGGGATAAGTTATTTTTAATTGCTCGGATTCTTTCCAAACTGCCTTTCATCAATCTCTTCCAATGTTGGTTTGTTGACAAACCATTTAGGATACATTTTATACATCAGCCTATTCAAGATGAGTCCCAAAGCAAGGGCAAAAGGAAACCATGAAAGAAAATAAGCCGATTCTTTATCTCCATACTTTTCTACAAAAAACCGGATAATAACAATAATTAAAACCGAAGTCAATAAGATCTCATCCAGTATTTTTACCGATTTATTTTTCATGGTTCACTTATTTAACCGCCTGCCTTGCAAACAACACCCATCTTTTACTTTTCTTCACCCACACTTCCAATACTTTTAAATGATACGTGTTGGCTGTTTCTTTCATGGTTGCTGAAATATCTGCTACAAACCGCACATTCGCCATTGTTCCATTTATCAAGACTGAAATACTATCCTCTGTATATGATTGGTAACTGATATAACCCGTTTCCATATCTTTTATCAACTCCCCTTTTGTTTGTACCCAGCCATTGCTATGTCCATAACTCAAAGCTCTGTCTGTTTGCTGGTTAATAGAAACTGTATTTTTTTTAACCAGCGCCTGGTGAAATTCTTTAGCTGTACTTATTAATTTCTCTTCATCACTTCCCCGCATTGGCGGGACAGGTTGTGCAATACAAACTGTTGTATTAAATAATAACAGAATCAGAAAAATATTTTTCATTAATTTATTTTGCCTTTATATAAATCATACACCGGAAAAATCATATCCCAATCTTTTCCCCAAACCAAATTGCCATTCTCAATTTTAAAGCGTTTAAAATTCGCTTCTTTTTTGTATTTATTAAATTGAGGATGATTGTGTGATTGTAAAAAAATTCCAAAGTCAACCATTTTTTTAACCCCATCATTAAAGATAATTTCAAGCTTAAAGTCTTCGGTGTGTTTAGCTTTCTTAATTGATATAAGTTTCATTTTATTTGATTTTTTGATTTACAATTTCACAGGTAACTTTCTTATTTTGAACAAAGAACTTAGTCCATTTTTCCACAATCCCTTCGTGATAAACCTTTATAAATTTAATTGCTTCTTTAGTTTCTTTCTGTGGTAATGGCAACCTGCCTTTTACTTTCAGGACATTTATATTTTTTAACTTGCCATTGTCGTATTCAAGTTCAAACTTACTTTCAAATTCAGCAAATGAAACATGAACATGAATTGGCAAATGCTCATTTGCATAAAAGAAAAAAATCAATCCAAGATATTCATAAATCTTTGGCATATTAATTCGATTTTACCCTGCACTCGGCAATAATGGCATCCACTTTTTCTTTGGTTAAATGTTCTTTATAAATTTTACCCAGTTGCATCATAGGTGCATAGCCGCAGGCACCCAGGCACTCCACCGTTTTTAAAGTAAACATACCATCAGCCGTAGTTTCGCCAACGCCAATATTTAATTTCTCTTTGATATAATCTATGATGTTATCGCTTCCGTTGATCATACAGGGCCCTGTCTGGCAAACCTCAAACATATATTTACCAACCGGGCTTAAATTATACATGCTGTAAAAACTGGCTACCTCATACACTTCAATGGGTTCAATTTTTAAAACAGATGCCACATAATCCATTACCGGCACATCCAGCCAGCCGCCAAACTCTTCCTGCGCCAGGTGCAATACCGGCAACAGGGCACTTTTATGTTTGCCCTCGGGATAACGTTTTATTATCGCATCAACTTCAGCCAATTTTTCATCCGTAAATTTCAACACGACTTTACTATTTTAAATTTTGAATGATAAATTTTAAATGAAATGCAATTCAACATTTAAAATTCAACATTTAGCATAATGTATTAAGCGTCCATTTCTCCTGCAATTAAATTCAAACTGCTCATGGTGATGATCGCATCACTCAGCATGCCACCCTTAACCAACTCTTCAAAGGCCTGGTAATAAATAAAGCATGGCCTGCGGAAATGTAACCGGTAAGGTGTCCTTCCGCCGTCACTGATCAGATAAAATCCCAGTTCGCCATTGGCCCCTTCCAACGAACTGTATACTTCACCAACCGGCATTTCGGTTTCACCCATCACAATTTTAAAGTGATAAATGAGTGCTTCCATTTTGGTGTATACATCTTTTTTCTCGGGTAAATAATAAGCCGGGGCATCGGCATGAAATACTTCAGCTTCAGTACCTTTAAATTCCTGTACCTTTTGATAGGCCTGCTCAATAATACTCAGGCTTTGCCACATCTCTTCGTTTCTTACCAGGAAACGGTCATAACAATCACCCGTTTTTCCAACAGGAATAATAAAATCAAAATCTTCGTAACTGCTGTAGGGTGTATGTACCCGTACATCATAGTCAACACCCGCAGCCCTTAAATTAGGACCCGTGAATCCATAGTTCAGTGCCCGTTCAGCAGCTATGGGACCGCAGCCTATTGTTCGGTCCATAAAAATTCGGTTCCGGGTAAACAGGTTTTCAAATTCCTTTAATTGCCTGGGGTATTCCTTTAAGAATTTTTCGAGTTTCTGGAACGCCGCAGGAGTGAAATTCCTTTCAAAACCGCCAATGCGCCCAATAGTAGTAGTAAGACGGGAGCCACATATTTCTTCATATATTTCATAGATTAGTTCACGAAATTGCATCAGGTATAAAAATCCTGAATAAGCGCCACTATCAACACCCACAATGGAATTACAGATCAAATGATCCGAGATCCTGGATAATTCCATAATGATCACCCTTAAATAGTCAACTCTTTTTGGTGTTTTAACGCCTAATAATTTTTCACAGGTTAAATGCCATCCCATATTATTGATGGGGGATGAGCAGTAATTTAACCTATCGGTAAGTGGCGTGATCTGGTATAACGGCCTTCTTTCCGCAATCTTTTCAAAGGCACGGTGTATATAGCCTATAGTTGATGTAGATTTTAAAATGCGTTCGCCATCCAATTCTAAAATATTCTGAAATACACCATGTGTAGCCGGGTGCGTAGGACCCAGGTTAAGCGTGGTGGTCTGCTTTTCTATACTTCCTTCCGCTAATAAAATATGTTCATTCATTTTTACCTGATACAATTTTTTTGTAACCCGCTTTTAATTTTATTCTACATCTTTGTTTCACTCATTTGTACTTTATCATCTTTATTCTACAATGAGATGCTTCGTTCCTCAGCATGACAAAAATTCGTTTTCATCAGTCTTATCCGTGTCATCCGTGTTCTATCCCCTTCCAAACATCTCATCATCCTTATCAATCCTGCTCTGGTCTTCCAATGGAAACTCTTTTCTCATTGGAAAATAATCCATTTCGTCTACATTCAAAATTCTTTTAAGGTTGGGATGCCCAATAAAATGTACTCCGTAAAAATCGTAGGTTTCCCTTTCCATATGATTAGCCGAACGGTACAAAGCAGTTGCACTATACACATCCGGTTTTGCAATATCAGTAAATACTTTAAACCGTATGCGCACATTATCAGTTAAATTATGCAGGTGATAAACAACAGCCAGTTCGGCTCCAATTCTTTCAGGATAATGTACTGCCTGCAAATCGGTTAAGAACTGAAACCTTAAATCACCATCATCAAATAAAAACTGAAGCACTTTTAAATTCAGGTCTTTGGGTGCCGTAAAAGTAAGCATACCATAAGGTTCCTGCCAATCGGTTAATTGATCCGGAAATTTTTCAGATAGTTTTTGTTGTATCGTTTCGTTTGTCATAACCCCAAATCCGCCGCGGCGGAGCTTTTGTATCATTAAATTCGTTAACGTATTTTACACCCGGTTCCCCCTTCAGGGGACGGAAGGGGTTTTATTGAATTCCATATCCTGCCAGCAATTCTTTATACTGATCACTGTGCCTTCTTCGCAATCCTTCTGCATTTACCAGTTCCTGTACTTTTAAAAATCCATCCAGGATAGCTTCGGGCCTTGGAGGGCAACCCGGCACATATACATCAACCGGAATTACCTGGTCAATTCCCTGCAAAACAGAATAAGTATCAAATATACCCCCCGAAGAGGCACAGGCACCAACAGCTACAACCCAGCGTGGTTCAGCCATTTGAAGGTAAACCTGCCGCAAAACCGGTCCCATTTTTTTGGCAATGGTTCCCATCACCAATAAAAGATCGCACTGGCGGGGAGAAAAACTCATACGCTCTGCACCAAACCTGGCCAGGTCATAGTGACTGGCAGCAGTTGCCATAAATTCAATTCCGCAGCAGCTGGTTGCAAATGGCAGAGGCCAGATGGAATTTTTACGGGCAAGGCTCACCACTTTTTCAAAGTTGGTTGCCATATAACCCTCTCCCATATAGCCTTCGGGAATTCCTTCGAACTTAATGTGATTATTAAATTGTACCGGACGGGACATATTGATTTTTTGATTTGATGATTTGTAGATTTGAAGATTGTCTAACACTTATTAAACTCAAAAGTTCTATATCATCTTCAAATTTCCAAATTGAAAATTTCCAAATTTTTTACTCTTCCCATTTTAATGCACCCTTTTTAAAAATATACACCAGGCCTGTAATAAATAAGGAAACAAATATCACCACGGCCACAAAACCGCTCCATCCCAATTCTCTGAAATTTACCGCATATGGATAAAAGAATATCACTTCTACATCAAACAACACAAATAGGATAGCCACCAGGAAATATTTAACGGCCATGGGCTGGCGTGCATTACCTCTGATCTCTATGCCACTTTCAAAATTCTGGAGTTTATCGGCAGTAGCTCTTTTAGGGCCCAAATAGTTAGAACCAACTATGATCGTTGCTATCAGGCCTATTGCAAAAAGCATTTGAAGTCCAATGGGAAGATAATTTGCCGCATTATTTATATCGGTAGCCTGTAATAAAAAAAACTCCATATAAAATCAGTTCTTATTCTTGGCAAAAATAAGACAGCAGGGGCAATATTCAATAACCCGTCAAACAAAACCCCGTTATCTTTTAATAACAGGGTTTTTTATTCTTTTGGGGTTTACTTATTCTTTTTTGTTTTTACTTTTTTTTTGGCGCACCCTGTTTTTGAGTGCCCGGTTTTGCTGGAGGTGGTGGCGGTGTATTTATTACTTTGCCATCTTTTCCTATGATGGTGACTTTACCGTTTTCAATGATGGTAGTAACACCATCCTTTACGGTAGTTATTTTACCTTCTTTTGTAATAATGGTAGACGATCCGTCTTTTCCGGTTGCGTTAATTGATCCGTCAATACCAACAGTTACAATATCCGCTTTACTATTTGTTTTCGGGCCGGGTTTTATAACTATCTTAGAAATAACTTCTTTATTATTTATAACCTCCTGGTCGGTTGGGTCTATCAATAAGGCTTTATCACAATAACTTATTGCCAGGTCCTTATCCTTTTCAATATTTGCGGCATAGGCGATCATATATTTATAACTACCCATTAATTGAGGTATAATTTTAGATTTATCGGGATAGGCTTCTCCTGCTTCAATCGCCTTTGCAAAAGAATTATTGGCAAGGCCATAAGCCATTAAGGTATCAATACCCCAGTAAGACTTACCCATCATATAATAACCAAAAATATCCTCGGGGAATTTTTGGGTGTATAAATTAAAAAGCTCAGATGCCGGTACAAATTTTCCAATTCGGTAGTAGCTGTAGCCTGCATTGTACAGATCCGTTTTACTTGGTGATTTTTTAATATTCAGTACTTTTTTATACCATTCCCCTGCTTCAGCATATTGTTGTCTTTTTTCATAGGTAGAAGCAACTGATTTTAGCAAGGCAACTTTACCTGCTTCGGTACTATCCAATTCAACTGCTTTTTCAACAAAAGTGCCTGCCAAAGCTTCTTTTCCGGGAAATTTCAATAACACATCTGCATAGGTATAATAATCACGTGAACCGATCTTTGCAGGATTTTGCTTTTGAAAATACATATCAAATGCAACTTTTGCATTTACAGAATCGCCGAGTTTATATGCTGAATAAGCCTTTATACCATATATATTCGGATATGGATTTCCACCTGCGGCTGCAATACACTCATTGCATTTGATAATAGCCTCGGAAAAATGGGCCTGGGCATAAATCATTTGTGCCCTCAGGAAACAGGCATTTATCTCATCGGAACCCTTTGCCGTTAAATATTTCTCCAGGTATCCGGCAGATTTAACAACATCACTTTCGTAATAATATTGGTGTAAATAAAAATAAACCGGTGTATAATTAGGATCCAGGGCGATCGCTTCATCATAATACCTTAAATATATTTCCCGCTGGGATTCTCCCTGTGACTGATAAATTCTTCCGATACGGAATTTGGCCCTGGCATAATTGGGGTCTATAGCCAATGCAGCTTCATATGAACGCTGGGCACTACCGCCATCACCAAATTTACGATAAGCATCACCCAGGTCTGTTAAAACCCCGGCATCTTTAAAGCCTTTAATATTTACCGCCTGTTGCAGTTTTTCAACAGCGTATGCTGCATCACCTGATTTTGAATCAAAATCCCCGTTGGCATAACCTACAGCTCCCAACACTTCAATATTTTTTCCTTTACTCAGGCTGATAGCCGTTTCAAAACGATTGCGGGCCTCCTGTATTTTACCTTCATGTAACTCAATATGTCCCATACCGGCAATCAATAAAGGGCTATTGCTGTTCGCTTCCAATGCTTTCCTGTACACTTCTTTTGCCACGAGCAGATCCTTATTTTCATCCGGTGCCAATAAGGTTTGCCCCAGCCAATAAGCTGCTTCTTCATTATTTGGATTGGCAGTCAACAACTGCTGAAACACATTTTTTGCACTGATGAATTTTTCATAATAGAAGAACTTTTTGCCTTCATGTATATTCTGCCCATTACTAAAGTTCACTCCCAGTAAAACACTTAACAGGAGTAGTGTAAATTTTAAGTTCTTCATTTTATTCACTGTTTATGACTATACAATAATATTAATTTTATAAACACCCGCCCGTTATTTCCTTATAATCTTTTTATAATTTTTCGTTGATCTTCACATTCCTGACTGCAAATCCCATCTTAGCTCCCAAATAGGCTCTTTTAAAGATCAACTGCCCTCTTTCATTCTTCAAAAAATTGACAAACCGGGTACCAGGGCCGTCATAATTTTCTTTGAGTATGTAATACAAACCACGTACCAAAGGGTATCGCTTAGTAAGGATGCTTACCTGCATTGGTTTTACATAAGGCGAATCGGCACATACATCGCAGGAAACATAGGCAATTTTTACTTTCTTTAACCAATTAACCTGTGCGCTGTCTTCGGGATTACCAATCCAGCTAATGCCTACAAAACCAATAGCCTCTGCATTTTCTGCAACATAATTGATCACTTCCCCGCTGCTTTTAACCGCCTTAACCACACTGGTATCAAATTTATTGCCCTTTAAAATACTATCTAAAGCATACCTGACCGTACTGGTTGCATTTAAACCGTCAAACACCACAGTCTGATCCCTGTTGGATTTACCGGATAATTGTTTCTTTAGCCGGTCAATGGTAAACAGGGTATCATTGTTTTGCTGGTTTACTATGATGGTAATGGCATCAGAAGCAATTTCATTCCAATGAAGTAAATAATGTAAACTGTCATTAAAATACCTGTCTTCTTCATCCGTTAATCCCCGTGTTACAATAATCATAAGATTGGATGTATCTCTGAAAAGATCTTTAAAACAGTCTGCTTCGGTTTTATAATAGGCAATAACCTGGTTTCCGGGGAAAGATTTCTCAAAAACCTTTATCTGCTCTTCTATAACCGGTTTAAACGATTCATCAACACTTATATGGATTATTCCGTTTGTAAAAGTACCCGGTGGGTTCTTAGTTTTCGTTTTACAACATGGCATACAGAACCAGATCATGAAAAACCCTATACTGAATATAAATGCCCGCTTAAATTGGTTTCTGTTCATCTATCCCTTAAATAATTTTTCTTATATCCCCTGTATAACCTGAATAATCCATACACAATACAAACAGCACCAAATACTTTAAACAGTGTTGAATCGTATTTTTCAGCAAGGTCAGCACTGAATTTTTTGATCAGAATAATAAATACGCCCATACCCATCCAAAGTAAACCCATCCCCAGGTCCATTATACTCCGCATACGGATGTATCCTTTCTCCCTGTCATTTAATTGTTCTTTTTCAAATTCTTCTAAAGCCATAGAATTTATTAAGCGTTTTATGTAAAATTGCTTTCCTGTTTTAATATCATCCGTGCTGTGAAAATACTAAATTAATTACGGATAGTTAATCGGCCGGCACAAACTTTACCGGAATGGTAAAATATACCGATACATTTTCCCCATTTGCTTTGCCGGGTATCCATCCGGGCATTTTTTTCAATACCCTTACAACCTCTTTATTAAACTCATCCCCGCCATCCTGCACAGTTACAAAACTTTCCAATTTGCCATTGTAACCTACTACAAACTTTATTCTTACACTTACTGACTCCCCTTCTTCCATCTCCCTGGGATTAATCAGATTCCTTTCCAGGAACTTTCGTAATGCATCCATACCTCCGGGATAAGCAGGTAATTCATCAACACTATTCGGATTCATTGGCATAGTCTTATCCATTTTTGGATGAACCACCTCTGCTGCATCCCCATTGCCGGTAGTAACGGACTGAACAACAGAAGGGCCCGAACCGGCATTAATAACAGCCATATTGCCAATAGCATCTGCTTCAATCAGCATTGGTATGGTATCACTCATAATATTTCGCTCAACAATTACCAGGTTGCTTAAAAAAGGTTTTTTAGTAACATCGGCTGTTTTTATTTCCGGTTTTACCGTTTCCGGTTTTTTTTCAACTTCCCTGCTGTCTTCTTTAACCGTTGGCAATTTTGTATCGGGAATATCAAAAATTCTTGCCTTTACCATATTCGTTTTTTTTGGGAGAAAAGTAAGTGCAGCAAATCCTGAAACTATGATCAGCATAATACACAATGCTTTCTTTACACGTTCGGCATAGAATTTCCTGAGGATGTAAGCACCATAGGTTTTATTCCGGTTTTCGAAAAGGATATCCAGGATATCACTTTTCATGATCAATTCCTTATTCATATTGTTGGGTTTTGAAATAAAAAATAATTCCGATAGCTATCGGATCAAAACCGGCGCCGTGTTCGGCAATGAGATGTGGTAGTTTGAAGATTCCATAAGGGAATTGACAATGGGCAATAAGCAAGTGGGTGCATTTAACAATAATGAGGCTTTCCATTGCCGGTTGCCAATTGCTTATTGCCAACTATATTTGTGCCATGAAGATTTTAATGGTATGCCTCGGCAATATTTGCCGCAGCCCCATGGCCGAGGGAATTTTACAGGATAAAGCATTGAAAGCCGGGCTAAACTGGAGGGTGGAAAGTGCTGGTACAAATGGTTACCATACGGGTGAGCCGCCACATGATTTGAGTATTAAAGTAGCCGGACAAAATGGAATTGATATCAGCAAACAAAGAAGCCGGCGTTTTACCGCATCCGATTTTGAACAATACGATCTTATTTATGCTATGGCCACAGATGTTCTGGAGGATATGAAGCAGATCAGCAAAAATAAATTCGATACAAAAAAAGCCGGCCTGTTTTTAAATGAACTATACCCGGGTGAGAACAGGGATGTGCCTGATCCATGGAGCGGACCGGAAAGCGGCTATCACGAAGCCTTTGAAATCATTAACATCAACTGCGACAGCATTATAAAAAAATTTACAAAATGAGACCTGACAATTCACATGATCAATAAACCATCGATACCACAGGGCACCAGGGATTTTCCGGCAGACGTTGTCAGAAAGCGGAATTATATTTTTTCTGTAATAAGAAATGTTTTTGAACTCTACGGCTTTCAACCTTTGGAAACTCCGGCTATGGAAAACCTGGATACGCTGATGGGAAAGTATGGAGAGGAAGGGGACAAACTGATTTTTAAAATATTGAACAACGGCCTTGACCACGAAAAAAATATTGAAAAGTCGAAAGTGGGTTTTGAAAAATTATTGGAAGGGAAAAGCAGTGCTGATATTACAGAACGTGCCTTAAAGTACGATCTCACCATTCCATTCGCCCGTTACGTGGCCATGAACCATACCAAATTAACGTTCCCTTTCCGCAGATATCAAATTCAACCTGTTTGGCGTGCCGACAGGCCGCAAAAGGGACGCTACCGTGAGTTTACACAATGTGATGCCGATGTGGTGGGCAGCCTTTCCCTGGTAAATGAAGTGGAACTGGCCAATATTTATCATGAGGTTTTTGTTCAATTAGGAATTAAGAATTATGAATTAAGAATTAACAGCCGGAAAATATTAACGGCGCTGGCTGAATTGTGCGGAGGTGCGGATAAAATGATGGACATCACCATTGCTATTGATAAACTGGATAAAACGGGACTGGAAAAAGTAAAAGAAGAATTACGTCAGCGTGGTTTAAATGATGATCAAATAAAAATTATTGAAAATTACCTTACTATTACCGGAAACAATGATGAAAAATTATCGCAGATAAGATCACTTATCGGTTCAATAGAAATTGGCAAAAAGGGGATTGATGAAGTGGAGTTTTTATTTCTGAAAACCTGCCTGCCGGACAGGCAGGCAAAAAACATAAACCTGGTTATTGATTTTACTTTAGCAAGAGGATTAAATTATTATACCGGTGTAATTTTTGAAGCCAAGGCACCCAAAGAAATAAATATGGGCAGCATCGGTGGGGGTGGCCGTTATGATGACCTCACCGGTTTATTCGGTGTTCCCGGTATTCCCGGTGTGGGTATCAGCTTTGGTGTTGACAGAATGTATGATGTACTGGATGAAATGAATTTATTCCCGGAGAATTTATCTGTAAGTACAAAGGCCCTCTTCTTTAATATGGGAGAAGCAGAAAGTGCTTTTGCATTCGGCATCATGCAAAAAATGCGCAGCAGTGGCATAGCCTGCGAACTTTATCATGAAGCGGTTAAGATCAACAAACAGTTTACTTATGCCGAAAAGAAAAATATTCCTTACGTTATCATCATTGGCAGCAAAGAAATAGAAGAAAAAAATTGCCCCGTAAAAAATCTATCAACCGGGCTGCAGGAAGTGGTGGCTTTTGAAAAACTGGCCGACTATATGAAGAGCCTTTAGTGTATCAGCTTGATGTTTTATTTGTGAAAGGTCAGCTTGCCGAAGCTGTTTTATAAAAAGTTATTTTATGCCGGTTTCGACAGGCTCAACCTGACAACTCGTTAAACTAAAATTATAACCCTTCATAAATAATTGCAGATCCCTGCCCTACCCCCACACACATGGTAGCCAGGCCATACTTCAGCTTTCGTCTTTTCAATTCATGTAATAACGTAGTGGAAATTCTTACCCCGCTGCAACCTAATGGATGTCCCAATGCAATGGCACCTCCGTTTACATTTACTTTTTCCAGGTCCAGTCCCAGGTCATGTATGCAGGCAATAGATTGTGATGCAAAGGCTTCATTCAATTCGATCAGATCGAGATCAGCCACCTCCAGGCCGGCTCTCTCCAAAGCTTTTTTACTTGCAGGTACCGGCCCAATACCCATGATGGCCGGATCAACACCCGCTACCGCCATACTGATGACCTTTGCCATTGGCTGTAATCCATATCTTTTAACGGCGGCTTCACTGGCCAGCAGCATAGCTGCAGCCCCATCATTTATTCCACTGCTGTTACCAGCGGTAACTGTGCCGTCTTTTGCAAAAGCAGGTTTTAATTGCCTGAGCTTTTCCAAACTGGATAAACGAGGGTGTTCATCGTTTTCAAAATCAAAAACCTCTTTACCGATCTGAACCTGCACCGGGGTGATCTCATCTTTCCATTTATTTTCTGCCAAAGCCTTTTCATATTTGCGCTGGCTTTCCAAAGCAAATTCATCCTGTGCATGCCGGCTTATATTCCATCGCTTTGCCACATTTTCGGCTGTTTCGCCCATGGTGTAAGGGTAGTACAATTCTGCAAGTCGCTTATTAACAAAACGCCAGCCCATTGTTGTATCTGCTATTTGTGGGTCCCGGGCAAAAGGGCTGGTACTTTTAGGCATTACAAAGGGTGCCCTGCTCATACTTTCAACACCACAGGCAATCATTAATTCTCCATCGCCACAGGCAATTGCACGGGTACAATCCATTACAGCCTGCAGTCCGCTGGCACACAACCTGTTTACCGTATTACCTGCAACCGATGCAGGTAAGCCTGCCAGCAACAACCCTGGCAGTTGAGATCGCGCGCCAGGCGGCGGCCCTTCTCGACGACCCGCTCGTCGCCCGTGAGCTGCTTCTGGGCCGCGAGCGGGATCTGCTCTTTCGTCATCGAGAGCACCGCGGTCACGATCGCGTCGGCCTCGTCGGGGTTCACGTGGAACTTCGGCATGCGGAGCAACTCTTCCGGCTTCTTCGACGGCTTGTCGCGGTCGTAGATGCGCGGCTCGAGGAGCTTCTGCTTCACCCAGGCCGGCAGGGTGTGCGGAATCTCGTGCTCGAGGAAGCCGAAGTCGAGGCGTTCGACCAGCTTCGAGCCCTCTTCCGTCAGTTCGACGCCGATCGGCGAGGCCTTCTCGAAGCCCGAGATCGTGTGACAGCCGAAGCAGCCGTAGCGTCCGATCGTCTTCTCGCCCAGGAACAGCGTGCGGTCGTGGTCGCTCATCGCGGCCAGTTTGTCCTCGGCCTGTTTCACCGTGAACTGCGCGAGCAGGTACTCGCGGGCGATCTGGTCGCGGAGCTTGGCATCGAGGCTCGGGCGCGGGCGGGCCAGGAACTCATCGTTCTTCAGGCTCATCAGGTAGGCCGTGATGGCGGCGGCCTCGCCTTCGGTGAGCCGGAGGTTGGGCATCTTCGTGTCGTGCCAGTAGCCCTTCGGGTTGCGGATCCAGGCGTAGAGCCAGCCCGCGCCCACCTTGGAGCCGGTGCCGTCGAGGTTCGGGCCATGGCTGCGGAACGAGGCCATCGTGAAGGCCTCGAGGCCGCGCCGGTCGTCGCCTATGCGGTGGCAGGCAAGGCAGCCGACGCTTTCGAACAGCTTCTTGCCGCTGCCGAGATCGCCCTTGGGGGGAGCCGGATAGCTGGCGTCCTTGGTCGACTTCTCGACGATGTACGCGG
>JANOGE010000213.1:0-38971 GCA_031414035.1 Chitinophagaceae bacterium | reverse complement strand
GCTCTTGCAGAAGAAAAAGCAGGAAGTAAGGTAGCCGGGAAATAGTATTATGCAGAAACAAAACGACAATATGGAAATTCTAAATAAGCAATACCTGGCCTCTGCTCCCCAGGCCGCTTTATTAATGGCAGCAACCGATTTAAAAGAAGCCATGGCACCGGTACAATCATTATTCAGCTGCTGCGATTTACCGAGTACGAGAAAAGCAACAGACCTGTCATCGGTGCTTAATCCTTTTTTTGTTAAAAGGGTTTTTGCGGCCTCATTAGCCCGGGTATATTCTTTTAACTGGTAATAACAGCGAACCAATCCCCGTAAGGCTTCCAACTGATTATCCTGGTTTATGGCACCAGCCGTTAATGATTCAAAATATTTTTTTGCCCCGGCATAGTCCTTTAATTCAAAATAACTGATCCTGGCTGCTTCCAGCGTTGCTTTTTCAAAATAGCGGCTCAAGCCTTTGCTGTTCACAAAATCATAACCGGTTACTGCATTTTGCCAGTCTTTGCCTGCATTATAACATTCGCTGCTGAAATAATTAGCTTCTATTACATATGCACCATTTGGAAATCTTGATAAATAATTTTTAAACCCTTCAATGGCTGCCCGGCAATCATTGGCATTATATTTTAACCCCGCCGAGGTGTAGGTAAGCGAATCGGCCTCACTTACAGAAATAATTTTACCATTGCGGTGCATCATTACTATATATTCTTCCGGCTTTCCCGTTTCTATATAAATATTTTTCATGATGTCGGTTGCTTCATCTGCTTCGGTTGATTGGGGATATTGTTCAAAAAGGCTTTTATAATTCGTCAATGCATCATCATACTTATCGGTATTATAATAACAAAGCCCAAGTTTTAAATAAGCTCTGGGTTTTAATCCCCCTGCCCCGGGGTTATTGATGATCATATTTAAATATGGAATGGCTGCAGTAAATTTTTCATCTGCTATATGTGTTAATGCAATTTCCATATTTACATCCGGTATGAGGTTGCTTTTTGGGTATTGTTTCAGCAGGTTATTAAGTATAATGATCTTATTTGCAGAACTTTTTACACCGGCTATCAAAGATTGCTGGAACAGGGCATAATCACTTTGCGGCAATGCATTATTCACGATATCAGAATACATGGCATTGGCCTTTGCAAATTCACTTGTCATAAAATAACAATCGGCAATGCGCAGGTAAGCATCCTGATCCAGGGATGGAGATGTTACTGAAACTGTTTTTGTAACCGTCTCAAAATAATCCAGTGCTTTTTTGTAATTTTCTTTCCGCAACCAACTATATCCCAAATTATAATTTGCCGTGTTCCTGCTGGCCTCACCCTGCGAAGGCACATTTGCCAAAAGGTAAAAATTTAAATACCTGATGGCATTATCATATTCCTCATTGCGGTAGGCTATTTCACCCTTCCAGAATTGTGCATAAGGCGTAACCATGGAATTCGGCAAGGATAAAACCTTTGTAAACAGATCATCGGCCCTTTTTACCTGCTGATCATTGACCAATTCTACAGCCCTGCCATACAAGATCCGTGGATAAGCCATTTGCATTAATGCCGTTGGTTTATCAAAGGATTCATATAAGGCCAGTGCATCTGAAAAATTGCTGGTATTGGTTAAAAGGCTGACTAAAATTTCTTTAGCCCCGGTATCGTATTCACTATTGGGATAATCCTTCAGGTATTTTTTCATTTCATCCAACGCCACATCCTGGAACCCCAATTCGTAAGAAAGTTTGGCATAATTAAAGCGGGATATCTGTTGTTGTAATTTATTGGAGCTGTTGTAGGAACTGTATTGAAATGCATTACGGGCATTGGCCTTCTGGTTGGTACGCAGGTAACAGTCGCCTAAAAGATACATACTGTTTTGTCCCATCGAATCTTTTTCGGTACTCAATTGTTTAAACCCATCAATAGCTTCGGCTAACCGGTTGGCTTCATAATAACAGTAACTCAGTTCATACATAATTTCCTTACTCACTATATCACTGCTTTTAACATAAGCCGCCAGCAGGGGCATTGCCTTCTGGTAATTTTTCTTTTCAAAATACAATTGGCCGATCAGCAGGTTCATTTCTTTCTGATAATATAAAGAGCCTCCCCTGCCCAATACACTTTCTCCATAACGAAGTGCTTCCTCCTTTTTCCCCTGGAAATATAAGATCTCGGCAATATAATAGGGTACAACGCCTTTATATGCTTCCTGTGTTTCTATCAATTTAAAAACCCGCAGTGCTTCATTAAACCGGCGTTCATAATAACTGATAAAGCCATAATAATAATTGGCAGGTATGTAATATTTATTATCGGGCAGTTGCTGTATCTCATTAAATAATGGTTTGGCCTTTTCAAACTGTTTAAGATTAAAATAACAATAGGCTGTTTCAAATTTAGCGTCGGCTATTTCATCATTGCTCAAATTATCCAGCCCTGCCCTTTCATAATAGTTGATGGCATTGCTGAAATCGTCTTTGATGAAATAAAATTTTGCAAGGTGATAACTTAACAACTGCCGGCGTGGTTCATTGTTTACCACATTGATGTAATGCCGGGCTTCCTGTTCGGCAATGGGTTGCTGCAATTTTAATTTGCAAACAATATAATAATAATTAACATTATCATTGATGTAGGTATGGTCACTTACTGTATTTTCGGGGTATTGTGCCTTAAGTTCTGCATACAAAGGGTAGGCCAGGGCGAACTGTTCTTTTACAAAAAGTTCATTCGCCTCTTTATACTTTTTTTCTGCATCGGTTATGGCATGGGTTGGTTGAGAAAAGGCGCCGGAAGAAAACAGGGTTGCCAGCAGCCATAACGTGATTTTATGTTTCATCATGGTATTAATACGGTCATTTTTACTGGTTGCAAAATTACTGGTTTATGCATCCGATACAAACATCATTCCAAACCCGTTGTGTATAAGTGGATAACTGCTGTAAACAAAACGAATGTATTTTTACATTGCTGTTAATGAAATGATAAATAAATTTTATTGCAGGATTTTATAACAATTAATTAAAAATCTAAACCCTTTTAACAAAATCGATATGAAGAAATTATTTTCTGCGAAGTATTCGGCCGGTGCGGTAAGTGCTGCCATGCTGGTATTACGTTTAGGCCTGGGTATCCTGATGATGAGCCATGGATATGATAAACTGGTTCACTTTAGTGAATACCAGGATAAATTCATGAATTTTATGGGACTGGGTAAAACCCTGTCCCTGGCCCTGGTTGTTTTTGCAGAATTCTTCTGCTCTTTATTTTTAATACTCGGATTATTTACCCGGCTGGCTTCCATCCCGTTGATCATTGCAACCTGTGTGATGATCTTTAAAGCACACAATGGAGACCTGTTAGGCGATGGCGAACCAGCTGCTTTGTACCTGACCGGTTATCTTGTATTATTGTTTGTGGGGCCGGGTAGAATTAGTGTGGACAGTATGATCGGAAAATAATATTCACTTATTACCTGATGACTATTTAATCCGCCGGTTTATTTTCAATTCCTGGAAATCTTTATCTAAATGAAATGATCAAGTATTAAAATGTTTGTAACCGAAACCCAAATACGCATTCATTATGCACTTACTGACCAGATGGGTATAGTGTATTATGGCCATTATGCACAGTTTTATGAAATTGGCAGAACAGAAGCCATACGCCAGATAGGCTATACCTATAAAGAAATTGAAGCAATGGGTATCATTATGCCGGTGGTGGAAATACACAGCCGTTTTTTAAAGCCCGCAAAATATGATGACCTCATCACCGTAAAGACCACGTTGAAAGAAATGCCTGCCCATTTTAAGATCGTATTTGATGCAGAGATCTATAACCAGCAGGATGAATTATTAAATACAGGTGTAGTTACCTTATTCTTTGTGAATGCAAAAACAATGAAACGCTGTGCCATGCCGGAAGCGTTAAAGGAAAAACTGGTTGGTTATTTTTGATTAATTAGCAATAAGCAATGGACAATTAACGATAGGCAATAGACAATTGGCAACAAGCAACAAAATGCACCTTTGTCAATTGTCTATTGCCAATTCCCTAAGCCCGGTTATGATCTGCCTTCCAGTTTTTAATGGCCATTTTTATTTGCTTTCCTGTTAAGTTTTCATCAACGGCCTGTTTTGCCAAAGCAATAAACTCATCATCGCCTGCAAAACGCAGTGCAATAATTTGTCCCATACGCAGGCGGCTGTCTAATGCTTTACCGGTTGCTATAAAATGGCGTAGGTTTTCTTCCGCACGTATGGCCCTGTCCTGCGCTTTTAATGCAAATGCACGGCTGTACCACCAGAGTACCAGCAATATAAAACTTATTAAACAGATCAGGGATGCACTGTATAATCCACCATCTCCGTTTTTTTCACAATTGGAACAGGTTATATATACATTTATGCAGCTGCCGGTAATTAAAGCAAGTATGGCGGTTGGTGTAATAAAATGATACAGGGGCACATACCTTGAGTGATTCTTAAAATTTTGCTCAGACATAGTTTTAGTTTTGTTTGAAGTTAAGAAAAGAATTCAAAAGCAGCATTATCTTTAATGTCCCCCTTTGGGGGAGGATTTAGGAGGGGCCTACTTTAAAATATCCAGCAGTTTCCACATTTTTTCCCTGACTATACCCGCACTGCCATCAAAATTATTTACAATAAAAGAAAAAGTATATTCAGTACCGGCTTTACTTTTTACATAACCCGTATAGCTTCTTACTCCTCCAATAGAACCTGATTTCATTTTAATCCCGTTCTGCAAGGGCAGGGCATGTACAAAAGAAGTATACCAGTTTTGCTGCCTTGCATATTGCATTACCGTAACCAGTGCATTTGTAGTAACCCGGCTAGCCGGTGAAAGGCCGCTGCCGTCAATCATTTTCAAGGCTGATTTTTCAATACCCCGCTCCTTCCAGAAATCTTTGATGATGTTAATACCGGTATCAGTTGAGCCAAATTTTGTTTTTTCGTAAGCGATCGTTTTTACCAATGCTTCACCATAAAGATTTACACTTTTTTGAAGGAACCAGTAATTGATGCTGTCGAGTGGTGGAGAGAATATGGTTAATAATGTTTTTGACTGAAGAGGCATTTTTTCTTTGTTCAAAAAAAATAATGTACTTGTTTTAGACCGGCCATTCAGTTTTATATTATTACTGTTAAAATGATCCTCAAAAGTTTTCATAAATGAAATTGCCGCATTGGGGATAGAGCCAGACACAGTAAAAGTTTCTCTTCCTGCAGGAACTGTTCCCCTCACATATCCTATCAACCCATCTTCTGGTAAATAAATGATCGAATTATCGCCACTTCCCGCTGCACCCGTTTTTAATTCATTGATCAATACCGAAACCTGCAACTCAGGTTTTGTTGCAACAATTTCTACTGAATCCCCTTCTTTTTTTCCGGGCTTTAAAATAAGGTCATACTGGTTTTCGTGCCAGTTCAATCCCCTTGCACCTGCTCCGTAATAATTACCCATGTCATCCCAGGTCCAGCCCCCCGGCGTGGCCTGTGTTTCCCACCTGGAATCATCAATGATAAGATCCCCGGTAATTGTTTTCAGCTTTTTTTCTTTAAGTGCTGTTATAATTTTTTGTTGAATTGTGTCTTCCTTTGTGGTATTCCATCGCCAGCTTCCCAGGGTAGGGTCGCCCGAGGCTTTAATAAAAAGATTGCCATTCAGTCTGTCAATTTCAAAATTTCCGTCATACCCCATATCGGTTTTATAAGTGTAATCCTTCCCCAGCATTTCAAACGCACTCACACTCGTAACAACTTTCAAACAACTGGCAGGCGCCAATCCAACTTCTGAATTTTTATCAAAAATAACATTGCCTGTTTTGCTATCCACTACATACAGGCTCAGTATGGCATGTTTGAACTGTTCATCTGCCTGCATTTTTTTTACAGCAGCATCCAGCCTGGTTTCAATATTCTGGCCAAAAGAAATTGTAGTAACCAGCAAACTAATAATCAAATAAAATGTTTTCATGTTAACTTATCTTGCGCTAAAATTAAATTCTTTTAATTTATAATAATACAACTTTAACTTAACCCGCCTTTCACGAGCCTGCCTGTCCGGTAGGCAGGCTCAGGCTGACAGTTTTTTGTGTTGGTTGTCACACTGAGCCTGTCGAAGTGGTGGCAAGCAAGACAAAAAGCGATTGATATAAAAAACATACAATTATAGAAATTTTAAACAACCACATGACACAGGCATCCATCATTACCATCGGCGATGAACTTTTAATAGGACAGGTTATTGACACCAACAGCACCTGGATGGCGCAGGAGCTTAATAAAGCCGGCGTACGGGTTGTACGCCGGGTAGCCGTGGGTGATGTGTGGCATGAAATATGGACGGCTTTGGATGAAGAACAGAAACAGGCAGATATTATTTTAATAACCGGCGGCCTGGGCCCCACTGCTGATGATATCACCAAACCCCTCCTGTGTAAATATTTTGGAGGAAAAATGACCGTTAATGAAGAAGCCCGACAGAATGTACTTGACATTTTCACCAAACTGAACCGTCCTATAATTGAACGGAATTTATTACAGGCCGAAGTACCTGATGTGTGTAAAGTGCTCCTGAATAAAAGGGGAACCGCACCCGGAATGTGGTTTGAAAAAGACGAAAAAATAGTGGTAAGCTTACCGGGTGTTCCTCACGAAATGAAAGGACTGATGACAGATGATGTAATACCCATGCTGGTAAAGCAATTTCAGTTCCCCACCATTATACATAAAACATTATTAACCGCCGGTGTGGGCGAAAGTTTTTTAGCTGAACTGATCAAAGATTTTGAAGAAGGCCTTCCTTCAAATATCAAATTGGCCTATTTACCCAATTACGGTATGGTTCGTTTACGTTTATCAGCAACTGGGTTCAATAAAGAGGCCACAGAAAAAGAAGTACAGCAATTATTTGATACGCTGCAATCGCTGGTAAAAGAATACCTGGTAACAAATGAAGATGAGCCCCTGGAAAAAGTGGTTGGCAAATTGCTGGTGGCAAAAGGTAAAACCATGTGTACCGCCGAAAGTTGTACCGGCGGTTATATTGCCCACCTGGTTACTTCCATAACCGGCTCTTCCAAATTTTATGACGGCAGCGTGGTCAGTTATTCTTACCAGGCAAAAGAAGACCTTTTACAGGTTGATAAAACTACACTGATAATGAAAGGGGCAGTGAGCGAAGAAATTGTGATCCAAATGGCTAAAGGTGCATTAAAAAATATAAAATCGGATTATGTGATCGCCGTTTCAGGCATTATGGGTCCCGATGGAGGCATGCCCGATAAACCCGTAGGTACAGTTTGGGTAGCCATTGGCAGTAAAGAAAAAATACAGGCAAAGAAACTTTCATTCCGGTTCGACAGAACGAGGAACATACAGTTAACGGCTGTAAATGCATTGAATTTGTTGCGTAAATTCATCCTGGCCGAATCCTGATTAGTGAGTTTTACCGGATTACATGGAAATAATTACCTTTGAAGCCGGTTGCTGCCAAAGTATACTCTATACCGAGCCGTGATCATTTAATTCAACATTCAAATTTCAAATTATTATATGAGTATAGTTGATCTGGTAATGCCGAAACTGGGGGAAAGCATCATGGAAGCCACCATTTTAAAATGGCATAAAAAACCAGGTGATGCCATTAAGCAGGATGAAACGGTTTTGGATATTGCCACTGATAAAGTGGATAGTGAAGTGCCTTCAACCGCCGAAGGTGTTATTGAAGAAATTCTATTTAACGAAAATGATGTAGTGCCCATTGGTACCGTCATTGCCAAAATAAGGGTTGGCGCCAATGCTGCCGTTTCCAATAACCAGCCTGCGCCTTTACCAAAGCCGGAAGAATATGAAGAAGCTAAAGTAGTGGAAGAAATTCTTTACCAGCCAATTGGCAATTTGCAACAGGCAACAGGCAATAATGAAAACAAAATAAGGTTCTATTCACCTCTTGTTTTAAATATTGCACAACAGGAAGGTATCGGCATGGCTGAACTGGAAAATATTCCCGGCACCGGCCAGGATGGAAGGGTAAGTAAGAAAGATATTTTAGCATACATGGGAGGAAGAGCTGCAAGCCTAAAACCTCAAGGTACAAGTCATCAGGCACAGGAAGTAAGTGTTTTACCCGCAGGGTCCGGTGGACAAACAACAAACGACCAACCAAAAACCACAAACAATTTACCTGCCGTTTACACCGGTAATGTTGAAGTAATTGAAATGGACCGCATGCGTAAACTTATAGCCAAACACATGGTGGACAGTAAACATACATCGGCACACGTTACCAGTTTTGCTGAATGCGATGTTACCAATTTAGTACTTTGGAGAGAAAGGATAAAGAAAGAATTTGAAAAAAGGGAAGGCGAAAAGATCACCTATACGCCTTTGTTCATTGAAGCCATTGTAAAATGCATTAAAAAATATCCATGG
Source organism: Chitinophagaceae bacterium (assembly GCA_031414035.1). Classification (GTDB taxonomy): domain Bacteria; phylum Bacteroidota; class Bacteroidia; order Chitinophagales; family Chitinophagaceae; genus Ferruginibacter. The sequence goes on along the minus strand of JANOGE010000213.1, from coordinate 30,501 downwards.
CTCAGCAGCAGTATTGACGGTGATAAGATCATCATAAAGAAAGACCTGAATATAGGAATGGCCACTGCCTTACCCAATGGTAATTTAATTGTGCCCGTTATTAAAAATGCCGACCGGTTAAATTTAGTTGGCCTCACCAAACAGGTTAATACTTTGGCCAATGATGCCCGTACGGGTAAATTAAAACCCGATGATACAACCGGTGGTACATTCACATTAACCAATGTTGGTACCTTCGGCAGTATTATGGGTACACCCATCATCAACCAGCCGCAGGTGGCGATTATGGCAGTTGGGGCAATTAAGAAAAGGCCCATGGTAATTGAAACCCCGCAGGGCGACAGCATCGCTATCCGCCACATGATGTATATCTCTTTAAGTTACGATCACCGCATTATTGATGGTGCACTGGGTTCAACTTTTTTAAATGCCGTAAGTAAAGAACTGGAGCATTTTGATGGGAACAGGAGTATTTAGTACTGAGCGGAGTTGGGAAACATAATTTGCCAGGGAGTTTGCCTGCCGGCAGGCAGGGAACGACTGAAGCCTTTCTGACTGGTCATCAAAGTGTGCCATCTTAAGCTACAAAGCAATTTTGTTACCCACATTTTATCTTTACTGAACATCCTTGCATCGCACTCTTGTACGGCATTTTATTACTGAACTTTTTTTGTAGCGAAGATGAGATGAGTTAGTGCAACTCAGGTTGTACCTGCCAATCGCCAGACGTATTTGCGTTACTCACACCCGGTAGCGCTATTTTAAATAAACAGTTAAAAAAGAATGGGTTAGAAAAATTGTTTCCTTTTTTAAGTAGCGTATATTAGCATAAATACACATGTGGCGGTAATTGTGCGGCGACACTTACCGACTGACCAAAAAAAAATTTGAATTAACTTGACATCTAATTTTAAATAAAATGGTAAAACAAATTTTTATCAACTTAGCAGTAAAAGACCTGCAAAAATCAATGGACTTTTATGCTGCATTAGGCTTTACAAACAATCCTCTATTTTCGGACGACAATGGAAAGTGTATGGTTTGGAGTGAAAGCATTTTTTTAATGCTTTTGACACATGATAAGTTTAAGATTTTTGCAACCAAACCTATTGCAGACACAAAATTAAATGTAGCAGGACTTTTTTCTTTATCAGTTGACAGCATTGATGAAGTAAACAGCATGTTAACAAAAGGACTAAATGCAGGTGGAACTGAACCCAATGAAATGAAAGATTATGGTTTTATGCAACAGCGAACAATTGAAGATTTTGACGGACACACCTGGGAAATTTTTTATATGGACATTACGAAGTTTCCAAGTGAGCAACCAAATGCTTAAATGAATTATTTTAAACATTTCAAATCTATATTAAAATGGCACAAATAAATCCTTACATCCACTTCAATGGAAATGCAGAAGAAGCATTTACATTTTACAAATCAGTTTTTGGTGGAGAGTTTACAATGATAAGTCGTTTCAAAGACATGTCAATTCCAGAGAGTCCTTTTTCTGACAATGAAGCTAATAAAATTATGCATATTGCTTTGCCAATTGGTAAACACAGTGTGTTAATGGGAAGTGACACACCCGAATTTATGGGAAAACATAACGAGAATGAAAATAGAAGCAAAATTTCAATAAGTGCAGAAAGCAAAGAGGAAGCAGACCAATTATTTAACGGGCTATCAACAGGCGGAAAAGTAGAAATGCCTATTGCAGACAGTCCTTGGGGTTCTTATTTTGGTATGTTTAGAGACAAATACGGCTTTGAATGGATGGTGAACTTTGACCCAAAACACAATGAATAGACGAACAAAAACAACTACCGCCAATTCGGTTTGGCTATATGGCGGGGCGACGAATATATTCTCAACTTTTAGTTCGCTATCAGCAGCAGTCCGGGCTTGACTTTTACTATTGAGCTTTTGTAGTTATCTTCATCATTAGTTAAATTTAGCATCGGTTCCAGGCTGGACTTATTTCAAATGCCAGTTCTTCGCCAATTGCCCGCCCGATGTAGGTATAAAGACGATATCGGGTAATTATTAAACTCCCAAAACAACCTTTATTAATAACTAATTTTCAAGATAAAGTCGGCTTTTATATACTTTTTGTAAAGTTTTCTTGTCTTTTTGAAATGTTTACTTATCTTTGTTGTAATTAAACATTTTAAAATATGGAACAATTTAAAAAAACCGTGTACCGAAACTCTATTATTTTCGCCCTCATTCACGGTGCCACCTATTTGCCGGCAGTATGGCTGTTAAAGCATCATGTATTTGAGCAATCTGTTTCGATAATTATTGCAATAGTGCCAATTATCACTTTCGCCATTTTTATTTTTAAATTAATCAAAGCCTTTTCGGTAATGGACGAAGTGAAGCAACGGGTGCAATTGGAAGCCGTTGTCATCGGTTTTTCATTGACAGTTATGTTAATGATGGTCTTATTTTTGCTAAATCTTTGTGATATATCTAACCCAGGCTGGTTTGGCTATGGGTATCTGGTGTGTTATTGCTGGCTCTTTTATTTTGTTGGTTGGTTCATTTCGAAAAAAAAATACGGGGTATGAAAAACACTATAAAGGTTGAACGTGCTAAGAAAAACTGGACACAGGAAGATCTTGCAGGGAAAATTGGAATTTCGAGACAATCTATTAACTCTATTGAAACGGGAAAGTTTATTCCTTCTACAGTTCTGGCTTTAAAAATGGCGAAAGTTTTCGGGGCAAATGTTGAATCAGTTTTTCAGCTTGAAAAACAAGACTAACATTAAAATACCAACAGCTAACGCGGTTTACCTCAAGTCTGGCGGATGGAATAACAATCGGCTGTTGTACTACTATTAACCAATAGCGGGCTTCACCGAATGCTACCTGTCTGCCGGCAGGCAGGTTTGGCTTTTTGTTGTTAACTTCAACTTCAGTTTTTCAATCGGCTTCAGTTGACGGGCGGACAGTTATAAAATACCAGCCCTGCGGCAAGTCTCAAACGCAGGTAATTTTCAGAGACGCCCTTAATATTGACAAATGAAATTTTTACAGCTACTTATTTTGTTTACGTTGACCGTACCGGCCACTACATCAGCACAATCTGAAGTTGACTGGTTAAAACAAAATATGATAGGATTTAGTTTAGACTCCTCTAAAGATGAAATTAGGGAATTTGAAAGTATAAAAAAATCTATTGGCAATTCCAGAATCGTATTACTGGGTGAAGAAAGCCATGGAGATGGGACTACTTTTGAAACAAAAGTAAAGTTGGTAAAATTCTTACACAAACGTATGGGTTTTACTGTTTTAGCCTTTGAAAGCAACCAATTTAATGCTGAAAGAGCCTGGCAGGATGTAATTCAAAATAAATCGCCATTGACAGCCCTTCAAAACTCAACACACCCAATTTGGGGAAAAGCTAATGAGATACAACCCTTATTTGAATACATTTATTCTCAGTCCGCGGCAAAAAAACCATTACTAATTAGTGGATTTGATTGCCAGGTAGAGGGAAAATATATAATCAAGTCCTTTAAATCCGATCTTCTTGGATATCTAAAAGAAAAGAAAATCGATTTTACTGATTCAGCAGAAGAAGATTTTTTTTTTAAAACCTTTGATGCATTAATATTTAATAAAGGTTATGCACATATTAAAAATAAATCGTTTACGGAGAAAACTGCATATTGGGATTCATTAAAAAAACAGCGAATTCCTTTTGAGCAATTATTGGAAAAAAAGGTTGTGCAACTTAAAAATATCAAAGAACAAAAAGCCAGGTTGTTTTCTCAATTCTTAGTATCTACTAAGGGATACCTACCCGGTATTCTATATCTTAACGCAATCGACAAAACAAACAAAAATGTACTTTACAATTTAAGAGATTCATTAATGGCAGATAATCTTGTTTGGCTTGTCAATAAATATTACCCGAAACAGAAAATAATTGTTTGGGCTGCAAGTTATCACCTTGCAAAACATAAAACCGCTGGGTATGGAAATCTAAAAGAAACCCTTGTTGGAGACTACATAAGAAAAGAGCTTGATGACAAAACATATACAATCGCTTTTACAGCATATGAAGGGAATACCGGCTGGTATAACGGAAATTTTCTTAACACGATCGCCAGGCCAAAAGAAAATTCTTTTGAAGATTTATTTAATAAAACAAACAAAGAAAATATATTTCTTGACTTAAAAACCAATTCCAAAACAGAATCAGGAAAATGGCTTTTGGCTCCAAGGAATATGCGACCCTTAGGTTATGTTGAGCAGGAGAAAAGCTGGCCTACTGTCTTTGATGCCGTAATATTCAATCGCACAATGAAAAAAGTTACAGGAATTAAACAGTAATATAAACTGCCTGCAACATTGGGTTGTGCAATTATGGGTTGACAAACAAACATAAGCCAGTCCATTTTTTAAGACGGAATATTTGGGTTTTGTGCAAGTGTGTCTGGCTTTACAAACAAACATTATTACAAACAGTATTCAATGCTAAAAGAATTACTTATCATCTCAACCGCTTTCGCTTTCTCCACCAATACCCGGGGTCAACATAGTTATAACAAAATAATTGATAGCATTGTAATCTCAAAAATGAACGAGTACAGGATAAAAGCTTTATCATTAAGCATTGTGAAAGATGAGAAATTATTTTATAGTAAAGGTTATGGATTTACAGGTGTTGATAGTGAAAATATAGTAACCCCTGAAACAAGGTTTGCAACTGCATCAATTACAAAGTTATTTACGGCCTCTGCAATAATGCAATTAGTTGAACAAGGCAAACTTGACCTAAACAAAAAATTACTTGAGTATATTCCAGACTTTAAACTTAAAGACCTCCGTGTAAAAGACATTACGATTTTTCATTTGCTTACACACTCATCAGGCTTGCCCTGGGATAACGAACTTAAAAAAGCCTCAAACGATAGTATGGCATTAAAAGAGTTTATATTTTCACTGTATGACACAAAACTAAAATTCAGTCCTGGTGAAAAATTCAGTGGCGAAACTTACAGTAATACCGGCTATGACATTCTTGGGTACTTAATTGAACAAATTACGTCAATGCCTTTTCAAGAGTATATAAAACGTAATATTCTTGACAAGGCAGAAATGTTAAACTCTACTTTTTATTTTAAAAATATCGCAGTAAATAAATTAGCGGTACCATTAAAAATTAGCGGCTACACTAAAGAAATAAATAGATTTAATGTATACGGAGAAATCAAAGATAAAAATCCAGTCCTAAAATATCCCGAATTACCTATTGTGGAATGGACAAATTATCAGTGGGGTAAACCTGAACATAATCCGAGCGGTTATTTATATTCAACAACAGGCGATTTAAGCAATTGGATAATTTCCTGCTTAAAAATATTCAATAACACAAAGACCGGTTTTCTTTCAACAACCACACTCACCAATATGTGGACTTTGCAGCGAAGCATTGAAAACATGAAAACGTCAATAGGAATAGGCTGGTGGAGGTTTTCTGATAGCCTGACTGGAAACTATGTTTTTCATGTTGGAAGAGATCCGGGTTATAGTTCAACACTTAGAATTTATCCAAACAAAAATATTGGAATAACAATTTTATCCAATGCTATGTATGCCGACAAAGTAATATGGAACGAAATGCCTGAACTAATTATGAAAGTGATTATCAACGAAAATAACGGTAAGTAACAAAATGTTTGGAGGAGTTCCGGCAGCAGCAGTTCTTCACAATCTTATCAAACAAGTTTGACATTGAATATTTTTACAGGTAAAAATGAAAATATTTTCATCCAAGGTCACGACGCTTTTTTTAAAACCAATAACGCTTACAAAATCACTTTGAATTATCTTTTAAAACGTACTCCCATTTAGCGTAAATAATTATTCATGAATGCATTTATTAAGAATTGAATTTTTGCCGCTGCCGGTGTTCTCCAAACATCCATAAGCGGGCGCATAATGTACGCCGCCGTATGGCCTTCCGACCAACGGACAGCATACTATGCCCTTTTTGGCATTGCAAGTCACTATTAGCCTTTGTTGTGTATAGGTGGCTGGCAGTGTGAAAAAGCATACCACCAACACAGCGAAGGGTAACAAAAAAAACTACCGTAATAATTATTACAGTAGTTTACCAGGAAAAGGATTTTTATTATTTATCTTGCTGCCAGCCCGTTGGCACCTGCCGGTAATCCTGTTACCGTTTGTATATTGGTTAGCGCCCCGTTATTTGCAACAGCATAGGCACTGATACTATTGCTGCCTGCATTCAATACATACAGATATTTTGAATTGCTGCTCAGGTCTGCATCAATTGGCCCCATTTGCGAAGTTGCTGCAATTGCGGTGTTTACGCTTATACTGCCTGTATTTGTATTTACATTAAAATTAGACAGATTATTGCTGGCTGTATTTGTAGTATAGGCATATTTACCATTGTTGGTTATAACAACCCAGCAAGCGGCAGACTGCCCGGCACCAACCGACCCATTTATTAAAGCAATTGCTCCATTATTACTGATTTGGTATGAAGAGAGTACACTTGCTCCGGGTGCACCACCAACAGCTTCAGAAACAAAAACATTACCATTATTTGCCGGTGCAAAACCAAATGGTGTAGTGCTGGATGAGATTATGCTATGCATAACACCTGGTATACCATATTCATTAACCGTATAGGTAATAATTTTATTGGTGGCTTTTTCGGTAATTACCAGGACCTTTCCATCTCTTACAAAAGAAATTTGCGCAGCCCCTGAAGCCGTTGAACTTAATGGCCTTGTAGAGTTGGCGATTGGGATTAACTTCTTATTATTCCCTAATCTGAATCCTGAAATATTGCCGTTGCCGCCTGCATTAAGTACATACACCATATCATTATGTTGGGCAATACTTACGGGCCGCATTCCACCCGAAGCAACGGTTGACTTTAACTGTATACCGTTGCCATTAACTTTAAAAGATGAAATACTGTTACTACCGGCATTTACGGCTAACAGGGCAGACTCATCTTGCGTATATATCACTGCACCCTGGTTACCCAAACCGCCTCCCGTACCGGTACCCCCGGATATATATGAGGTGTGAAATACCAAAATACCATCAGCACCTCTTTTATATTCCAATACCGCATTACCGCTTACTTCGTTACTTAAAATATAAACATGCTTATCTCCTACCCCAAAATCATTTCCGTTTTCATTAAGTTTTGCAGCAGATGACAGTGATTCATCCGGTGCATTTTCGGTTGGGGATAAAAGTTTTGTTTCTTTCTGGCAGGCAGCCAGGGTAAATAATGTTACAGTAAATGCTGCCATTTTTTTTAAATGTTTCATAATTGTTGATTTTGTTGTTTAAAAATAGTGTTTACATTTTCACGCAATACGAATGGCCATTACTTAGAAATTGAACAGGAATTTCTATATTGATCCGATCCGGGCAATACGCCAGTGTCACGGTATGGCACCGTACTAAATACGTCTGTTTTTTTTAATAATATAAATTGACCTGCAATGGATAGTGCCTAAAGCATCACGGCATATCCATATAAAACAGAATAGGGTTTACACCATACTAAAACCCTTTTATTAGCAGTATGATCAAACGATGCATCCGGTTGATACTAAAAATTAACTTAACCAGCTTTTAATGAACCTGCTGCCGGTTATGGTTTACCGCATTATCAGGAGATATCCAAACCCACAGACCGGACCCGTTACCTGTTTGAAATTTTCAAAAACCCCGTAATCCTTATTGATGGAATCGCTAACAATCTTTACAGTGCCGGCTGTGATGTGTAAACTGCTGACAAAAAGCTGACTTGTTTTTTGATCAATTAATTTTACCGGTAACGTTTTAACCAAAGCTGCAGTTTGAGTATATACACAAAATATTTCCGGTTGGTTTTATTTAAATATATTTTTTTTAGAGAACCATTCCATTTACTTTTAACATAACTATTATTCTCATTTGATTTGACTGAATTAAAACTTTATACAGAGACAGCCTTAACGGATGCACTTAAAAAGCATGAGAATGATGCCTTTCAGTATTTATATAAAAATTACAAAGGAGCTTTATTTACGGTTATCCTTCAGATCATACCGGATAAGGTAATTGCTGAAGATGTATTACAGGAAGCCTTTATTATGGCCTGGAAAAATATAGATAAATACGACGCCTCAAAAGGCAGGTTATTTACCTGGCTTTTTAATGTTACCCGTAATTGTGCAATAAACATGACCAGGTCTAAAAACTATAAAACGCATAAAAAAAACGAACCGTTTGACAATTACGTTAATGATACAGATGAAACCACTGGCCATAATTTAAATATAAATCAAATAGGTTTAAGAAAACAGGTACACCAGTTAAGGGAAGATAATAAAAATGTACTGGAACTTTCTTATTTTAATGGCTTTACACACGAAGAGATTTCAAAAACTTTAAATATACCAACTGGTACTGTAAAAACAAGATTACGAAATGCGTTGATAGAACTACGCAAACAATTTGTATAATGGATATTAACAATTACATATCATCCGGCATTATAGAAATGTATGTTATGGGACTTTGCTCACCTGAAGAAAAGGCGGAGATGGAATTACTGCGCCAACAATATCCTGAATTAAATAACGCCACATTGCAATTTGAAACAGAACTGGAAAATAATTTTTTAAACAATGCTACGGAACCCGGTGCAGTGGCAGATGAGCGGATTTTACAGTCATTGAATTATAAAAACACACCGGTTATTGATATCCATTCAAAACAACGCAGCATAAAAGAAAAGAGTTTGTTTAAATGGGTGGCCGCTGCCGCTGTACTGTTATTTGCTGTAAGCAGTATTTTTAATTATACCCTTTATAAAAAAACCAAAGAACAACAACTGGTTTTACAGGAAAAAGAAACATATTCTCCATTACCGCTTACGGATTACAATATATTGAAGAATCCTGCCATTACACCTGTAGCCATGTATGGTGTTGGCCTTCATGCCATTTGCAGGTGCACCATGTTCTGGGATAAAAAAACCGGCAAGGCCTATATTATGATCCATCACCTGCCTCAATCATCAGCACAAAAAGACTATCAGCTGTGGGCAATGGTAAATGACAAGCCGGTAAATATTGGTTTAATTAAAGATGAAATAAGGGGGCGGTTCATTGAAATGGGAAATGTTCCGGCTGGAGCTACTGCTTTTATTGTAACATTGGAAAAAGCAGGTGGCATGGTATCGCCAACCATGGAAGAAACCTATCTGTCAGGAAATATCTAAATATAACAGATCAGTGTGTATTTATTTCCATTCCGTTTTTCTTCCCGGCAAGGCCCATGTAAAGCACGTTGCCTCAAATAATTAATTCATACACAACATCCGCAGCTAACATACAAATCATAAAACGTTACTTAGCATTAATTATACAGTATGAAAAAGAAAATATTTCTATTCGCATTTACCATTGCGGCACTTGCGACCAATGCACAACACAACTCTAAATCTGAAGCCGAAATACGAAGTTTGGAGAAAACGGTGGTCACAGCAATTTTAAATGCAGACACAAATACACTCAAACAAGTTTGGGCACCGGAGTTTTTGGTTAACAATCCAAGAAATGATATTTCCGGTAACAGGGATTCTGTTTTGCTAACCCATAAAGCAGGCCTGATTAATTATAGCTCTTTTGAACGGGTTATTGAAAGAATGCAATTTCAAAAAAACATGGTTATTACCATGGGATACGAAATATTTGTCTCTAAAAATGATATACCCGGTGCCAAATCCGGTCAGGCTTATAAAAGACGATTCACAAATATCTGGATGAAGAAAAATGGGAAGTGGCAACAAATTGCACGCCATGCTTCCATAATTTGTCAATAAATAACATTTGCTTTTCATTGTGTAAAAAAGAAGAATGGCACATTACATGAGGTTTACGGCTATACCTGCTCACGGAATAACAATCGTCTTTTACAATATAATCCGTTAATATAGCACAGAAGTCATTCCTTTCAGCATTTGTTGTTAGTTTCATTCTCCGTTTTTCAACCTGCCTGCGGCAGGCAGGTCAGCTTCAGTTATCGGGCTTACAGTCATAAAATGCCGGCACAACGGCAAGTCATTAATGTTACATTCCCTCCCACTCTTCTTTAAGCATAGAATACAAATAAAGGTCAACGAACCCTCCATTAAGCCATTCCCCCTGGCGCAGGATACCTTCTCTTTTAAAATTCAGTTTTTCTGCAATAGCACGGCTCCTGTCATTTGCGGTGGCACATTTAATTTCAATCCTGTTCAGCCCCAGATCGGTAAAGCCATAATTTATAATTGCCCTGCAGCAATTGGTTACCATACCTTTTCCCTGCAAACCATCTGCCAGCCAGTACCCTATTTCGCCAAGCTTATTTTGCCCGTTGATATAATGAATGCCAATCCTTCCCGCTATTTTTTTTTCAAACATGATGGCAAAGGCAAAATCAGTTTTCGCTATCGCCTGCCTTTTGCAATTACTGATGTAGTTTTCTGCATGTTCAACTCCCCGCATATTTTCCACCCATGGAAGCCATTGGCTTAAATAAACCCTGTTATCATTTATCAAATTAAAAAGAGTTGCTGCATGAGCTTCATCTAAAAATTCCAAACAAAGCGTATCATCAACATTTATGATCATTACTATATTTTTTTAATGAAGACTGATAACCCTTGTTAACTGCCATTGGCCGTTTTCCTTTTTCCAAAGTTGAACAAATTTGCCGATTTTGGATGGCGTACCCGGCTTTTCCCGGTTATTATAAAAAAAATGAGATCCCATTTCTACAGCACCATAATTGGCGATCGGATAAACTTCAATACTTCCTTTAACCAGTTCACGGGTCACTTTTCCGCAGATATTTTTTTTAAGGGCATCTACAATATCTTTTTTTGAGGTCATCAATCCACCCTGGTCATGAAAAAATTCAATATCCTCCGAAACCAGGGAAGCAAATTTAACCAGGTCGCAGTTGTTATAAGCCGCAAACAGCAAACTGTCCATGGTAACTATAGTGTCATACAACTCTTTGGATACAGGAGAATAAGCTGATGCAGCTCCCATTTTACCTGTGTTGGTACAGGATAAAAAAAATAAAGACACCGTAATCATAAAAATGATAAATCCTTTACTATTTCGCATTCCCATTTTATTTAATTAATATCATTAGTAAGAGGGTGACAATTGCTATACACATGGAATACAGGTATAGCGACCTGATCATAAATTTTTCCTTTGCCCAAAAAATAAAAGTCAATACCGGCAAAACAAATAACATGGCCAGCATGGGCAGCCATAAAAGTTCAAAAATGGCACCAACTACAGCATAACGGTAAATGTTTATTACGTTACCCGAAACCCAGAATAAAAAAAGGCACAGGCTAAGGATAAGAAATATTTTTCCCCGGCTTAATTTTCTAATGGCGGTTGAACCGTGTATCATAATAGCTGCTTCATAAAAGATATTTTAAAAACAGGTTGGCAATGATTCTATTGTTGTTCCGGTAAATCCATTTACCGTTAACATATCTTCAAAATAATAAAAACTCTTTGGCGGATTAATGGGAAAACAGGTCAAGCTATACACATCACCGCATTGCCCGATCTTTTTACCGCTTACCGTAGTAGATTGAATTTTATAAAAGTATTTTTTAGCCGTATTACTGCCCTGCGATGGTTGCCATCCCTGTCCGGGAATAGTGGTGGTAAATAAAACAATATTATTTTCATCATAAATGGTAAAAACAAAAGAAGCAATGTTTTGTGTTACCGGCCTTAAGAGCTCATTTACACCGTCGTTATTCGGACTAAAGGCATTGGGTATATAAATTCTTCCGTTATCGCCTGAACCCAGCGTATCCGTTTCAAGGCCATCACAATTAACTATCCTGTAAGGTTCGCCGGATTTAGTGCAATTAGATAAAAGGATAATAACGGTTGATAAAAAAATGGTAAGGATCAGCTTCATTGTACTACATTTTTATATGGCTGTAATTTTTTACCTGCCTACCGGCAGGCAGGTTAAAGAAACGAAATTTTCATTACATACTTTTTTAATTGAGTAAAAAGTACAAATCTTTTATCAGCAATTTATTATCTATGCCGGGGTATTTTCCTGAACACTTTATTATTTCTTTCCTTCCCTGATTGACTTAAACTCCGATCCTGATTTCCATTGTGGCATTTTTTCTTCAAAAGCCAAACGCCTGCCCACCCTGAACAATAATTTCAGGTCCTTAATGGCGCCTTCCATGGTCCAGGTAGCTGCATCAAATTCATCGGAGGGCCGGTGATAATTCTTTTCCCGGTAATCATCCTCAATTTTTTTTCCAAAAGAAATCCCCTTTCCTTCCACATCAACACCGGTTTTAATGTATAAGGCCGGAATGCCCGCTTTGGCAAAATTGAAATGATCGGACCGGTAATAATATCCTGCTTCGGGATGTGAATCAAAAGAAATATAACCGCTGTCTTTTTCAACTTCTTCTTTTATGTAATCTTCCATGTCTGATTGACCCTCACCGACTATAGTTATGTCTTTAGTTTTGGCAAAGCGGTTCAGGCCATCCATATTAATATTGGCAACTGTTTTACCGGCTGGATAAATGGGATTTTGTGCATAATACGCCGATCCCAAAAGCCCCTGCTCCTCTGCTGTTACAGCCAAAATAATGATGGTTCGTTCAGGTTTTGTTTTCATGCTTTTAAATGCCCTGGCAAGTTCTAAAAGCCCGGCAGTTCCGGTAGCATTATCATAGGCACCATTATAAATAGAATCACCGGTCTCATCCGGTTTACCAATGCCCAGGTGATCCCAGTGTGCCGTATAAATAATTACTTCATCCGGATGTTTTGAACCGGTGATCTTGCCGATCACATTATACGATTTATTATAAGTTGCCCGCACCTTCATGGCAGTAGATAATTTGAGATTCAATGGAACCGCTTTAAAGCCACGCTGGTTTGCCTTAATTAAAAGAGTAGAATCAAAACCGGCAGCCATAAATAATTTATTCGCAACCACTTCAGTCAGCCAGCCGATGACATCACAATTTTTAACATCCTTACCCCGGTTATCCAGTTGCAATCTTGAATTATTGAAACTGTTTTGCTGAACCGTAAATGGATAACTTGCTGCAGCAGTATTATGAACGATTAAACAACCTTTAGCGCCCTGCCTTGCCGCTTCTTCAAACTTATAGGTCCAGCGCCCGTAATAGGTCATTGTTTTTCCTTTGAACAAAGTGTTATCCCCCGACCAAAACCCCGGATCATTCACCATCACCATCACCACTTTACCTTTTACATCCAGGCCTTCATAATCGTTCCAGTTATTTTCGGGAGCCACCACACCATAACCTGCAAATACCAGTTCTGTATTATCAAGGCTGATGCTTGAATCCGTTTTATCGGTCCAGATGATATAGTCATCAAATGCTTTTAATGTAAGGTTGCCTTTGGCTGAGCTTACCTGCATGGATGGTGCAGCGGTTGCCAGGATATTTACCATGGGCACTTCCTGTAAAAAACTGTTGCCATTACCCGGCTCAAGTCCTGCTGCTGCAAATTGCTGTTGCAGGTAACTGATCGTTTTTGTTTCACCTTCGGTAAAAGGTTTACGGCCCATAAATGAGTCGGAGGAAAGCATAGCAATATATTGCTTCATACTGTCGGCGCTGAAAGCAGCCAGGCCATCATCATTGTTGACCGTATCGTTTTTTTGATTGCATGTGGCAAGAAGTAGTAAAGAAATGAATGAAAAAAAAGCGGTGATTTTGTACATGAGATTTTTTTTATTAAAGAAACGAAAATTTATTTAAAAAGGAGCTTATGCTGGTTGTTGGTGAAGCCAACCCTTCTTTGCCTGCCGCACAGCACACACAACAACGGCGGAAAGCCATTGCTGTAACTCTTTTTAGTTACTAAATTTTGCAATTTTTGTGGCAGCCCAGATGGTTTGGTCTTGCTTAATGTCAGTTAGTTGATATTTCATTGTGGTTTTAGAAAAAAAGAGGATTTTGTAGGATTGCTCAAAATAGGATGGACTAATTGTCAATATTATTTTACTTTTTTTGATTTCCCAATATCCACTTTCTTTTGACCCTTCATCATATAGTATAGAATAAGTGTTTTTGGGATAAAAAAATATTGTCGAATTTTGATCTTTCCATTTTCCGATAATATGTTCCTTAATAAAATTATCTTGTTTCTTATGTTCTTTTTTCGAAATTGGCAAATTTGTATTAAAAGTGTCTTGCCCAAAAGCAAAAGCAGAAACAGACAACATAATTAAAATCATTACCTTTTTCATGAACTTCCATTTAGAGTTACAGCTAACTTATAAATCCGCCAAGGGTTGTGTTTTCAAGAACCATCTCCGCTTCTTTAAAATTTCAATAAAGATATCCCGTTCAAGAGTGCCCTTCGTACCTCAGGATAAACTGTGCCACTTCAGCTAAATACTATTATAAAAGCTGGTTATAAAATAATGAACAAGGAACAAGGAATTTCGAATCATGAAATACCGACGTTCATTATTCAGTATTCCTTGTTCCTTGTTCGATATTTACTCCTTAATCCTGCTTCTAGATCCCGATAGTTATCGGGACAGCATGACATACTATTCAATCCCCAATCCCCAATCCTTTCCCTTCTCTGTTGCGGGCAAACCATCCTTTATCCATTTGGCGGGCCTGGCATCTTTTAAATAATAATCGAAGAACTGGCCCAGCCTTATGGAAAGGTCCTTACGGTTCTTACGCTCCACCAGGTTATGGTCTTCACCATTGTATTGCAGCAACCATACTTTTTTATTTAACCTGCGCAGGGCAGTAAAAAATTCTATACCCTGGTACCAGGGTACGGCGCCATCGGCATCATTATTCATCATCACCAAAGGTGTGTTTACCTTATCGGCAGCAAATAAAGGTGAGTTCTTAATATACAGATCGGGACGTTGCCATAAGGTTGCACCAATGCGGCTTTGTGATTTTTCGTATTGAAACTGGCGGTTGATCCCGGTGCCCCAGCGTATGCCACCATATGCACTCGTCATATTACTGACAGGCGCACCGGCCCATGCTGCCCTGAAGATATTTGTACGGGTAACTAAATAAGCAATTTGATAACCTCCCCAGCTTTGCCCCTGCAGGGCCATCCTTGTACTATCTACCCATGGCATTTTTGATAAATACTTTGCAGCACTCACCACGCTGTTATAAGCGCTGTTGCCGGGCTCGCCATCTTTATAATAAATATTAGGATCAAAAACCAGGTAGCCATTGCTTGTAAAATAAGCGATGTTGACCGTAGATGCACTGGGTGCGGGGCCACGGTAAGCATATAAGCCATCAGCATTACGTTCGTAAAAATAAAAGATAACGGGATATTTTTTCTTTGGATCGAAATTCTCAGGTTTAAATAATAATCCTTCACTCATCTTGCCATCAAACATTTTCCATTTTAGTAATTCTACAGAAAGCCAGTTGTACTCTTTTTGCTGGCTGGCCACATCGCTCAATTGAGTAAGATTTTTAAGATCAGCAGTTGCAAAAAGTTCGTTCTGGCTGATATTGGCCCGCTGCAAAATATATTGCGCTGCTTCTTTTGCTTTTACAGGCCCGTTAAACGTATAGGGGCCTGAGGTAACCAATGCCGGATCGGAAACCTCATTAATTTTTTTAGTATAGAAACCACCGTACTTGTTTGTCTTATTTTGTGAACGCAGCAATATCGTCTCATCTGCTTTAATAAATCGTTTTTCAGGGTCAAAGCGAACATAGTTAAAATCGGTCTTGTTTTTTTTGCCCCAGCCATTGGTTATGTTTTTGGGCTGTTCCATGCCGTTAGGATCTACCTGCCAGATATCATACACATCGTTGATTAGGATGTAGCGGTCATTTTCTGTCCAGCCGGTTATACCCTGCTGCCGTGGATAATCGGGTACATCATTCTCCACATCATACAAGGGCTCTTTTATTTTATCGGTGATATTTTTTGTAATACCTGTTGCAACATCCCATACTAAATAATTTTTCAGTGCCGGGTCGTACCAATACACATACTTTCCTTTTGGCGATGCCTGGAAACTCCCCAATGTATTTGCCTGTATCATTCTTCTTTTCCCATCTGCCGTACTGATGGCATAGGCAGTGGTCTTTGTCCTGCCCGTCCACTGGCTTTCTACCCGGTTGCCATTATTGGTTTCGGCCATTACCCAGTCTGCATTTCCTTCGTCAACCAAACTGATGCGTTCTGCATTTTCATCTCCCAACTGAACAACTTTATCATCACCCGGTTTCATCACCGCCATATAACTGCGTTTTACTTCATTGTCCAGTTGTTTTAATTGTTGGGGTTGCAAATAATCATCATTGTAATGCCATACATCCAGCCTTGCCAGTTCAAAATCTACCAGCGTGGTATCCTTTGGCCCTTTGATGGAAGCGGTACCAAAAAATAATTGCTGTCCGTCTTTACTAAATCTTGGTGAGGCATTTTCGCTGATGGAATTACCTAATTGCATGCCCACCGTATTTTTTTCTGCCGCCAGTTTTGCGCTGTCCTGCCCTGTTGTATAATACCAGAGTTTATAAAACTTCTGGAGAGCCTTTGTACTGCTGTCTCTTTCTGCAACAAATGCAAGCTGTGCTCCTTCTTCATCAAAGCTGAAATTTTTGGCATCGTTGAACGCCTTCATTACGGTATCCATTTTTTCTGAAGCAAGATTATATATGATAACCATGGCTTTGCTGTTGCTGTCCTTACTGTTCCTGGTGGTTTCAATCAAAAGTTTGGTTCCTTTCTTGTCAAAATAATATTCGCTTACCAGTTTAAATATTTTTTCTTTGGCATCACTCATCCTGCGTACCACCAGGTCGGTTCCTTCGGATGCAGCCCCGCCAACGGCAGGGTCATCTCCTTCGGCATCTTTCATTTCATTCTCTTCAAACCACAATTCGTCTTTACCCTTCTTAATAATTTCTTTGGCCGCTTTATTGGCAGCCACAATTACTTCCTCTTTGGTTACTTTCCCCTTTACTGAATCTATTGACCTCCTTATCACCGAATCGGCCAGCTTCACCAGCATGTCCATATTCATTTTGACTGAATCAACAGCAGCAGCAGGTTTGGTTTTCTTTGTGGTATCGGGCAATGGCTTTTCCAACTGATAGGCCACCCAGCCAAAACCCTTCTCGGCTGTTTTGAATCCCTTTATTCTTGGAATTTTTATGACTTCCTCTTTTCCCATTTCAACAATCCCGATAGAATCTTTCGTCATATCATCGGCTTTTTTCTTTTTTATTTTTGCCTGCCTGGTTTCCTGGAAGATGGGTTTTATTTTAAACACCACATAGCGGCTGTCTTCGGTTATCACTGCATTATAGCCACGGGCAATTACTTTTTTATACTGGGCAGAAACACCTGCCTCTCCGATAGGCAGGTTTTGTATAACCAGTTCTCCATCTCCTTCCTGCGGGTTAATGGCATAAACTATAAATTTTCCGTCGTTGCTGATCATCCTTTCACCAACACTTTTCCAACCATCATAAACAGAATGGTCCAATGTTTTTTTACCTATCTGTCCGGCAGGGATGTTTTGTGCAGATAAGCTGATGCTGATGAATAACAATACAGGCAGAAATACTTTTTTCATATAAATTGTTTTGATGCGATAAAGTTATTGGAAATGGGGGAGAAAACCTCACCCATACCCCTTTCCAAAGGAGATGGAACCGGAAGATAAAAGCGAGTACTTGATTCAACATCTATTCTTCCAAAAATCCCCATTCATTCCTGAGTTTCTCCAGCTTTTCTCCTTCCAGTTTTACATTATTATAGTGCCCTGCATTGGTTTTCTGCCGGAATGCCTCATATAAACTAACCGCACAGGCAACTGAAATATTCAATGATTTAATAATACCCACCTGGGGTATAATAAAATTGCCATCAGCCATGGCAATGATCTCTTCACTTACCCCGCTGTGTTCGTTACCAAAAACCAATGCAACCGGTTCGGTTAAATTTAATTCATGCAGGCTGACGGCATCGGTACTTAAATGGGTGCTGTATATTTTTTTAAAATGCCTGCGCAATTCAGCAAAACATGCTGTTGCATCGGTGAACTGGTGAATAGTTAACCACTTGGCAGCGCTGGATGAACTTTTTGCCCCCCATTTTTTGTGTGGCGGAATTTTAGTGTTGAGAATATAGATATCCTGTATACCTACTGCATCACATGTTCTCATCACCGCAGATATATTATGCGGGTCAAAAACATTTTCCAGCACTATGGTAAGGTCGGGCTGGCGTTTGTTTAAGACTGAATTGAGACGTTCGTTTCGTTCAGGAGTCATGCTGCAATTTAAAAGAATAGTTACACTAATTAAAACGGATTACACGAATTACTGTAATTCGTAAAAATCGGTGTAATTATTTTTTTTCCATTAATTAAGAATATTTTTGAGTTCTAAATAACCTGTTTTGAGTGCAACCGTTTTTTTATTGACCCCCCCGTTTACGCAGTTAAATACGCCATACCCGGCAACGGCATACCTGAAAGGTTTTTTGAACACAAAAAAGATCAGTTCTTACCAGGCCGACCTGGGCATTGAAGTTACGGCAGCATTATTTTCAAAAAACGGGCTGGGAAATCTGTTTGCAGAAATAAATGGGCAACAAATAGAACATTCAACCAATGTTACAAGAATTGTTGCATTACAGGATGATTACATCAATACCATTGATGCCGTGATGTTGTTCCTGCAAGGTAAGAGCCCTACCCTTGCACATTTAATTTGCAAAAGGGATTTTTTACCCGAAGCAGAACGTTTTGCACAACTGGATGACCTGAAATGGGCATTCGGCAGCATGGGCACACAGGATAAAGCAAAACATATTGCAACCATGTACCTGGAAGATATTTCAGACCTGATAAAAGAGACAGTGGATGAACATTTTGGTTTTAGCCGGTATGCAGAAAGACTGGGCCGGTCAGCAAATAGTTTTGATGAACTGTACAGCGCATTGCAACAGGAGTACACATACCTGGATAAGATACTCATCAGTATTTTAAAAACAAGAATGGCAGAAGTGAAACCAAAACTGGTTGCTATCTCTGTCCCTTTCCCAGGCAATTTATATATGTCGTTGCGATGCGGACAATGGATAAAAAAAAATTACCCTGCTGTTAAAGTGGTGATGGGTGGGGGCTTTGCCAATACCGAACTGCGCTCATTATCGGACGCAAGGGTTTTTGAATATTTTGATTTTATCACTTTAGATGATGGTGAGGCACCGCTTGAAATTTTACTGCAGCACCTGCCTGCCGGACATTCAGGTATTGAAGGCAAAAAAACGATCAGTGAACTCAAAAGAACATTTACATTAGTTGATGGCAAAGTAACGTACATCAACGACAAGAACTCTACCGATTACAAACAGGGAGACGTTGGCACACCCGATTACAGCGATTTCTTTTTAGATAAATATATTTCGGCCATAGAAGTAATAAACCCTATGCACCGTTTATGGAGCGATGGCCGCTGGAATAAACTGACGATGGCACATGGCTGTTACTGGGGTAAATGCACCTTCTGCGATATTAGTTTAGACTATATAAAATTATACGAACCGGTTACCGCTGCATTGCTATGCGACCGTATGGGCGACATGATAGCACAAACGGGGCAAAATGGTTTTCACTTTGTGGATGAAGCCGCACCGCCTGCATTAATGCGTGCCCTTGCGCTGGAGATCATCAGAAGAAAACTTATTGTAAGCTGGTGGGCCAATGTACGTTTTGAAAAAAATTTTACAAGAGACCTTTGCATTTTATTAAAAGCATCGGGTTGCATTGCCATCTCCGGTGGACTGGAAGTTGCCTCTGACCGATTGCTTGAACTGATACAAAAAGGAATTACGGTTGCACAGGTTGCCCGGGTAACTAAAAATTTTACTGAATCCGGCATTATGGTGCATGCTTATTTAATGTATGGTTTCCCTACACAAACAGCACAGGAAACCATTGACTCACTGGAAATGGTTCGGCAGCTTTTTGTGGCCGGTATCTTACAATCGGCGTTCTGGCATTTGTTTACCATGACGGCACACAGCCCGGTTGGTTTGTATCCCGAAAAATTTGCTGTACAAAAAGTATCAGATGCAACCGGAACATTTGCTAATAATGATATCCAGCATATTGACCCTACCGGTGCTGATCATGAACGTTTTAGTTTTGGCTTAAAAAAATCTTTATTGAATTTTATGCATGGTGCCTGCTATGATCATCCCCTGCAAAAATGGTTCGATCACAAAGTGCCCAAAACAAAGATTGAACCTGATTTTATTATTAAGGCCATTGAAGAACCAGAAATTTCAAAAGCAAATGTAAATTCCAAAGTTGTATGGCTGGGTAAACAACCCAAAACAGAATCCATTATAAAAAGTAAAAAAGGAAATCGATGGGAGATGTTATCCTTAACTTTTGAAACTAAAAAAGAGACCATCAATATTAAGGTAGACGAACCACAGGGAATCTGGCTGGTGAATAAGCTGAAAGCATTATCGGTTAATAATACTAAAACCTATACCCTACAGGAAATAAAAGATGATTATGAAAAAACAGGACTGGAAGACTTTGAACTTTTTTGGGATAATAAGCCTGTGAATACCTTGTATAAAGCAGGTTTACTGCAATTGTAAAATGAATTTATTTATTTGACTGTCAGGTTAAGTCAACCTTGCAATAGAACCACATAGAACCCTATGTGAAAATCTATGTTTTTATGTGACTATGTGGTTCAAATAAATTGGAGGTTGAGTTATCCTGATAGTCAATTTTATTTATTTTATTAAATTCCTGATCCGGCATCCTTTCGGGATATAGGCCGCCTTAGGCGTCTCATTTCGTTAGGGACCAAAGGGCCGCTGATTTGAATCCTGTCATCCCGACACTTTATTTTTCCGCTTGTAAAAAAATACAGCCTACTCCAGTATCATTCTTTATATTTATTGATAAAACAAATTATAATGAAAACAATATTTTTCGCATTTGTAACAATCGCCGGGATAATTTCATGTAACAGTAATGACAGATCTGCCATTCAAAAGGCAGATATTCTTGCTGCCAATTTAGACAGTACCACCAGTCCCGGCGATGACTTTTTTGAATATGCCAATGGCGGATGGTTAAAACAAAATCCCATCCCCGGTGAACAATCCAGTTGGGGCATCGGTAACCTGGTGATTGAAGAAAACCTGAAACGCTTAAGAGAAATTTCTGAAAAAGCGGCTGCAGGTAATGCAGCCAAAGGAAGCAATGATCAAAAGATCGGTGATTTCTGGACGATGGGCATGGACAGCACTAAAATTGAAGCAGATGGTTTAAATCCCATTAAACCCTTACTTGACCAGTTAAATGCAGTAAATGATATTAAGGCCCTGGTAAGTACGGTTGCCGATTTTAAAAAGATTGGTTCCAATACTTTATTCGGTGAATTTGTTGGCCAGGATGCCAAACAAAGTGATGTTATGGCATACCAGTTATGGCAGGGAGGTATAGGTTTGCCCGAAAGAGAATATTATTTTAAAACAGATTCTGCAACTATAAATATCCGGGGTCAATATATAAATTATATAACTAAAATACTTACCATGGCAGGTGAAGATGACCTGGTAGCTGCTACTGCAGCTAAAAATATTCTTGTCCTGGAAACTAAACTGGCCACCGCTTCCCGTAAAATAGAAGACCTGAGGGACCCACACAGGAACTATAATAAAATGGCTATTTCCGACCTGAATAAAATGGCCGGCAACCTGGACTGGGTTTCTTATTTAAAAAGCCTGGGTGTAAAAAGTGTGGACTCTGTTATTGTAGGTCAGCCGGAATTTTTTAAAGCGCTAAATGAGGCTTTAACCAAAACGCCTATCGGTGACTGGAAGAATTATGTAAAATTTAATCTTATAAGCGATATGTCGGCTGTTTTACCGGATGCTTATGGAATGGAGGCATTTAATTTTTCGAAATTATTCAGCGGTGCCAAAGAAAGAAAACCAAGGTGGAAAAGGGTCATGCAAATGGAGGAAGATGCCATGGGTGAAATGCTGGGACAATTATATGTAAAGGAATTTTTCAATGAAACAGCCAAAAAGCGGTACACCAATATGGTGGAAGATATACGTGCTGCACTTAAAGACAGGATCGCCAAACTTACCTGGATGGGCGACAGTACCAAACAAAAAGCGTATATCAAATTAGCGGCCATAAAAAGTAAAGTGGGATACCCCGATAAATGGAAAGATTTTTCCGGTATGGAGATCGGTAAAGAAAGCTTTGCGAAAAATTATATGAACTCAAGATTATGGTGGCATAATTATGAATATAATAAACTGGGCAAACCGGTTGACCGGGATGAATGGGGTATGACACCGCAAACCTATAATGCCTATTACAATCCCAGCAATAATGAAATTGTGTTGCCCGCAGGCATATTTACTGTACCGGGTTACCGGGATGAAGAACTGGATGACGCGGTAGTATATGGTTATGGAGGTGCCAGCACCATTGGCCACGAGATCACACACGGGTTTGATGATGAAGGAAGACAATTTGATGATAAAGGAAATTTAGTAAGCTGGTGGACAAAAACCGATGAAGAAGCCTTTAAAAAAAGAGCCGATGTGATGGTAAAACAATTTGATGAGTATGAACCGGTGAAAGGATATCATATAAATGGTAAAGCATCTTTGGGAGAAAATATTGCAGACCTTGGCGGAATCTTATTAGGTATTGAAGCCTTTAAAAAAACACAGCAGTATAAAGAAAATAAGAACATCAGTAAACTCACCCCTATGCAACGCTATTTTATGGGTTATGCCCTCGGCTGGCTGGGTCATACCAGGGAAGAGCAATTGAGGAACCGTTTATTAACGGATGTACACTCCCCTGCCAAATACAGGGTAAACGGGCCTTTTGTGGATGTGGATGAATTTTATACAACCTTCAACATAAAACCGGGAGATAAGATGTACCGAGCCGATAGTTTAAGGGTGAAGATCTGGTAAAGGGGCCTCTCCCTCGTTCCCTCTCCCGTAGAGAGGGAGGCCAAACTGTATTTCATAAGTCGGCTTTGTGCTAGCGTATCAATTTTTGTATGTTGCTATACATTTACTATTAGTTGAGAGATGTATTTGCCGGGAAGGCAGCAAGACGGAATTTATAATTATCAAACGTCTTGACGCCTTCCCGGCTATTTTTTCCTTTTTACTTATCCTTCGTTTTTAGTACTTTACGGTGCATTTATTAAATACAATGAAATGAGAACAGTACTTAAAAAAGACGAAAAGATATTACTCATCACCAGGCAGCACTGGTTAAGACTGGCACTTCCATTTTTTGCCTGGTTCCTGCTGGCGGTAATATTGATATGGTGGTTGAAAAACAGCACCGCTTTCATTATTGTTTTGGTAACGGCCATTTATCCAATGCTGGAATACATCAACTGGAAATACAATCTCTGGTGTGTTACCAATTTAAGAGTGGTGGATGAAACCGGTTTTTTTACCCGCTACTCCAAAGAAAGCCCGCTGGATAAAATAAATAATGTAGAATATGACCAGGGCATCTGGGGACGTTTATTTGGTTTTGGCAATGTAGATATACAAACCGCTGCTGAACTGGGTGAAACAAAATATCAGCTCATTCACCATCCAAAACTTTTAAAAGACACCATCACCCATGCTCAGGAAGAATATAAAAAAATGCAGATAAGCAACCAGGCCACCCAACTCGCCGAAGCCATTGCAAGAACAAATATTGGCATACAACCATCGCAGCAAATGATAGCCGATGAACTGGATAAATTCTTTGCTCTTTTACAAAAAGGAGCTATTACACAGGAAGAATATGTGGCACAGAAAAATAAGCTGATGAATTGATGATCATTCAATGTTAAACGGTTCAATCTCTATCCCCAACCCCGGAGAATCGGTGTATCTAATTTTACCGTTCTCAAATTTTACGCCTGATGCAATATCTTCCGCCAGCAATAAAGGTCCGTCCATGTCCACGTAATCCAGCATAGGCGCCAGTTGTGCTATGGCAGCCGTGCCCACTGAGCTTTCATTCATACAGCCGATCATTACTTTCAAACCCAGCTCCTTTGCCCTGGTGATCATTCTCCTTGCTGGTGTAATACCACTGCACTTGGTTAATTTAATATTGATGCCATGAAAATGCCGGTGACATTTTTCAATGTCACTTTCAAAAACACAGCTTTCATCTGCCATTAATGGCAATGAAGATTGTTCAAATAAAATTTTCATCCCATCCCAATCGTCTTTTGCCAAAGGCTGTTCCACAAATTCAACACCCAGATCGTTTAACAAAGGGATCTTTTGCAACGCCTGTTCCAATGTCCAGCCAGCATTGGCATCCACTCTAAAGATAGCATCAGTGTGTTTACGTAATTCAGTTACCATTTTTATATCATCCTCCACTCCAACTTTTATTTTATAAACCGGCCATGGTTTTTCTTTCATTTTAGCTACCATGTTTTCGATGCTATCAATACCGATGGTAAAATCAGTTAAAGGAGCCGTTGATGTATCCAATCCCCATAATTGAAAAAGTTGTTTTCTTTTTAGTTTTCCATAAATATCCCAGCCTGCCATATCCAGTGCACAAACTAAAAATGGATTTGCGGGGAATAAATGGTGCAGGTAATGCCAGTATCTTTCCGGGTCTGAGAAAGCAAATTTTTCAACAAATATTTTTTTACGCTCCAGGTCCTCTGCCATTTTTTCTACAGGAATATTATAATAACTGATGGCAGGAGCTTCGCCATATCCTCTTATACCCATAAATTCAAGTTCTACAATAAACGTGGGCTGATGTGTTTTTGTTCCTTTAGAAATGGTAAAGGGATGACGAAAGGGAAGGTTAAATATTTTATGTTTTACTTTCATTGGAGTGTTTTGTCATCCTGAGCGATAGCGAAAGATCTGCCAGGTAATGATTCTACTGTTCATCTTTAGTGATTTTGCCGGGAGATTCCTCTCTCGCCTGAGGCGAGACGGAATGACAGCGGAATCACCGCCCGCTGGCTTCCACATAACCTTTCAATTCTGTATTGAATGCTGATTCTTTCAGCAGGTCTTCCAGGTTAATATGCATGCGGTAGTTCCAGTAATGTTCCGACTGGGAAGGATTATTAATTCTTTCCTCCAACGGATCTTCCCTGCGGAAGGAATCGCTCATGCCCATCAGGTCCTGCAATTGAAAAACACTCCACATGGCCGGAGAATACAGGTGCTGCATAATGATCTCCTTATTGATCCATGGTTCGCACAATGCAGGCGGCTCACCATCATGCCCCATAAGCAGGTTATAAAACCGTTTAGTTTTAAAGCTGTCCTCTTCCCACCAGGCACGTACGGTACTCATATCATGTGTGGAAGGGGATACCACACTTAAATACGGAGCATCTTTAGGATGAAAAAATTCAATCCCGGCTTTTTTAGGCATCCGCTGTATCTCCAGGCTTAATATACCCAGTTGTTCCATCACTACCGGTACACAATGAGGTACCATACCCAGGTCTTCGCCGCAAACCAGCATGGCCGTATTTCGCTTCAGGCCCGGAAGTTTTTTCATGGCTTCATTTTGCCAGAGATCTTCCTGCCGGTGATAGAAATAATTGATATAGAGTTTTTTTAATTCCTCCTGTGAATGCTGGTCTAAATTTTTAAAGGATGATGTATCATCCATAGAAATGCGGAAATGAAACTGCTGCCCGTTGGAATCATCTACTTCAAAAAAGATGACATTACTGATGATCTCATATAAACCCTGTTTGACCACATTATCAAAAGTAAGGTTCTTCAAAAAATATTCTTCCACCTTACGCTGGGTATTAAAACTTTCTTTCAGTTTATTGCCGGTGAAAAAGGTCTTTTTTACAGCTTCTTTATTATCTCCAAAGAGTTCAATGAGAATAGTATCTGTTACATAGGGTTGTGTATAACGGTATCTTTCGAAGGCAATACTTTTTTCAAAGATTTCATTGATAGATACCGGTAAGGCGGGCATGAACCTGCCCAGGACACCTTCAACGGCATGGGCCGGAATGCTCCAAATCCGGAAAAAGCCAAGTATGTGGTCTATCCTGAAGGCATCAAAATAATTATTCATCTGCTCAAATCGTTTACGCCACCACGTAAATTGATTTTTCTGCATGGCGATCCAGTTATACGTAGGGAAACCCCAGTTTTGTCCCTTTGCAGTAAACGCATCAGGCGGTGCGCCGGCCTGTTCACCCATATGATACAGGCCCGGTTCCATCCAGGCATCCACGCTGTTCCGGCAAATACCTATAGGAATATCTCCTTTGATGATCACCCCGTTCTTATGTGCATATTCAGTGGCGGCCTTTAACTGCAGGTGAAGATGATATTGTGTAAAATAGTGCTGGGCAATTTCATCATAATGTTTTTGTAAAGGGCTCACCAGCTGTTGTATCTCTTCTTCATTATACACAGCATAGGTTTTCCATTTATTAAAATCAGCGGTCTTGTATTTGTCCCTTAAAAAAGAAAAGGCCGCATAAGGCTCCAGCCAGTGCCGGTTAAGTTCAAAATAGGTAAAGAACTTTACGTCATCTTTAAAGTCTTCCTTTTCGAGTTCATAGAGGTCACGGATAGCAGCAATTTTATATTTCATCACTTCCTCATAATTGATCTCAGGCAGTTTATTCAGTTGCTTTTTCCGGGAGTCCAGCAAGCTTACCACCGATTCATGCGCTTTACCTGCAAGCACTTCAAGATTCAGTAAAAGGGGATGCAAAGCAAAGGCAGATATGGCTGAATATGGATAAGAATCTTTCCAGGTATAGGTAGCTGTAGTATCATTAACCGGTAATAACTGTATCATTTTAAGCCCCGTTTTTTTGGCCCAGTCAACCAGCAGTTTAATATCTGTAATTTCCCCGGTACCAAAACCTTTTTTACTGCGAAGGCTGAAAACAGGAATGGCCACACCTGCACCTTTCCAGTTTACATTATTCACTTTTGCAAACCCATCATGAATAATAACAATGGCATTGGTCATATCCTCATTTAGTAATACCCGGTTATTCCCTTCCTCAAATTTGATGAATTTTTTATCCTTACTGTTATAGATACCGTACTTGTACCCCAACGGGAAGGTTACCGCAGACAGGTTAAGCCGGGTTGTCCACCAATTATCTTTTTTAGAAAGCAGTATCACCTTTTCTTTATCCCATTCGTGCAGCACAGGGGAAGACCCGCTGATACAAAGTATTTCATCCTCTTTCAGCAAGGGGGCTTTCACCCTGAATTCATGGGTATATTTTTTTGATGAACTTTTTTGGACCGGGCTTTTGCCCCTTTTTTCTTTCAGTAATACATCTGTGAAAGCCGACGTAAAAAATGCATTTTCCATGTCACCGGTATGATTCCAAACATCAGATAAAACGATCTTCCGGGCCTTTAACTTTCCGGTATCAATGATACGGTCATCGCCAAATTCCGGTACCTGTTCGCCTTTTTCATCCTGAAGAATATACTTATAGCAAATTGGCTGAGTGACCTCTTTACTGTCAATTTCAACACTGCCATGCCATAATTGATCATTCAGGTAAGTGAGCAGGATGGATTTAGAGATTTCCATATTGCCCAACTCCTTAGTATTGCCACTAACCAAAAGTGCCTGACCAAACTTTGTGGAGTAACGTAAATAAAAATGTAGAATCATTCGAAATCCGGGTTAAGGAAGCGCAATATAATCTCTTTATGTAAAATTTACACAATCAATACCAATAAAAAATAGCAGGTAATTTAGTTCTGCCGTATATTTGCAAAAAATAAATAAAATGGAAACAACCAAAAAGAAGACCGGCCTTTATTGGGTATTATTTTTACTTTCTGTTGCTGCTTTTTTTATTGTACTGTGGTCCCCTATTGGCTCTTATTGCTCAATGATCCTCCCTTTTAACACAACCTTTTTAGCCAAGGCACTTGACCTCATGTAATTCAATCATATAATTTTTATTTTTCATTTGCCTGCACTACTTTGAACGCTTCAGCCAAATGGCCATATTTTCTGCAACGGAGTAAATGTGGTATCAGGGCGTTTTTTATTAATTGGAAATAATAAAATCGGGGCGCCTTACAAAATAGCTTTTAAAATTAAAACGCAGACTGCTGTTTAATTCCACTTTCCACCCCTTCATATCCCCGTTTATCCTGGGGAAATAATATCCCTTAAGTTCAATGGTACCAAACACAAGGTTTTCATTACGTGTACGTACACCACCACCGAGTGCTGAATACAGGTCGCTTTTATTCAAATTAAGTTTAGTGGGTTTAACCAGGCTAAGATCAGTGAACACAAATGGGGCAAAACGGAAACCCAAAATCCTTGTGGTGTTATAAAAAACCGACTCTGCTTTTACCGTTGCCCTAAGGTCAGCCATGATACTGCCATTATTAAAATAAGGCAATCCATATTCACTGTTTAAAAAAAGTGGTGTATTCAGTACCGGGTTTGCCTGGGCTGTAATGGCGGTATTGATAAATATACGATGGTACCAGTTATTGTTTAATTTTCTTAACCGGGTAAAATGGTCAACAGAAAATAAAAGGTCAACGTCTTCAAAACGCTTTGAATAAAAATAGCCGCCGATTCTTAAAGTATAATTACTGTAAAATCCCTTTTTCCTGTACCTGGCCAAAGAAATATCCAGGCTGCTATATGGCCTGTTAATATCCTGTTTTTTTATATAGCCGCCTGTAAAAGCAAAACTGAATCCTGCCGGAATATCTTCATTTATACCAAATGCATATATAAAACTGGTTTTATAAAATGTCTGTTTAAAAATGTTTATTGAAGCAAGTGTTCCGGTAAAATCGGTGAACCGGTAATCATAGAACGTTTTATATTTTATGGGTATTTCTAAAAAGTGCTGTTTAAATCCCCGTAATGCTATAAATCGGTGGGTCCTGATCTCTTTGTTGGCATAGAGTGCACGTTTAATGTCAAGGCTGTATCCAAACCACACGTCTACATTATAATAGGTATATTTTATATCGCTTCGGTAAAAAGAATCCGCATCATATACATTCCTGGTTCGCTGGTACGACCATTCCAATGCCCCTGTAGTAGGCTGGTAGGCGGTTACCTGGGGCTTCTCAAACCGGGTATAAATATTGGATTCCTGGTTACGCCCGCTGCTGAAAGCATTCCTGTAATCCTGGTAACCCGAGGTCCAGTCAATAAATGATCCCCTTATATTTCTCCTGACCACTTCGCCACTAATTGCATTTTGTGGAAAGCGTTGTTTTTCATGATATCCACTGATTAATAACCGGGTACCACTGCCTATAAAATTTTCTTCCCTCAATTCCCCCCTGCCTCTTTCTGTATTGCTTACAGATAACCTTATGCCGATTGAAAAAACATCCTTGGTCAATACCACCACGTCAACAGAATCGGTTGTGCCTTCTGCATAATCAACCAATATCCTTGCATCTTTGATATACACCAGATCTCTTAAATAACGTTCATTATCGGCCAGCAGGTAAGGATACAATGGATCGCCTTCCTTAAAAAAAAGATTATTCTTTATAACCTTTGCATTGGTGTTTTTATGAAACAATTTTCCGGCAGTAACCCCTACATTTTTTTTGACCTCGTTGGTATCATCTATATTATATTCAAACCCCAGCCTTATGGTTTCTATAGAGCGGATGATCTTTCCCTTATATTTTAAGAACAGATTTTCAACTTTTACCGGCGCTTCATCCGGAGGGGTGGTTGAAATACTTTTACCAAACCTGCCCAGTAATCCTTTTTTTTTGGCTAAAAAAAAAGTATCAGTCTCTTTGGGTTTTTCCTGTGCAGAAAGGGAATAATAAAATGATAAAAAGGCTATACAGTACAACCCTTTTTTAAGAACCCTTTTGGTCATTGATTTGTTTAGTATCGTATTTTAAATACCTTAAAGATATTAAAATGAGTGGAATTGAATGTTAAGGAGATGAGAACAAATAATTGACCGTATCACAGGTTGTGATAAATGACCCCAAAGCGGTATCGCAATAACAAATTTATTGCAGCCTTAAAGAAAGAATGATCACTGGCTTATCTAATTGACTTTGCACCCCTGTAATTACGGCTTGCAGCCTGCTGCGTAGTTACTGACTGGGCACAGGAAACTAAAAAAAGTACGATAACAAAAAAGATGGTAAAATTTTTCATTGGAGTTATTTTTTTTGGATTAAAAAGCCGGTATAAAAATAATCTCCATTGGGCGGATCTTTATCAGCAAAAACGCCGATTTTTTTAGTAAATGCACTTGCGGTTACTACGTCATATATGTAAAGGGTTGTTTATTAACTGTGAAAACCATTTGATACCTGCCCTGCAGCGGGCAGCAGCATAAAAAAAAAGA
>JANOGE010000212.1:0-8392 GCA_031414035.1 Chitinophagaceae bacterium | reverse complement strand
GTACACATTTGACCAAACAAAGCTGACTGCTGATCGCCTGCAATCCCTGCAATGGGAATATTATACGATGTTAAAATATTTTGTGTGGTGCCATACACTTCGCTGCTGCTGCGTATTTGCGGTAACATATTACCGGGTATATCAAATATTTTCTCCAGCTCGCCATCCCATTGCAGGGTATGAATATTACACAACATGGTACGGGAAGCATTGGAAGCATCGGTTATATGAATTTGTCCTTTAGTTAAGTTCCAAACCAGCCAGGAATCAATGGTTCCAAAACACAATTCTCCTTTTACTGCTTTTTCCCTTGCCCCTTTTACATTATCCAGTATCCATTTTACTTTAGTTGCAGAAAAATAGGCATCAACGATCAACCCGGTTTTTTCCCGGATGACCTTATCCAGGCCTTTTATTTTTAGTTCATCACAAAAATTTGCCGTTCTCCTGTCCTGCCAGACAATAGCATTATAAACGGGTTTGCCGGTTGCCCTTTCCCAAACAACCGTTGTTTCTCTTTGATTGGTAATACCAATGGCTGCAATATTTTCCGGAGATAAACCAGCCTTTGTTATAGCTTCTGCCGCCACTCCCAGTTGCGTACTCCATATTTCATTGGCATCATGCTCAACCCAGCCCGGCTGGGGAAATATCTGTGTAAATTCTTTTTGAGCAGTGGTAATGACCGATCCATTTTTGTCAAAAATAATGGCTCTTGAACTGGTAGTCCCCTGGTCAAGTGCCAGAATATATTGGGGCATGATTGAAATTTTATTTTGAAGTTAACTGAAAAAAAGTAATTGAGGATTGAATTAAACGAAATAGAATTTTTGCCGGTAAGGCGGTAAGGTGGTGTTTAACTTCGTTGAACGTCTTTGCGGCTTCCCCGCTATTTTATATTGTTTTTATTAGAGATGAATTACAACATTAATAAAGCTGCAGGTTTTATACCTGCAGCTTCGCTATATTACTTCGATTGGTATTAGTTAAAAATAAACCCTATCCTCTTCTTCCTCTTTTTTTAACGGTGGTTTTTACCCTTGTATTTCCTCTTGGGCCGGTTACTTTAGTACGTGTAACTTTATAATTACCTCTAGCAACTGTTGTTCTTGACCTTACAGTAACAGAACCAACCCGGTAAGGCGCATAAACACGGTGAGCTGTTAAAACCCGGTGTGTGCGTACAATGGCAAAATGGCGGTGATAATGCAAACGCCCTGGATGAAATACATGCCATGACAATGGGCGCCATGGCCTCCACCAACCGGGATAAAGACGCCACCTCCAGGGAGAAACCCAGGGCACATAAGCCGGACGGTAAATGAACCGTACACCGGGCCAGAAAAAAACATTTACTACTAACCGGTAAGGTTCAAAATAACCGGCACCTGGGCCATTGCCAGGACTGTTGATTCCATTATCATCAGCAACTTCATCACCTTCATCAGACGCTTCAACAACGACTTGTTCACCAAAAATATCTTCGTCGCCAATAATTTGCAACACTGCAGTTGTATCGCCTGTTTTTTCCAGTTCAATAACTGCAATATCCTGATTTTCTGTTTCAGAAACAGCTACCTGTAAAATAAAAGCATGAACATTGTTCTCTGTTTTGTCAATAACTTTTATGTAATCAATCTCCCCATCTCCGTTAAGGTCAAGGTTATTTACATTTTTGTCCTTTGTATTGATCAGTTTTTCAAATTCTTCAGGAGTAGAGGCCTGTTTAAACATTTCCAATGCTCCCTGCAGGCTAAAATTATCACCGGGCATTCCGGTTGAATCCTTTTGTGCTTTGGCACTGATAGTTGTGGCTGCAAAACATACAAAGATGAAAAGCAGTTGTTTTAAATTTTGCATAATTATAATTTTTATTTGGGTTTGACTTTGGTAATTGAATAAAGTTTAGTTCGCTTAATTTTATTTTCAATTATCATAAAAACAAAAGTATTAATCCTTTTTTGATTTATCATCACTCCAAAGGGGTCTTCTTTTAACCTTACCCCACCCAAAACAATCAGTTTGTTAATAAAAGTGAAGCATAGGTTTCAAAATTAATATGCCGCTTCACTGCGCATCTAAAGTCTTCCTGTACAGCTATAAAAAAATTACTTTCTCTTTTAAATAAATGAGTACATTTGCAACGAAGTAGCAAAAAATTACCTTTGTTTAAAGACCAGATCATAAAAAAGAGTTTTGCGGGATTCCTGATGGTTGTGTTTGTATTCAGTATAACACCTACCATTCTTTTGCATAACTGGGTGGCCAACCATTCTGATACAGTAAAAAAATCAACAGCCACTAAACAGCCACAGGTAAGCAAAAAATTATTTAACTGCCATTGTGATAATATTGTTGCTGAATCGCCCTTTACAGAACTTTATAAAATTTCAATAGCCCCGGTTGCACCATTTTTTTCCCTGGTTGAGAACAACCGCCCTGTACTTTTTCCTGAACCCGCCTGCATTTTCCATTCTCTCCGCGGCCCCCCAATGGTTTAATATTTTTTCTTTCAAC
Source organism: Chitinophagaceae bacterium (assembly GCA_031414035.1). Lineage (GTDB taxonomy): Bacteria > Bacteroidota > Bacteroidia > Chitinophagales > Chitinophagaceae > Ferruginibacter. The sequence goes on along the minus strand of JANOGE010000212.1, from coordinate 5,875 downwards.
AGGAATGTATCCGTTCCTTTTATACAATGAATTTGATACACCTGCAAAACAGAACATTTATTAAACCAAACAACCATGCGCATTTCAATATTATTTATTTCAGTCTTCATTTTCAGTTGCCATACCCTTTCTTTTTCACAGGACAATCCATCTGCAGTTCCCGTGAAAAGATCAAACACCCAAACCGGTAGTTTCTCCGGAAAGATCACCGATGCAAAAACCGGAGCCGCCATTGAATCGGCAACCATTTATATTACCGACATCAAATCCGGCACTTCTTCTAATGCCAGCGGCAACTTTATCATTAAAAATATTCCGCCCGGTAAACACCTTGTTGAAGTATCTCATATTGGTTATACCAGTATTGTGGAGAACATTGATTTCAACAATGATATCAGCAGGAATTTTGCACTCAGCGAATCCATCATAGAAAATAATACCGTTGTGGTTACAGGTGTTTCAGGCGCCACACAATTAAAAAGAGTTCCTTTTGCAGTAAGTGTGGTTCGCAGCCAGGATCTTTTCCGTAATACCTCTTCAAACATCATTGAGTTACTCACTAAAATTGCCGGTGTATCAACATTAGCCACAGGCCCGGCCATTTCAAAACCGGTGATCCGCGGGTTAAGTTATAACCGGGTATTGACCATCAATGATGGTGTACGGCAGGAAGGGCAGCAATGGGGAGATGAACATGGTATTGAAATAGATGAAGCCAGTGTAAATAAAATTGAATTACTGAAAGGGCCGGCTTCCATCATTTATGGAAGCGATGCCATGGCGGGAGTTGTAAATATCATTACCAATGTGCCGGTGCCTGCCAATACGTTAAAGGCAAATGTATCGGGCAATTACCAAAGCAATAACCGGCTCAGCACTTTCAATGTAAACATGGGCGGCAATAAAAATGGCTTCAACTGGAATTTATACAGTTCCAATAAAGCCGCCAGCGATTATAAAAATAAATATGATGGCAGGGTTTTTAACTCTAAGTATAAAGAGAATAATATCGGCGGGTATGCGGGTTACAACGGCAACTGGGGCTACAGCCATTTGTTACTGAGCAGCTTTAATTTAAAGGCCGGGCTTATAGAAGGGGAAAGAGATACCGAAGGCTATTTCACAAAAAACCTTGCAGGAGGTATAACAGAAAGGGCTACCCATGAAGATGTTAAAAGCACCACCCCTCTTATACCTTACCAGCACATCAGGCATTTTAAAGCAGCCACTGATAACAATATAAAAATAGGCAGGAATAACCTCACCTTCAATATTGGGTATCAGCAAAACCAACGTGAGGAATTTGGCAACCCCGATGATAAAGAAGAAAGGTCATTATTCTTTGACCTGAGAACCATTACCTACACGGCTCAATTTCACCTGGCCGAAAACAAGGGGTGGAAATCATCTATCGGCATCAATGGTATGCAACAAAATAACAACAACAAAGGTGTTGAGCAACTGGTACCTGATTACAGACTTTTTGATTTTGGCATCTACCTTTATACTCAAAAAATAATTAATAAGGTTACACTGAGCGGTGGGCTTCGTTTTGATAACAGAAATGTACATTCAGAAAATCTACTTGACGGGGCTATGATCAAAGGCAATGGTTTTAAAAAATCATTCTCCAATGTGTCGGGCAGTGCTGGATTAGCAGCCCAGCTGTCGGACCATGTGAATATGAAATTCAATGTGGCCAGGGGATTTCGTGCACCCAGCATTCCAGAGTTGGCTTCAAACGGCACACATGAAGGAACCATCCGGTATGAATATGGAAATAGTAATTTAAAAAGTGAGACCAGCCTCCAATTTGATGGCGGAGTGGATTACAGTACCGAACACATTTCCATCGGCTTGTCTGTATTTTATAACAGCTTCAACAATTTTATTTTTTACAGGAAGTTAGAAGCCTTAGGTGGTGGAGACAGCCTGGTTACTGTAAATGGAGATTTACTTACTGCCTTTAAATTCGACCAGACGAATGCAATGTTAACCGGCCTGGAGGCAACTATTGATATTCATCCGCATCCTTTGGATTGGCTTCATATTTTAAATACCTTTTCGTTAGTTAGCGGACAATTCAGAAACCCCATTGAAGGCAATAAATTTCTACCTTTTATTCCGGCTGCGAAATTAGCAACAGAGTTTAAAGGAAGTTTTAATAAGCTTTCTGATCATCTCCGGAATTTTTATATAAAGTTTGAAGTGGATAATACGTTTAACAAAAAGAACGTGTTTACCGTTTACAATACCGAAACAAAAACAACAGGCTATACATTATTGAATGCAGGAGTTGGCGCTGATCTTGTAAATAAGAAGAAACAAACTTTATTCAGCTTAAGTTTCAGTGCGATGAACATATCAGATGTGGCTTATCAAAATCATTTAAGCCGTTTAAAATATACTGAAGAAAATTTATCCACAGGAAGAACAGGTGTTTTTAATATGGGAAGAAATTTCAGTATCAAACTGAATGTGCCTTTAACCGTTAATTTAAAAAAATAAATTACCTGTACACCATTTTTCGCCGGGAAGTCGGTAAAACGGGATTCAAAAAAGTTGAACGTCTTACCGGCATACCGGCAATTCTTTTTCCTTCCTTCTTCGTAACGACAACAAAAACCCGGTAATACTCAATAATCCTCCGCTTAACCCAAAAATAAAATAAATTATTTTTATACCGGCTCCCCCAAACTTACCCATGTGCAGTTGGGAGTTGATGATATCATACCTGTCTGCCTGGCTGATCTCATTAATAAATCTTGTTTTAGAAATGATACCTGCACTGTCTAAAAAAATAACATCCGCCATTTTTTTGGAGTGTATGTATGCATTGGAAGAACGGCTTCCGTACATGGCTGTCTTGCCGTTATTGCCCTGTGCAAAATAAATTACGTGTGCAGTAAAATTTGGATAATGCCTTTTTACTTCTGTATATGCCGAATCAAATTTAAAAGGTAAAGCAGGTGATGTTTTTAATACCCGCGAATAATTACCGGTAATATAAAACTCTTTTTTAAAAACGTAACGCTGCATCCAGAACCCCGTAAAGGCGATCATGAGGTTAAACAGCAATGCATACACTCCTATAAGCTGATGCAGGTTGCTTCTTTTATAAACTGATCTTTTTAATAATAAAACAGCGGATATATTTTTTCTGAAGAGTATCGTTCCGGTGATTATACTCAACAAAAAAACAAGTGCAAAAAAACCAAGCAGCCATTCCCCGGTTTTACCAAGATGAAATGAATTATGAAATTTTGATAACCAGCTCATAAAATTATTACCCTTATCATCGCTGCCACCCCTTGTTTTTAAAATAGCCCCTGTTTGAGAATGCAAAAAAATCTCTATCATTTTGGTGCCTTTATGATAGCCCGAATCATAAATAAAAAATGAAAAAGGCCGGGTGTTATTTTCAGGTATTGTACAATGGCTGGTCTGCGCATGTGGGTATTTCATTTGTATAATACGATAACAACTGTCTACCGTCAGATTCTTAAAAGGCCGGGCTTTCACCGCTGGTCGTTGTAAAGCATCCAATTCATCTTGAAACACCAATGCAGCACCTGAAAGCGACATCAGCAAAATAAAAAGGCCGGAAACAAGGCCCGCCATTCCATGTATGTAAAAAATTAAATTCTTCTTCATTGTCATATATGATCTGTTCATTCATTTATCTTGCAATATTAATAATTCAAAACATCAAATGAACACGAAAGCCAGTCTTTATCTGATCATTTTACTTATCTGGATACCGCTTCATGTTTCATCTCAACATTTAGATATTGATATTCTGAAACCAATCAATAAAAATGAAACAGCATTCAAAAACACATATCTTGAACTGAATGCTTCTTCTGTAAATGCCCTGAGCATCGGTATCCCTGTTGGTATTGCCCTTACAGGTTTTATTATACATGATGATGAGCTGAAAAAGGATGCCCTGTTTATGGGTGCAGCTATACTGGCATCAGGTATAGTAACCCAATCCACCAAACATATTGTAAACCGGAAACGTCCTTTTGCATCATATTCATTCATTGTACAGAGAGATGATACCGAAATATGGCTGTCTTTTCCATCCGGACATACTTCTGCTGCTTTTTGTACAGCCACCTCTTTAGCCTTACGATATCGAAAATGGTATGTAATGGCACCTGCTTATGTTTATGCAACAAGCGTGGCCTGGGCCCGAATGTACCAGGGAGTCCACTATCCCAGTGATGTGCTGGCCGGAGCAATTACAGGTGCTGTAAGCGCCTGGCTTGGTTACAAAGCACAAAAATGGATTGCCGGTAAAAAAGAACAAAAAAAGAAACTTACTTTGTAACATGATCGATATTAATATTAACACCCCGGCTTTATTGTTTCCGGCCATCACCCTTTTAATGCTGGCTTACACCAATCGTTTTTTATCGCTGGCATCGCTGGTACGTAAACTGCATGAAGAATATAACAGGGGTGCTAAAGAAAGAAATGTTTTAATGCAGATAAAAAACATCCGCACAAGGTTAAACCTGATCCGTTATATGCAGGCACTGGGTGTGCTTAGTTTTTTATGCTGTGTTTTATGCATGTATGTTATTTTCCGCAACTGGATCGTAATGGCGCACTGGATATTTGCAGCCAGCCTTTTCTTTTTACTTTTATCGATCATTTTATCCCTGCTTGAAATAAATAAAAGTACCAGGGCTATTGAACTGGAATTAAGCGATATTGAAGAATTGAATAAGGAAAATATTTTTACAGATATTTTTAAAAAGGCCGGTGATTAATGTAATTCTACCGGTTTCGTTTTCTCATAATTTTCATCATACTTAACAAAAAAACGGATATACAGTACACGGCTCAACCGCATGAGCCATGGTTGTGTAATTACCAGTATTACCGTATTTGTTCCCAACCACCAGAATATGCGGTTATCTTCGGTAGATACACCGATCAACACCAGCCAGGCCACAAAGGTTGTTACCGATACTGCAACAGCTAATGCATAACTCACATAACCGGTTCCAAACCAAAAACCATCTTCCAGATCAAATTTCTGACTGCAAACCGGGCAGTTGCGGGGCATATTAAAAATATGGGAAAGCTTCAGATTTTTGAATGGATTGCTGTTCTTAAACATTGGCCCGCGCCTGCACCGGGGGCATCTCATGGTTAATATACTCCAGAAATAATTAGGCGTTGGTTTTTTCGACATGAACGCAAAGTTAAGTAAACAAAAAGCGAAGGCCTTTTATTATACAGTTGTAGTAGCATCTCGGTTTATTTTCAAGCAACTTTTTGCAAACCGTGTGAACCACATAGGAACATAGTAACATAGGAGACACATAGTTTTTTATTCTTCAGGTAATAAAGAAAACCGGGTATTTACAATGGTCTTCTGTCCACCTTTAAATATATTAAAGCAATGAAAATTTATAAGAATGCCTTTAGGCTTTTGCAACATTTGCATGTAATATAATAATATTGCATCATGTATGGGTAAGAGACCTTCCTGTGCTTTCAATTCCACACAAAGTATCTCTTCCACAAGTACATCCAATCTAAATTCCGTATCAAGTTCCAGGCCTTTATATTGCAGTGGAACCCAAATCTGATTTCTGAATGCTATGCCCTGCAAAGTCAATTCTTTTAAAAAACATTTTTCATATACACTTTCTAATAATCCGGGACCAAGATGTTTATGTACTTCAATGGCACAACCAATAACTTTATAAGTGAGTTCATTTAAATATTTTTTTGTTATTCCCATTTTTCTATGTGCTGATCTATGTACCTATGCTCCTATGTGGTTCAAAAATAATACCACAGTTTTACTACTTAAACTTCAGTTTAAAAGCCAGCATGATAAAACTCATGGCCA
>JANOGE010000211.1:0-9776 GCA_031414035.1 Chitinophagaceae bacterium | reverse complement strand
GATGGATTCCATGATCCTGCAGCGTGCGGATCATTTCAAGACCAGTTCGATCGCCGACGTGCGCGAGGCGCGGATAGCGGTGGCCGCCGAAATTGCGCTGAAGGATGCGGCCGTCCTTGGTGCGATCGAACACCGCGCCCCAGGCTTCGAGCTCGCGCACTCGCTCCGGAGCTTCCTTCGCGTGCAGCTCGGCCATGCGCCAGTTGTTGAGGTACTGCCCGCCGCGCATGGTGTCGGCGAAGTGAACCTTCCAACTGTCGCGGTCATCGACGTTGGCCATCGCGGCGGCCATGCCGCCCTCGGCCATGACGGTGTGGGCCTTGCCGAGGAGGGACTTGCAGACGAGGCCGACGGAAGCGCCCTGGGCGGAGGCTTCGATCGCCGCGCGAAGGCCCGCGCCGCCTGCGCCAATGACGATGACGTCGTGTTCGTGTTTGGTGTATCCGAGGTCAGCCAACGACATTCACTCCTCAATTCCGCTTGCGGCTTCTCGAACGTTCCGAAACGCGCTAAGCCGCAACGACCTGAATATAAGCTTTACGGGCTCTATGGTCGTTTCAAATACCCCCGACAGAACACTTACTGTTGCCGGTGGTGTATTTAATTCGGGTGGGGTACTTAACTTATGTATTGGTGGAGCGGGCAGTATAGGAACCTTAAATGTTGGAGGTAATTTTAATAATTTCGGCACTATCAATGCAACCGGTGCCGGCAAAGGGATAATAAATTTTAATGGTAATACAGCACAAAATTTTAATCAATCAGGAAGTCTTTTAAATACAGTTGATTTCATCGTTAATAAAGTAGCTGGCGGTGTTACCTTTTCAAATTCAACTACTATAAATGGTGCTTTAACACTAACCAACGGATTATTAAACATACCATCTGGAATTACTTTAACGATTGAGAATGGCAGTGTGATCGGTGGGTCAGGTTTTGGCGCTACCAAACATATAGCAACCCTGGTTGATTACGGAACCGGGGTTAAAAGTATCTTGAAGATAAAGAATATGGCAGCAGGTGTTGCCTATGTAATACCTGTTGGAGATGGTACTAATTATTTACCGGTTACATTAACGCCGGCTAATATTAATGAGTATGATATTTGTGCCTTTAATGGCATTACCACCAACGGGGAACCAAACGGAACCGCTTTTTCTGCCGCACAAAAATTAAATTGTGTTAATGCGGTATGGACGGTTAATTTAATAAGTGGCGGAGCTGGTGCCGGGGTTACTATGATCTTAGGATGGCCTGCTGTTTTAGAAGGCGCTACTTTCAGCACATATAGTGCTTTACAGATAGGGATATCCCATTGGGATGGTCCAAACTGGGGTAATTGTTCCGGTTCCGGAAATAATGTAACCAATGTTGCCACCCGTACAGGTATAACCGTATTCTCTCCTTTTGCTGTTGGCAAAACACCTTATGTATTACCCGTTAAATTCAGCTACCTGAATGCCGCTAAGGGCAATGGCTATAATACAGTGAACTGGAAAGCTGCCTGCAGCAGTGCTGAAGTAACTTTTAGTATTGAACGTTCAGCCGATGGACGGAATTTCAGCGCTATCAATACTATAACTGCAAGCCAGGCACGTTGTGCCCAGCCGTTTGATTATGTAGATAATACCAATTTAACCGGCACCGTTTTTTATCGTATTAAGTCTGCCGAAATTACCGGGATAGTTTCCTACTCAAATATTGTAAAATTAACCGGCCAGCAAACGGATATGCTGTTAACCGCAGTATTGCCTAACCCGGTCGTCAACCAGGCACAGTTAAGTATCAATACTGCTAAAAAGGATTTGATGAACCTGGTAATCGTTTCAATGGATGGCAAAGTACTGCAACGCAGCAGTGTTCAGTTACAGGCCGGTACCAGCATCATCAACCTGGATGTGGCAACATTGCAAAAAGGTATGTATATGATCAAAGGCACGTTCAGCAATGGGCAAACAAATACACTTAAGTTCACAAAGCAATAACATTGCAATGACTAGTCCTAAAAAAGCGTCCCGGTAAAACCGGGACGCTTTTTTAGGACTAGTCAAATTTATCTTAAACGATCGCTGTCTTTTACCAGTTTTTCATCTTTATTAATGGCTCTTGCCGCCAGAAAAAAAGAAATGAGTATGATGCTGTGTAAAACAGCTGTGAGTGAATATGTTCCCTGTACAAAGGTCTTTACTTCACGATAGTATAAAAATACCAACATGGCATCCAGCAAAATACCCAGGATGCAAAGCCTTAGCTGCCATGTTCTTTTCCTGAAAAGAAAAATAGTAAACAATGCCAGCACACCAACAGCAATAGTGGTGATCATCAGTAAAAAATTCCCTGTTGCATTTAATTCATGCAATACAGTTTCATTCAGTTTAATGCCGCTGTAATATGAAAACTTAAAACTGGCCAGTGCACAGGCTGCTGCCAATAATAACCAAAGGGATTGAATACGTTGTATCATAAAAATCAGATTTTATATTATCTTAATTCGGGGTATAAAGGAAACTGCAGCATAAAATCCTTTACATCATTCCTTGCAGTGGCTACAAATGCTTCGTGATCTATATTCATTAAGATATTATCAATAAAATTTACGATCACCGGCATATGTTCTTCCTTCATCCCCCTGGTGGTAATGGCAGGCACACCAATCCTGATACCCGATGTTACAAAGGGGCTTTTATCATCGAAGGGAACGGCATTTTTATTTAACGTAATGTGCGCTTTGTCCAGTGTTTCCTGTGCTTTTTTTCCGGTGATGTTTTTATTTCTCAGGTCTATCAGCATTAAATGATTATCGGTACCGCCACTAATGAGATGATATCCTTTATTAACAAAGGCTAAGGCCATGGCTTGTGCATTACTGATGATCTGTTTACCATAAGCCTTAAAATCTTCTGATAAAATTTCTTCAAAGGCAATCGCTTTGGCAGCTATCACATGTTCCAATGGCCCGCCCTGTGTACCCGGAAATACAGCAAGATCAAGTAATGAACTCATCATCCTTAATTTACCTTTTGGATCTTTTATTCCCCAGGTATTTTCAAAGTCATGCCGCAACATGATGATGCCGCCCCTGGGGCCACGCAATGTTTTATGGGTTGTGGAAGTAACGATATGACAATGATCGAACGGGTCATTTAATAAATCACTGGCAATTAACCCGGCCGGGTGTGCAATGTCGGCAAACACAACTGCACCAATTTCATCTGCAATGGCACGTATGCGTTTATAATCCCAGTCGCGGCTGTAAGCGGAAGCGCCGCAGATGACCATTTTTGGTTTTTCTGTCCTTGCTTTTGTTTCCAGTTGTTCGTAGTCAACAAAACCATCTTTTGTTACACCATAATGTAGAGCATGATAGGTTTTTCCGCTAAAATTGGCCGGGCTCCCATGGGTAAGATGGCCACCCATACTCAGGTCAAGACCCAAAAATTTTTCTCCGGGTTTCATTACGGCAAGAAATACAGCACCATTTGCCTGGGCACCACTATGAGGCTGTACATTGGCCCAGGAACAATTAAATACTTTTTTCAAACGGTCAATGGCTAATTGTTCTATCTCATCCACTACTTCGCAACCACAATAATACCTGCGGCCGGGGTAACCCTCGGCATATTTATTGGTTAGCGAGGTACCCATTGCCTGCATAACCTGCAGGCTGGTAAAATTTTCGGAAGCGATCAATTCAATGCCATTACGCTGACGTTCCAGTTCCTTGTTAATCAGTTCAAAAACCAATGTATCTTTTTGCATGTTTTTATATTAGAAAAGCAAATATAAGCAGCACCGGTTACTTTTTAATTTGATTATGAAGCCCGTTAGCTATATAATACGTCAATTACATAAAATTTACTACTTTCACACCCGTTTCAGGTATAAGAATAACAACTATTGTAAACTAAATGAGCTGCCCAAGGCAGATTAGTTTTTCACAATGAAGGCAATAATCCCGGTAGCAGGTGCAGGAACAAAGCTTCGTCCGCATACATATACACAACCCAAAGCATTAATTCCGCTTGCAGGAAAAACCATTCTGAGTATAATTGTTGATCAGCTGCAGGAAGCAGGGATAAAAGACTTTATTTTCATAATCGGATACCTTGGGGAAAAAATTCAGGATTATGTAAAAGAAAAGTATCCTTATTTAAACTGTCAGTTTATTCAGCAAAATGAGCGCTTTGGAACGGGCCATGCTATTAACCTTACCCGGGAAATAGTAGGTTCGGACGAAGTATTGATCATTTTAGGCGATACCATTGCAGAGTATGATGTAAAGGAAGTAATAAATGCACCTTTCTCCATGCTGGGCGTAAAGCGGGTGGATGACCCCAGGAATTTTGGGGTTGCAGAAATTGAAGATGATGGGTTTATCAGCAGGGTGGTAGAAAAACCCTCTATTCCAAAAAGTAATATGGCACTGGTAGGGGTATATAAAATAAAAGAAACCAATTTCCTGTTTTCCTGCCTGGAAAAAATAATAGCAACGGAAACCAAAAGCTATGATGAGTTTAATTTAACCGATGCATTGGAATGTATGATTCAGAGTGGTGCAAGGTTCCAGTCTTTTAAAGTGCAGAATTGGTTTGATTGCGGTAAAAAAGAAACCTTACTGGAATCAAATGCTACTTTACTGAAGAAATTTGGTGGCCATATCACGGAAAGTAATCATTTCGAAAACACGATTATCATACCCCCGGTAAATATTGCAGAGGGTTGCGATATAAAGAATTCAGTGATCGGGCCAAATGTTGCTATTGGCGAGAACACCACACTGAATCATGTTATTATAAAGGATTCAATAATCGGATCCTATTCCAACCTTTTTGAAATTGTGCTGAGTAATTCACTAATTGGAAGTGATGCCGAGGTAAAAGGGGTAAACCGCAGCTTAAATATTGGAGATAATACGGCTATTGACCTTAGCGGTGGGGGTAATAGAACATAATGCCGGGAATATTCTTCATCTTCCTTTTTCCTTTAACCAAAGCTCTTTCTCTGGTATTTATATAAAAAAACGCTTGAATTGTAAAATAAATTCATTTACTTTGCGTTTCAAAGTACTTTCTAAATGACATAATTAAAATATGCAAAACAGGGTCACAAAGCTATTCAATACAGATTATCCAATTGTTCAGGCAGGTATGATTTGGGTAAGTGGCTGGCGTTTGGCAAGTGCAGTAAGCAATGCAGGGGCGTTGGGGTTAATTGGTAGCGGAAGCATGTATCCTGAGGTATTGCGGGAACATATTCAAAAATGTAAATCAGCAACCCAAAGGCCTTTTGGTGTTAATGTGCCCTTATTATATCCTGCGATTGATAAACATATTCAGATCATCATTGATGAAAAAGTTCCTATCGTTTTTACATCGGCTGGTAATCCTAAAACCTGGACATCCATTTTAAAACAGGAAGGAATAAAAGTAGTTCATGTGGTCAGCAGCAGTAAGTTTGCCGTAAAAGCACAGGAAGCAGGGTGTGATGCAGTGGTGGCAGAAGGATTTGAAGCCGGTGGACATAACGGGAGAGAGGAAACAACAACCATGGTTTTAATACCTGCGGTTTGTGACGCAGTTCAAATTCCTGTACTGGCAGCCGGCGGTATTGCCACCGGAAAACAAATGTTGGCAGCAATGGTTTTAGGTGCAGAGGGTGTACAGGTAGGCAGCCGTTTTGTCGCAAGCCCCGAAGCATCATCTCATGAAAATTTTAAAAACCTGGTCATTTCATCTGTGGAAGGAGATACGGCATTGACTTTAAAGAAACTGACACCGGTAAGAATGTTGAAAAATGATTTTTTTTTACAGGTGCAGCAGGCAGAACAGCAATGTGTTTCAATTGAAGCGTTGCAAAATTTATTAGGGAGGGGAAGGGCAAAAAAGGGGATGTTTGACGGAGACCTGGATGAAGGTGAACTGGAAATAGGACAGGTTTGTTCAATTATTAAAAAAATAAAACCGGCTGCAGAAATTGTGAAAGAGATATGGAGTGAGTTTGAAGCAACATTAAAGCAGCCACTGAAATAAATTATTATCTTTGCGCATTAATAAAATTTTGTAAATCAATCCCCAACAGATGTTACCAATATTCGGGCAAATGTATTCCGGTTTTAAAAAAGTGAGTTTTATTTTAAGTGTACTTTTTTTCTTTGTTATAAACTCAGCTGTTGCCCAAAATCCTATTAAGGATCCCAGTAATCCGGACATTCCGAATATGCCCACTCAATTACCCCCGGCTCAATTATACGACTTATTAAAAGATAAAAACGGGGATGCTGGTAAAGCAACAGGTTCCGACAAAAACAAAGCACTTAAGGATAAAATAGAAAAGGACAGCCTCGTTAAGGAAAGCACGCCTCAATCTCAAAATCCGACCGAAGAAACCTATGGAATGCATTTGTTCAGATCGGGTGTGGTGGCTTCCATTACCGAATTGTCTACTCCTCCGTTGGATTATCCCATTGGTGTTTATGACCAGATCATTGTTTCCCTGTGGAATGGTGCAGAAGCCACATTGGATTATACCGTTGCCAGGGATGGCTCCATATTTCCTTCCAGCATTGGTAAAATCTACCTGCAGGGTTTAACTTTTGAAAATGTGAGGTCTTTGTTGGTACAAAGGTTTAAATCTTTTGTTCCGCCATCCACTAATATCTCCGTTTCCCTCGGGCAACCCCGTACCATTTCTATAAATGTGGCAGGAGAAGTAAGGAACCAGGGCCCGGTTACTGTATCTGCTTTCACCAATGCATTTAATGTTATTGCCCTGGCAGGTGGTCCTACTGACCTCGCTAACCTGCGTGAAATTCTTATTAAGCGTAATGGCAGGGTCATTGATGCACTGGATGTATATAAATATCTTACAACCGGCGATTTTGGAAAACATATCTATCTTGAAAATAATGATTTTGTCATTCTTCAAACAGTTGAGAAAAAGGTTAAAGCAGAAGGAAAATTCAAGCGGCCCATGTTTTACCAGTTAAAAAAGGATGAAGGGATAAAAGCACTTTTAAAATATTCAGGAGGCTTGCAAAAAGATGCCTTTTCAAGTGGCGTTAAAATATACCGGACAGAACTGGAAAAGCAGATCATAAAAGATGTAAATGTAACGGCCATTGTTAATCCTACAAATGATGCCCGTTTTAAAGAACAGGATTTCCTTTTAAATGATGGTGATATCATAAAAATAATAGCCGTTAACCCGGGACTCATAAACAAGGTGGAGATGAAGGGTGAAGTATCCTATCCAGGCCAGTATGAAACAAGGAAAGGCGACAAATTATTTGATCTGATAAACAGGGCTGGCGGTATTACCCGTAATACCTATTTACCCCGTGCTTATATTTTCAGGGGTGGTGGAGACAGTACGAATATTAAAGCCAGTAAGGTAGAAGTAAATTTAACCGATATTACGACCAACGATACGTTAAGTATTTATAATGTAGAATTATTTGCCAATGACCAGGTACTTCTTTTTAACTCCAACCAGTTTGCAGATAAGCAGTATGTGGAAATATTCGGCGAAGTAAGGAAAGAAGGTAAAATAAACAGATATGGAGGAATGACATTACAGGATCTGTTGTATTTATCCGGTGGTTTAAAACAATCTGCCGAATATGGAAGGATCGAAATATCCAGTGTTGTTGATATTGATTCTGCCAAGGGTGAACAGCAACCCACCCGAACTGTCCTCAGAACCATTAAAATAACACCTAACCTGGAGGTGGATAGTATTTCCGGAAAAATACAACTGAAACCCTATGACCAGATATATGTAAGGAAGAACCCTACATTTGAACTGCAGCAATTGGTACAGATAAACGGGTTGGTTCAGTATTCGGGTCCTTACCCAAGACTGAGTAAATACGAACGCCTTTCTTCTTATATACAAAGGGCCGGAGGGATAAAAGAAAATGCCGATTTGAGCGGCGCCATTTTATACAGGAAAAAAACCCAATTTTACAGGGATAATGTAACCAGTAAAGTTGGTTCTTTAACAGATTCTATAGGTAGTATAGTATTAGATTCAGCCCAAAAAACGCTTAATGAGGTATCAAAAGAACCGGTTAGTATAGATCTGTTCAGGGCTTTGAAATATAAAAATTCAAAGTATGATATCATCCTGCAGGAAGGTGATGTAATTTTTATACCTGAAATAAATCCTTTCGTAAATGTAAAGGGTGTAGTACAATCGCCATTGAAATTAACTTTTGATAAAGAACATTCAAACGTTGGGTATTATATTGATAAGGCCGGCGGGTTTGGTATACGGCCCTGGCGAAAAAGAATATATGTAACATATGCCAATGGTAAAAGCAAGCGGACAACAAGCCTTTTCTTTTTACATTTTTATCCAAAAGTAAAAGAAGGCTCTACCGTTAATGTACCCGTAAAACCGCAGGGAGCAGAAGTAACAGATCTTGTTGTGCAGGTTGTAACGGCTACTATTCCAATTCTTATAACGGCTTATATTGTAAAATTATTTAACTAAAAATTTCCTGATCAAATAACGCTCCGTGAATGAACAATATAGAACTTATTAAACAACTTATCCGAAGACTAAAAAAATTCAGTTGGCTAATTGCTGTTATTGCCATTGTTTTTGGGGGTTTATTTTTTTACCTGGCTAAGCAGAGTATTTTATTATGGACATCCACGGCTACCGTGTTTCCATTGAGTGGTACAAGTGAAAATACACCCGGTTCTGCCATCAGTAACCTGTTGGGCCTGGCAGATGTTCCCAAATCATTCAGCGGAGATGCGTCAATCAATATTGTGGAACTGGCAAACAGCCGGAGAACACGGGAAGCGGTTGCCATGGAAAAAATACCTTCCATGAAAAACAAGACCATATCAGAATTATTAATTGAAGAAAATAACAGGTACACCGGTTTTATGCAGAATTCAGCCATAAAAACACCAAAAGACAGCCTGCAGGAAATTAATATTGCCAGTAACTTATTAAAAAGGGCATTTTCAGCCAAGATCAATAAGAATGGTATTCTTGAATTGCATTTTACCAATAGTAACCAGCAACTGGTCCGTGAAGTAAGTTATGTTTATATTGATAAACTTTCTTTGTTTTATATAGACCTTAAAAAGAAAAAAGCACAAATCGATTATGAGTTTTCTGTAAAAAAGGCTGATTCTTTACTTATCGTTTTAAATGCGCTGGATAAACGTGCTATTTCACTTGATGAAAGCACTTTTTTTACGGATGAAGGATTAAAAAGATATAGTTTGCCAAAAACGAATCTTGCACAGGACAAATCAACCGTTCAGTCACAGTATTATTATGCTGTTAATAACAGGGAATCTGCTGCTTACCGGCTACAAAAAGAAACACCGATCATTGAACCACTCGACAGGCCCGAACCCCCATATGATCCAATTAAAAAGTCTAAAATAATTTACACGATCATCGGACTGATACTGGGAGGTTTTATTGGTTTACTGGCGGTAAGCTGGAAGATCATCAATAAATACCTGAGTGATGAATTAAACAGGGCCATTGAAAAAGCTTCAAAACCAAAAGAGGAAACGCCAAAACCTCAGGTAAGCCCTCTTAAATAAAAAGATGAGGCTGTCTCAAAAGTCAAACATTGCTGTCAGACTGAGCTTGTCGAAGTCATTTGAACATACACTTTAAATATGACACTAGGGTCAGTACAGCTCCCCACTGACTGTGATGGGCGACTTAGGGAGCTGGCAACTGATAACCAGTCCTGTTTATTTAACGGAAACCCTCAAAAACCTCAGAAGAAGAAAATAAAT
>JANOGE010000210.1:0-1771 GCA_031414035.1 Chitinophagaceae bacterium | reverse complement strand
ACAATATTTTCTACCGTAACACCAAACCCTGCAGCTATTTACACCTGGTACTATAATGGAGCGGTTTTACCAGGTGCTACTGCAGATACACTATTGGTGGATATAAACGGGTTGGGTGATTACCAGTTGCAGGTTACCGATGTTAATGGTTGCAGTAATCTTTCAAATATCATCGCCATTGCCCATTCGTTTGCAATAACACTTTTTACTTACCCTAACCCGAGTGGTGGCATATTCCAGGTAAGGTATTACAGTGAAGTAAATAATGCAGTGCAACGGTCATTGACTGTATATAGTAATAGGGGAGAAAAGATCATAACCAGGACTTTCACACAAACTATTCCTTATCAAAAAATAGATGTGGATGTAAGGGCATATGGCAAAGGTCTTTACTGGATCGAACTAAGAGATGCCAACGGTAAGCGTTTGGCAATGAACGGGGCAGTGATCCAATAATAAATAACGAACAGTCGTAAAAAAGAATCGCCTCCGTATTAATTTACTGAGGCGTTCTTTTTTTGCAATAAAAAAAATTCGGTTATTTATATTCTCCAAAAACTTTTCTCAACTCATCCGAAATTTCACCAAGGGTACAATAATTTTCCACGGCTTCAATTACGGCCGGCATCAGGTTTTCGCCGCTAACTGCTTTTTCGTGTATTGATCTTAATGATGCCGAAACTTTAATATTGTCCCTGTTTGCTTTTAAAGATTTTAATTTTTCGATCTGCAGGGTTTGAACATCTGCGTCAATTTTAAAAACAGGAATTGAGCCGCTGGTTTCTGTTTGAAATTTATTTACCCCTACAATAATTTTTTCGCCATTCTCAATTTGGCGCTGGCAGGCATAGGCACTTTTTGTGATCTCTTCCTGTATGAAACCCTGCTCAATAGCTGCTACACTGCCACCCATGGCATCAATTTTTTCGATCAATGTCCAGGCAGCTGCTTCCACTTCATCGGTCAGGGATTCAATAAAATAACTTCCGGCCAATGGATCCACCGTATCCGGTACACCACTTTCAAAGGCTACAATTTGCTGGGTACGCAAGGCAATGGCTGCCGCTGCTTCAGTGGGTAGGCTTAACGCTTCATCATAACCATTGGTATGTAAAGATTGTGTGCCACCCAAAACAGCCGCCAAAGTTTGAATAGTTACCCGGCTTATATTATTAAAGGGTTGTTGAGCTGTTAAAGTACTGCCCCCGGTCTGTGTATGAAAGCGAAGCATCATTGCCTTAACATCGGTAGCACCCAGGTCTTTCATGATGGTCGCCCACATACGCCTTGCTGCCCTGAATTTAGCAACCTCTTCAAATAAATTATTATGGGCATTAAAAAAAAAGGAAAGGCGTTTGCCAAAAATATTGATATCCAGTCCTTTCTCCAGCGCCGCTTTAACATAGGCTTTGCCATTACTTAATGTAAATGCAATTTCCTGTACGGCAGTACTGCCTGCTTCCCGGATATGATAACCGGAGATAGAGATCGTATTCCATTTTGGAACTGCTGCAGCACACCACTCAAAAATATCGGTAATGATACGCATGGATGCCTGTGGGGGATAGATATACGTTCCCCGTGCAGCATACTCTTTTAAAATATCATTTTGAATGGTACCGGTTATCTTTTTAAGATCGGCGCCCTGCTTTTTTGCCAAGGCAATATAAAAAGCCAACAGGATAAATCCACTGGCATTAATGGTCATGGAACTGGAAACTTCATCCAGCTTGATCCCTTTGAATAATATTTCCATATCCTCCAGGCTGTC
>JANOGE010000209.1:0-5316 GCA_031414035.1 Chitinophagaceae bacterium | reverse complement strand
GGCCAGGTGATGGCCCTGTTCGAGGTAAAGAAATTCATCCCGGTGTAATTCATACACCGGGTGTTGCAGATAATAAGGTAATGCAAACTTGATAATAGCTAATAAAAAAATTAAGGCCCAGGTAGTTTTAACAGCATTCATCCGGTAAAAATAATTAGTATTATACTGATTTAAAATTGCAGCATTGCATTTTTAATCCTTTTTATAGTTTCATCTTTACCAATCAATTCTGCAATTTGAAAAACAGCAGGACCATACTTACCACCTACCAGCATGATCCGCATAGGCGCTAATAATTCACCGGGCTTGATATTTTTTTCTTCGGCCAGGCTTTTAAATACCCTCTCAATTTCACCCATCTTCCAATCTGACACTCCGGCCTGGAAGTTCTCCAATTTAATTATGTATTCCTCAAAGAATAATCTCTTCTCTTCATTCCATTTTTGTTTTACTGCATCGATGTCAATTTTCACAGGCATTTTAAAAAAGAAGCCTGCATGTTGTACAAAATCGGGTAATAAGGTACAACGGTCTTTCACCAATTCAATTACTTTGTCCAAAAAAGAATCATCATCAACAATAATATCCTTTGCTGAAAGAAGATCTTTAACTTTAATCCTTAGACTTTCTACATTCAACTTTTTGATCCACTCATGATTGAACCACTTGGCTTTTTCGTAATCGAATTTAGCGCCTGCTGCATGAACCCGGTCTATTGAAAATTTTTCTATCAGTTCTTCCAAATTATATAACTCCTGTTCTGTACCATCATTCCACCCTAGTACAGCAAGAAGATTGATGAATGCTTCCGGTAAAAATCCTCTTTCTTTAAATCCTTCGGTAAGTTCATTGGTTTTTGGGTCGGTCCAGTTCATGGCAAATACCGGGAAGCCATATTTTGCGCCATCACGTTTGCTTAGTTTTCCGCCCGGGCCCATTATGAGGGGAAGATGTGCCCATTGGGGCATATTCGTCAAACCAAAAAGATATTTCCACAAAAGCACATGCACCGGGGCGCTGCTCAGCCATTCTTCACCTCTGAAAGCATGTGTTATCTTCATTAAATAATCATCAACAACTACGGCCAGGTGATAAGTTGGCATGCCATCGGCTTTCAGCAGTACTTTATCATCAACAAGCGAGGAATCAAAACTCACTTCATGGTGTATCATATCCGTAAAGGAGATCGTTTCATTAGGAGGTATTTTTATACGAACTACATGGCGGGTATCTTCATCCAGTAATTTTTTTACTTCATTTGCATGTAAGGTCAGCGAATTTTTCATCTGCATTCTTACTTTTCCATCATACTGAGGCGAAGGGTTCTCTGTCGTTTTAAAATCAATCCTCATTTTTTCCAGTTCAGCAGGGGTATCAAATGCGTAATAGGCATATCCATCATTAACCAGTTGCTCAGCATAGTGCCGGTAACTTTCTTTCCGCTCACTTTGTCGGTAAGGGCCATGCGGGCCACCGTGTAAAGCGCTTTCATCAGGTTCCAGGCCACACCATTTCAGGCAATCAAAAATGTATTCTTCTGCGCCCGGTACAAATCGCGTCTGGTCGGTATCTTCAATACGTACTATAAAATCTCCGTCATGTTTTTTTGCAAACAGGTAATTAAATAAAACGGTTCGTACACCGCCTAAATGTAAACCTCCTGTTGGGCTTGGGGCAAACCTGACTCTAACTTTACTCATAGTTTGCAAATATAAGTTGAGTTAAGACATGAAAAAACCGTCCTGCGATAGGCTGGACGGTTTACAATATAAATCAAAACGAATGTTAACGGAGTATAATGGTCCTTGACGGGCGTCCATCAATTGAGATGGTTGCCAGATTATCACAAGTGCCATCACCAAAGTCAATTATGGCATAGTGGTTAGGCCCCTGAACTTTTAATTTTCCCTTATCGATATTAGTACATATAAATTTCTTTTGCAAGGCTTCCAATACTTCGCAGGTTCTTGTCCTTCCTGCAGCATTAGTTACTGTATGGCTTCCGGTAATGGAGAAAACATCATCCAGAAAATCCCTTGGTGTTAATATACCGGCAGTTTGAGTTACATATTGCATACCCTCATGTAACCAGTATCTTCCATCAGGAGCTGTAATCTTGCCATTTTCTACTTTACGTGACCAGCTCTTAGTGCCTGGTGTGCTTGTATTTGTCCAGGTAATTGTGCCTTCTTTTTTATAACTGTTTACATAGTAGTTATCAAAGGTCATGATCGCTTTACTGCCTGTCCTTCTTACTGAATCGGTGAGATAAATATTAATCTTACCACTGCGGGTGATACCCCTGTATGTGCAGGAAGTTCCAAAATCAATAACTATGTTTTTTGGAAAACCCAGTAAAGGAGTTATGGTAATGGTAGCACATGGTATGAAATTATTTGTTCCCCCGCCGGACTGAGGGCCTAAGTTATCACCGGTAAGGTTGTTATCGGTGGCAACCTCTATAAAAACGTCATTTGCATCCTGGGTAAGGTTATCGGCAATTGCCTGATTGCCACTTAATTCAAAAGTGGTCTCTAATTCATCAGATGCAGATTCGTTTTTTTTGCAGGAATTAAAGGCAATGGCGAAGGAAACCATTGTAAAAGCAACTAAAAGCTGTTTAATTTTCATAATTTTTGGTTTTTGAGTATATAAGACCAAGCTGTTTATTATAAGTTTAATCAGTATAAAAAATTAATTTGCTGTATGTTTTACACACCAAAAACGCCTCAATGGGTCAAAAAATTGTTTACAGGCTGTATTTGGGATATGCCGGCAACGGGAAATGCCATATACCTGACTTTTGATGATGGACCCCATCCGTTGATAACTCCTTTTGTTTTAGATGAATTGAAGAAATTCAATGCCAGGGCCACTTTTTTTTGTATTGGCAAAAATGTAGTGGAAAACCCGGCTGTTTATAAAAGGATAATGGATGAGGGACATGCTGTAGGAAATCATACATACAATCACCTGAATGGCTGGAAAACGGCTAATTTAAAATACCTGGCCGATGTATTAAAAGCCCAAAAATATATTGATTCAGATTTATTCAGACCACCTTACGGTCGAATCACATGGAAACAGAAAAAGGATCTGGCCCTATTAAAGCACCCTTTAAAAATTATTATGTGGAGTGTTTTAAGCGGAGATTTTGATGTAAAAATTTCACCGGAAAAGTGTTTAAAAAGCGTTTTAAAAAATACTAAAAGTGGCTCTGTAGTTGTGTTTCATGATAGTGAGAAAGCAAATATTCGTTTACAGTATACCTTGCCATTGATATTAAAATACTTTACAGAAAAGGGGTTTCAATTTGATAAGATCAGGGTTTAAATAATATGTATAAAAAAGCATGTATCGTTTAAAAAAATTGGGCCGGGGTAGAAACCCTGGCCCGTTTTTAATCCGTACCCTATGAAAACTGTGTTAAATGTACATTGTTGTTGTTAAATTAACAACAATTTTTTAAACAGTTTTTACAGAGTTATAACATGCGGTACTCCATTAATATAAATTATGGCCTGGTTATCGCATCTCCCATCTCCATAATCCAATAAAGATTCCCGGCCGTCTCTTAGTAATTTTACTGTTCCTTTGACAATCCAGCGACAGGTAAATTTCTTTATTAATGGTTCTAAAACCAATGCAGCCCAGGTGTGACCTGCTGAATTTGAACTCCTTGCATTACCGGTGATTTTGTATACATCATCCAGGGGGAAATGTGGTGTTCCGTTACCCTCTATTTGTAATACATTTTTTGTACTGTTCCATTTTATCCATCTGTTATTATTGGTATTGGTGATCTTTCCATCTATAACAACAACTTTCCAGCCCTGCATATTAGATATGCTAGTGTTTTCAGTAATATGGGTGCCCTCAATTTGAAAACTATCCACATGATAACGTATAAAAGTAGTGGAAACTTTTGCTCCCGGTACCATTAATGGATTAGTGTAGATAGATACGATCTTTCCTTTTCTGAATTTTCCATCGCGGCCAAGGCAACCGTTTCCAAAATCAATGGTTACCGTTTTTGGGAATACATGCGGAATGTTTGGAATTACAGTAATGGTAAAGCATGGTGAAGTGTTTGTTGGATTAGTACTACCGAGTTCATATAAACCCGAAACATTGGCACCAACACCCAGGTCTTCGCCAACCTGGCTGGTATTCATACTGGCGGTAATATTGAAAACATCATCGAACTGAGCTTCAGTTGCAGCTTCCAGTGTGGTGACTTCCTGAGAAGCGGCCAGTTCTGCTGGGTCATTGTCTGTTACGCTGATCTGGCTGTCATCTTTTTTACAGCTTGTAAACGTAAGGGCTCCAATAAAGCTGAATGCCAGGAGCCAGGTGGTGAGGTTAATTGTTTTTTTCATAAAAGTAATTTTTTGAATAAAAAATAAAGGTGAATAATACGAACAGGTATATGACTTAGATTGATTTGCTGGGTTTAAAGAATCGTTAAATTATTTTTAAGCACTTTTGTATATAAATATTAAAAATGCTTATTGATACACATTGCCATCTTTACCTGGATGAGTTTAAACAGGATATCAAAGAAGTAATAAAAAGGGCTGAAGAAGAAGGTATACATAAATTTTATTTACCCAGCATTGACAGTGCTGAAATTGATAATATGCTTTTACTGGAAGAAAAATTTCCGGGTAAATGTATTGCTATGATGGGATTACATCCCTGTTCGGTGAAAGAGAATTACCTGCATGAATTATCAATTGTAAAAGAATGGCTGGGCAAAAGAAAATTTGCTGCCATAGGTGAAATAGGGCTGGATTTTTATTGGGAGAAAACCTTTATCGAGCAGCAATATGAAGCTTTCAGAATGCAGATCGAATTATCTCTGCAATATAAATTGCCCATTGTTATTCATACCAGGAATGCCATGCAGGAAACCATTGAAGTGGTTAAAGAATTTGCGGCAAAGGGGGTAAGAGGAATATTTCATTGTTTTGGCGGTACGTATGAAAATGCAAAAGAAATACTGGATACCGGGTTTTATCTGGGGATAGGAGGTGTAGTAACTTATAAAAACAGCGGATTAGCTGAGGTGCTGGACAAAATTGATTTAAAATATATGGTTCTGGAAACGGATTCTCCATATTTAACACCGGTACCTTTTCGTGGTAAACGTAACGAAAGCAGCTATTTAAAATATATAGTGGAAAGATTAGCCGTTATAAAAAATGCATCCCCGGAACAGGTAGAAAATATGACCAGCTCGAATACAGAAAAAATATTCGGCTTATAAATGCTGATATTGTATTTTTGCTACCCGTTAAAAATGGAGACTTGTCC
>JANOGE010000208.1:0-3313 GCA_031414035.1 Chitinophagaceae bacterium | reverse complement strand
AGGAAAAGGAAGGGCTTTTATCTCCAAGGGAAGAAATGATAACCGTTGGTAAACCGGCTACTTTAATTGACCTGATCATTAATTGGCTGGTGGGGTTTATTTTCGGGTATAAAATAGTAGGGCTTTTCTTTAATAAACCGGATGGAGCTAATCCACAGGATTATATTTTTTCCGGGGATGGGAATATTTTGGGAGGTTTATTGCTTGGGGGATTATTAGCCGGATTAAAATGGTGGGATAAGAATAAACAAAAATTAAAAGAACCTGAAAGCCGGCATGTACGAATCTGGCCTCACGACAGGGTGGGAGATATTATCATTATTGGATTGGTTTTCGGGATATTTGGCGCTAAGTTATTTGATAACCTTGAAAACTGGAGTGAGTTTATAAAGGACCCTGTTGGTAGAATATTCTCAGCCAGCGGATTAACTTTTTATGGTGGATTAATTTTAGCGGCTGTTGCCATTTGTTGGTATGCCTCAAAAAAAGGAATAAAAGTCATACACCTGGTTGATGCAGCTGGGTTGGCATTATTGCTTGCTTATGCTGTTGGAAGGATTGGTTGCCAGGTATCGGGGGATGGGGATTGGGGCATTTATAACAGTGCCTATGTTATAAATGAAGCTGGAAAAGTGGTAGAAGCAGGACCGGAAGATTTTCAAAAGCACCTGGAAAAAAATGCCACATACTTTTTGGATGGAAAAGCCATCGATTCAGATTCGGTTATTACACCTGTTACTGACCGAACGTATAAAAGCCTCACTGCTGTACCTCATAAATCGTTCAGGGCGCCTTCATTTTTACCCGTATGGATGGTTGCTTATACTTATCCACAAAATGTAAATAAAGATGGCATAAAAATAACGGGTTGTATCGAAGAGCATTGTCGGGCATTACCCTTGCCAGTTTTTCCTACCCCTTTTTATGAAACGATCTTATGTACAATTCTATTTATCATACTCTGGGCAATTCGCAAAAGAATCAAAGTACCGGGTGTATTATTTGGTATTTACCTGATTTTAAACGGGATAGAGAGGTTTATGGTAGAATTGATACGGGTAAATAACACCTATTCCATATTTGGGTTTCATCCAACCCAGGCCGAAATTATTTCCGTAATGCTGATATTGGCAGGTTTAATATTAATAATTTTTCTTAATAAACGGTCTTCGGCAAAAAACTAATCTAAAAACCCGGATATTTTCCTTCTTAGCCTAATTGTAACCTTTCCTTTAATGTTACGTATACATGGATATAACCAAATATCCCTGAAATTTGCCGTTCAATATAAAACAATGTACTATGTAAAACAAAGTACCTACTTTTGTGAAGTAGTTATCAAAGTATATAACTGATTATTTTAAAACCACCCGACAGCCATTCGGGTTAAAAACAAAAAGTATAGCCATGAACAAATTTTTCAGCCTGCTGGCTGCTATGAGCATTAGTATATCCAGCATTGCCCAAACCGGAGGCTTAGTATCCGGAAGCATAAAAGACGGAGGAAATCAAAAGATCATTGATGCAGCTTCTGTTTCTCTCTTAAGAGCAAAAGATTCCAGTATTGTAAAAGTAGCTGTTACCGATAAAGACGGTAATTTTTCATTTGAAAATTTAAAAGAAGGTAGCTATTTAGTATTAGCAACTTCCATTGGGCATACTAAAACCTACAGTAACTCATTTACAATTGCTGCAGATAAAGTGTCAGCAAATGTGGGTGTATTACAACTGGTTCCTTCCGGGAAATCTTTAAAAGAGGTATCGGTTACTGCTAAAAAGCCATTAATTGAAAGAAAACTTGACAGAACAATTGTAAATGTAGATGCTTCTATAACCAGTACCGGAAGTACTGCTTTGGAAGTCTTGGAAAAAGCACCCGGTATTTCTGTTGATAAAGACGGCAATATCAGCCTGAAAGGGAAAGCGGGTGTAATTGTATACCTTGATGGCCGTCCCAGTTATTTAAGTGGAACCGACCTGGCAAATATGTTACGCAATATGACGGCCAGCCAATTGGATCAAATTGAAATCATGACCAATCCTCCTGCAAAATATGATGCAGCAGGAAATGCGGGAATTATCAATATTAAAACCAAAAAGAACAAATTGTTTGGTTACAATGGCAGTATAACAAGTGGTTATACCCAGGGAAGATATGCCCGTTTTAATGAAGCTGTAAGTTTTAATTACCGTAACAAAAAGGTTAATTTCTTCAGCAACTTTAATTACAACCGTAATCACCGCAGCCAGGAACTATATATTTTGAGAAATTTCCGTGACGCAAATACTAAAAATATCAAATCAATTTTTGACCAAACCACCGAAATGGAAAATCAAAGCCATAATTATAGTGCAAAAGTTGGTTTGGATTATACAGTTTCTAAAAATACAACGGTTGGCCTGGTGCTAAACGGGTATTACAATCCCAGTTTATGGCAGAGCAGCACCAGTACCTATATCTATGATCCAAATAATAATCTTACAGATATAACTACTGCATATACTGAAAATAATGAGCAGTGGAAAAATTTCAGCAGTAATTTTAACCTGAGGACTAAACTGGATACAGCAGGGCAGGAAATTACAGCAGACCTGGATTTTATTCAGTATAAAGCAACCAGCGAGCAACCACTTACCAGTTCTTATTATGACAATATGGGAAATTTAAGACAGGTACCCGATGTTTTATACGGCACACTGCCCACCAATATTAAAATTTACAGCGGAAAAGTTGATTATACTTTGCCATTAAAGAAAGAGGCAAAGTTTGAAGCAGGATTTAAAACCAGCTTTGTAAATAATGATAACAATGCCATATACGACAGTTTAAAAACAGGGTACTCCCTTTTAGACAGCGGCCGCAGTAATCATTTTATCTATGATGAAAATATTAATGCAGCCTATGTCAATTACAGCAGGCCACTGGGTAAAAAATGGACTGCACAACTTGGATTAAGGATTGAGAATACCAATTCAAATGGTATTTCAAAAGGGTATACTTATAATACCACTCAGAATAAATTTGAATATACCGAAACCAGTTTTAAAAGATCTTATACCCAATTGTTTCCAACAGTTTACCTGCAGTACACAGCCAACGAAAAAAATCAGTTCGTTATAAATTATGGTCGCCGTATTGAAAGGCCCGATTACCAGGATATGAACCCTTTTGTTCATTTTCTTGACAGGTACACATTTGAACAGGGTAATCCAAACCTGAGTCCTCAGTTTGCCCATAATATTGAATTGAGCCATACCTACAAAGGCTTTTTTACAACAACTGTAAATTATACAGCAACTGAGAATATCATTC
>JANOGE010000207.1:0-4379 GCA_031414035.1 Chitinophagaceae bacterium | reverse complement strand
GCCGGACTGCCTTTTCCTTTGACAATATTTGTTGGTAGCGTTGCTATACTTTCACCTTTTAAAGCTGCAACCTGGCTTGAGGAAGGATAATTCCAGCCATTTGTATAACAATTGGGGGATGGCAGAGGAGCGTTATAACCCTGCCCGCCCCTGAATCCCAGTCCTGTTACATAAATAGGCTCAATAGAGGTTAAACTTAAAGTAGAAATAATAGCTAATACCCCACCTTTTGATCCATCCCATGGATCACAGGTTAGTCCGCCGGTGAATACCCCACTTTTATATTTTGGAACCCTTACCAATTGTACAACCCCATCCGGAATATCATAATTCCTTGTCAGTTTATTTTTAAAAGCCAGAACATTGCCTGATTTCTGACTGATGTAATTGAACTCATAATTACCGGCATTCTTATAATCCAATATGGTTCCAAAGGAAGCCGTATTACTGGTATCTATTAAAGCGCCCTTCATTTGAATAATTAAAACCGTATCCCCAGGGTTATAGTATGTTGCATCTGCAACTGTAATTTCATTGGTACAGATATTAAAAACCAGTACTTCTGTATATTTATTCACAACAACAGGGGGGTCATGGTCTGGCCTGTTCTTTACCTGGCTGTATGTAAAATTTGAAATTAAGATTATAAAATATAAAAGTTTTTTCATTACTAATATAAGGCTATTTAATAAGCCCGTTTAATACATAAAGATAATTATATTATCATCATTACTGCATTCAGCCGGCCATTGTATAAATGCGTTGGCCTTACTTTTTTATTGATAACATTCCGGCATTGATGGCAACCACAACGGTACTTACCGTCATTAAAACAGCACCGGCAGCCGGGCTTAATAAAATACCCTGCTTATACAAAACACCAGCTGCCAATGGTAATGCAATTACATTATAACCCGTTGCCCAGATCAAATTCTGGATCATCTTGCGGTAAGTGGCTTTGCCAAATAAAACCAAACTTACAATGTCTTTTGGATTGCTGTTCACCAATATAATGGCTGCGGTTTCTGCGGCAATATCGCTGCCACTGCCCACAGCAATGCCTATATCTGCAATTGCCAGAGCGGGTGCGTCATTTACACCATCGCCTGTCATGGCTACAAATTCACCTTTGCTTTGCAGCTCTTTTATCTTTTCCAATTTCTGATGTGGTAATACTTCGGCAAAAAAACTATCCATGTCCAATGTTTTGCTTACGCTTGCTGCTACTTTACTGTTATCACCTGTTAGCAATATTGATTTGATCTTATTTTGTTTCAATGTTTTAATAGCATCTGCTGATTCGGGCCTTATCTCATCCGATAAAGCAATATAACCTGCTAACTGATCATTGATAATTACAAACACAACTGTTTCGGTATCATTGGCGGTAAAGCCATCGGGAAGAGTAATATTTTTTTCTTTTAAATAACCCGGGCTAACAACCAATATCTTTTTACCTTCTACTGTGGCTTCAACACCTTTACCGGTGATGGCATTAAAATTTTCTGTTGCGGGAATGGTGATTTTTATCTCTTTCGCTTTTTGCAAAATACCTGTTGCTATCGGATGTTCTGATTTTTGCTCCAATGCAGATGCCATACGAATAATCGCATTTTCATTCAGATCTTTTTGCAACGATATAATTTTTGATACCTCAAATTTTCCAACAGTGAGTGTTCCTGTTTTATCAAATACGATGGTGGTTATTTTTCTTGAATTTTCAAAAGCAGTCCTGTTCTTGATCAGCAATCCATGTTTTGCAGATAAGGCTGTTGATTTGGCCACCACCAACGGAACAGCCAATCCCAGGGCATGAGGGCAACAGATCACAATTACAGTAACCATTCTTTCCATTGCAAAAGCCAGCGGCTGCCCGGTTAAATACCAATATAAAAAAGTACCAATGCCTGCGACAATTGCAATTACCGTTAACCATTTAGCAGCCGTATCTGCCAGTAACTGCGTTTTTGATTTTGATTTTTGAGCATCATCTACCAGTTTTATTACCTGTGAGAGGTATGAATCCTTCACCCCATGAGATACGGTAACATTAATAGAACCATTTCCATTAATAGACCCAGCAATTACTTTTTCTCCTTTTACTTTTTGTAAAGGTTTTGATTCACCAGTAAGCATAGATTCATTCAAATAACTTTCACCTTCTGCTATAATGCCATCGGCTGCTACTTTCTCTCCGGGTTTTATTAGTATAATATCACCCTCTTTTAAGGTTTCAGTTTTTACATCGGATACTTTTTCACCATCCACTAAGTGAGCATCATCAGGCATTAACTGAACCAATAATTCCAATTCTCTTGAGGCACCTGCTACGGATTTCATTTCTATCCAATGCCCTAAAAGCATAATGAGTATAAGTGTTGCCAATTCCCAAAAGAAATCCATACCCTGCAAACCAAAAACAATTGCCACGCTGTATATGTATGCAACTGTAATGGCGAAGCCGATTAAAAACATCATTCCGGGATTCTTTCCTTTTACTTCGTCAACCAATCCTTTTAAGAATGGCCAGCCGCCATAAAAGAAGACAACAGATGATAATGCAAGCATAATATATTTTGAACCCGGGAAGCTGATATGAAGATTTAGCCAATGCTGAATCACTTCTGATAACAACATGATTGGTACTGTAAGAATCAGCACTACATAAAACCGTTTTTTGAAATCAGCAATCATCATAGCATGATGATTATGCCCTGCATGGCCCATTGATTGATTGGCCTCATGAACATGAGGTAATTTTTTATTTCCGGTTTCTTCTTTTACCTGAACCAGGGTCATTCCACAAATTGGGCAATTTCCTAGTTTGTCCTGTTTAATTTCGGGATGCATTGGACAAGTGTAAATAGAACCTGTTAGCTGGTTGCTGTTATCATGCTGATGTTCCATTACTGAAATATTTATTCAGAAAATTAGTTTTTCCTTTTGAATTTTAAAACATCATTCCTTTATATTTTAAGCAGTTTCATTAATTGCATAATGTCCTGCTTGGGTAAGTTGAGATTGCAATTCAGCAATAGAAAAAGGTTTGCTCATTGTAAGAAAAACTTTCTGCGGATTCAATTGGACTTCAGCTTCTGTAACATCAGGGAGTTTAAGCAAAGCCTGCTTTACG
This sequence comes from Chitinophagaceae bacterium, assembly GCA_031414035.1. Classification (GTDB taxonomy): domain Bacteria; phylum Bacteroidota; class Bacteroidia; order Chitinophagales; family Chitinophagaceae; genus Ferruginibacter. The sequence continues at coordinate 1,246 of JANOGE010000207.1, read as the reverse complement.
TGATTCACACAGTTTCCACAGCTCATACCTGTTAAGTTATATATCTTTTGCATTTATCAGTGTTTATTTACTTTTCCGGAAAATGAAAAAGAATCCAATGACCACTATTAAAATAACCAGAATAAAAACCCACCAACCCATATGCATTCCCCAGTAATAATACCCTCCGTTATTGTCCATCATAGCTTTAATTATTTAAAATTATTGGTTACTGATATTATTTTTTATCCATTCCCTCCATCTTATTCATATCTATATTTTTTCCCTTCATCTTTTGCATCATATCCATCATCTGAGGGTTTTCCATCATTTTTTTACACATCCCCGACATCATGGAGGTATCACTCTTACTGGCTTCCATCATGTTCATAATCATAGTATGCATCATACCAGGATTGTCCTTCATCATTTTCATCATCGCCTCATGATTTTCCATCATTGGCATCTTTCCATTTTCCATCATCATCATTTTACCGTTTTTGCCGTTCATCATGGCCGCCATCATTTCTTTCGACATTGAACTGTCGTCAGCAATTTTGTTCATCATTTCCATTCTTGTTTCCGTTTTGGAAAGCGTTTGGTTTACATCTGCACCTGATTGGCAGGATGCAAAAAATGTAATTAAAGTAACCAGCACGGTGAGTTTTTGTAATGATTTCATGATTTTGATTTTTAAATTATTAATTAGCTATTTTAATGTGAAAGAGTTTTCACAACGATAGTAAGGTAGGCTTCCTGGTAATCGTTTATGATACACAATTAATTAAAAAAGTTACATCATTCACACTTTTGAACAACGTGAACAAAAAAGGAGGACAGGGCAAATAATTTCAAGTTGGCAGATTTTTTTAGAATTTAGTATTTACATTGCATTCATATCATGCCCGGCCATTGGATTGGCCCCTTTCTTGAAAATATACTCACTGTTCAATAAATAAGCTCCTGTAATTACTATTACATCACCTGCACTTAATCCGGATTTTATTTCTATCCTGTCATCACTTTCCAGTCCAACCTGTACCATCTTGATTTTAAAAGAATTTTTACCGGTTCTTACCCAAACTGTTGCTCCTTTGCTATCCCTGATAACCGCATCTGCAGGCAGTGTTAATGTTTTATGTTGCTGACTTTTTAAGACTACATAAGCAGGCATACCGGGTTTTAACTGGTTACCTGTATTGGGAATGGACACCCGGATTAAATTAATTCTTGTATCAGGATTGATCTCCGGATTTACAAATTCAAT
>JANOGE010000206.1:0-3588 GCA_031414035.1 Chitinophagaceae bacterium | reverse complement strand
CACCAATCTTGGCACAAAGGTCTTTATAAGGTTTAAAAAACTGATCTTTATTATCTTCGGACACATGCTTGGTTAAATAAGCTTTTGATCCCTCTGCTATAATGATATGGTGTAGTACACTCTCATTAATATGACTGGTGTTTATGTCATCCTCTACCGTGGCTGCCAGTAAATGAATTGCCTTTTTTAGTTTTATCACAGGGTCTTTTACATTCAAAGTATGTATCATGATACGGTATTCAAGCCAGCTCCAGTACCATGAGGTTATATACATCAATAACTTGTGTTTGTTTTCAAAGTACCGGTAAATTCCTGCTTCTGTTGAGTTAATATCTTCTGCCAGTTTTTTAAATGTAAAAGCTTCAAATCCGTATTTATTTATTACCTCAATACTGTGTTGAATAATTTTCTTTCCCAGTTCTGTCTGCTCCGGATCACGCAAAAACAGTTTTTTATTCATTTTTATCTGAAGTTGTAATTCCATTTTTTATAATATTTATCTGATTTCGGGTCTTTTTGTTAACTAAAAAGTGTTTTTAATACGTGAGGGCACAAAAATAGTTAAAAGTTTTACAATTCTATGAGATAGTAATGCTATCTTTATAAATAATATTACTATCTTTACCTTCTCAGCTAATAAAACAACTATATTATGGAGATCAAGAACATGTTTAAAGAAATTAAGAGCGACCTGCCGGCAAGTATTGTGGTTTTCTTTGTTGCAGTCCCTTTATGCCTGGGCATTGCACTGGCATCCGGCGCACCATTATTTGCCGGAATAATTGCCGGGATCGTGGGTGGTATTATTGTAGGTATTGCCAGTGGTTCGCCATTAGGTGTTAGTGGCCCGGCAGCAGGTTTGGCTGTTATTGTATTAACGTCAATAACTACACTGGGTTCGTGGCCGGCATTTTTACTGGCGGTTGTATTAGCCGGAATTATTCAGTTAACCCTTGGTTTTGCCAAAGCCGGTTTTATTGCCTATTTCTTTCCTTCTTCGGTAATTAAAGGAATGCTTACGGGTATTGGTTTATTGATCATTTTAAAACAAATACCACATGCGCTGGGATGGGATAAAGACGCCGAAGGCGATGATGCTTTTTTTCAGGCAGATGGTGAAAATACATTTTCGGAAATTACAAAAGCCTTAGATTTTATTACACCCGGGGCTATTTTAATAGCGGGTATTTCGTTGGCCATACTCATTTTATGGGACCAGGTACTGACTAAAAAACATAAAGTTTTTCAGTTAATACAAGGGCCAATAGTTGTAGTAGTTTTGGGTATAGTTATGAATTACCTGTTCAAGGCCGGCACATTAAATTTTAGTTTAGCTGATGACCAGGTTGTAAGAATACCGGTTGCAAACAGTTTAACAGAGTTTTTCAGCCAGTTTACATTTCCTGATTTTTCTGCCATAACTAATTTTGAGGTTTGGAAGATTGCGATCGTGTTGGCCATTGTTGCCAGTTTAGAAACACTATTATGTGTTGAAGCAACAGACAAAATGGACCCGAGCAAACGGGTTACGCCCACCAACAGGGAATTAAAAGCACAGGGACTTGGAAATATCGTGTCAGGTATGATTGGCGGATTACCTATTACCCAGGTTATCGTACGTAGTTCGGCCAATATAAACTTTGGCGGTAAAACAAAATTGTCTGCAATACTTCACGGTGTGTTTTTATTGATCTCAGCAATAACTATTGCCGGGTTATTAAACATGATTCCACTGGCCAGCCTTGCTGCAATTCTTTTAATGGTAGGATATAAACTTGCAAAGCCTTCCTTATTTAAACAGATGTACAAATTGGGTTGGGAACAATTCATTCCTTTCACGGCAACTGTTATCGGTATACTGGCAACAGATCTGCTTAAAGGAATTACCATCGGTATCCTGTTTGGCATATTCTATACGCTGCGCCACAGTTACCGCAATTCGCATTACATGAAGGAAACCATAACCACCGAAGAAGGACAGGATGTGCATCAGCTTGTTTTAGCCGAAGAAGTTTCTTTCTTTAACAAGGCAAGCTTGATAAAGGAACTGGAAGAAATTCCTGCCAATTCAAAAGTTATTATTGATTGTACCAAATCAACATCCATTGCATACGATGTGGTAGAACTGATAAGGGATTATCGAAGCAATGCAAAACTCAAAAACATTACTGTAGAAACGATAAATTTTATTGAACCGGCTTAATTAATTTTTAAACATAAAAACAAATAAAATGAAAACACTTACTAAAGAAATGCAGGCTGCTATTACTCCACATCAGGCGCTTGAATTATTAAAAGAAGGAAATAAAAGATTTGTAAACAACTTAAAAGTAAACCGCAACCTTTTGCAACAGGCAAACGAAACATCCGACGGGCAGCACCCCTTTGCCGTAATATTAAGCTGTATAGATTCCCGTACATCTGCCGAGCTGATATTTGACCAGGGGCTGGGCGATATTTTCAGTGTTCGTATTGCAGGTAATATTATTAATGAAGATATTTTGGGCAGTATGGAGTTTGCCTGCAAGGCAGCAGGTTCAAAATTTATTGTTGTACTTGGCCATACAAAATGCGGCGCAGTAAAAGGTGCCTGCGATCATGTGGAAATGGGCAACCTTACCGCTTTACTATCCAAAATACAGCCGGCCGTTTACGATGAAAAAACAGAAACTGAAAACCGTAACTCTGCCAATCCTGAATTTGTTGAAAAAGTAGCTTCCATAAATGTAAAACGCACAGTACATGCCATTATGGAACGTAGTACCATTTTAAAAGAAATGATTGAAAAAGGCGAAATAGGGATTGTGGGTGGTACACACGACATTTCAACCGGTGAAGTAAAATTTTACCCCGATACGCTCTGGATATGGGATAATGATAAAGTAAATCAGACATTACAATTGAATTAAAGTGCCCGCCTTTTAAACAAAAAAATAAAAATTGAGTTATGCAAATCCATATTCAATCACCTGGTTTTAAAGTAAACCCGGTACTAACCGGGTTTATTCATGAAAAAGTTGAAAAGTTATCCACTTATTACAGTGAGATAATTTCATTTCACATTTCGCTCAGGGTTTCCAATTCGGACACAAAAGAAAACAAGATTTGCGAAATAAGATTGGCTATACCCGGTAACGACATACTGGCAAGCGCACAATGTAAAACTTTTGAAGAAGCAGTTTTAAGTGTTGTTGAAACCACCAAAAGCCGAATAAAAAGAAAGAAGTCGAAAATAATTGGGATAAGAAATGTCATTTTGCTTAAACAGATAAACAATTAAGTTAGTTAAAAGAAAAACGTATATAAAAGACTATCAGGGTAAAAAGATTCAGCAATGCTGAAACCGGTATAGAAAGCTGATACCTGATCTCATTTACACAAAATCTAAGTATGTGCTATCGTATAATTTTTTCAACGATTTTATGTTTGTTTAGCCTTATTTCAACAGCTCAAAATACAAGGATAACAGATAAAAACAGCATCGGCTGGTTTAATAATTTTACCACACTTAAATTTTCAAAAAAATGGAGCGCTCACCTGGAGTACCAATGGCGAAGGGAAAATGTGGTAACCGATTGGCAGCAAAGT
>JANOGE010000205.1:0-11534 GCA_031414035.1 Chitinophagaceae bacterium | reverse complement strand
AGAAAGTTGATGTTTTGAAGGTCTGTGTTATTATTCCAACGTATAACAATGCAGCTACACTTGCTAAAGTTATTGAAGATGTAGTGCAATACAGCGGTCATATTATTGTAGTAAACGACGGATCAACCGATAATACGGTTGATATTGTAAAACAATACCCGGCAGTTCAATTCATCAGCTATGCAAAAAACGTGGGTAAGGGATGGGCCCTCCGCAACGCTTTTGCATATGCTGCAGAAAAAGGGTACAAATATGCCATCACCATTGATTCTGACGGACAGCATTTTGCTAAAGACCTTCCTGCCTTTATTAATAAGATTGAAGAAGAACAGAACGTCATTATTATTGGTGCCAGGAATATGGATCAGGCTTCGGTGCCTGGCGGCAGCAGTTTTGGTAATAACGTTTCAAACTTTTGGTTTAAAGTAGAAACAGGCATCAGCAGCCCTGATACACAATCGGGCTTTCGGCTTTATCCTTTACAAGCTTTAAAAAACATACGCTTCTTCACCCGTAAATACGAATTTGAAATTGAAGTGCTGGTGAGAGCAGCATGGAAAGGCATTAATGTGGTATCTGTGCCGGTTACTGTTTATTATGCACCTGCCGAAGAACGGGTTTCGCATTTCAGGCCATACAAAGATTTTCTCCGAATCAGCATATTAAATACAGTACTTGTACTTATCAGTTTTTTGTATATAAAACCACGTGATTTTACAAGAACACTTTTTAGCAAAAAAAAATTAAAAAAACTGCTGGATGATCATTTATTTAATCCACATCATTCGGCTCAGTTAAAATCTTTTTCTGTGGCCTTTGGTATTTTTATGGGCATTGCCCCAATTTGGGGCTTTCAACTTGGGGCGGCGATCTTCCTGGCCATCTTATTTAAGCTGAATAAACCTTTGGTTATTATTGCCGCTAATATTAGTATTCCACCTATGATTCCCCTTATCATTTTTCTGAGTTATAAAATGGGTACATTCTGGATGGGTGCACATGCCATGCATATCGATTTCAGTAATACCATTTCTTTGGATTCGATAAAAAAAAACCTGTTGCAATATATTTACGGCAGTATAACACTGGCCATTATTGCAGGTATTGTGTTTGGCCTGCTTACTTTTATTTTTTTAAAATTGATTGATAAGAAGCATGTGGTTATTTCAAAGCCGGATTAGAAAATGAGAAAAATATTACTTAGCATATATATTTTCTTTGAAAAGCGCCAGCCCGCTTTATATATTACTTTCTTTGCCATTTTCTTACTGGCAGGATGGTTTGCTTTGCAGGTAAAATTCGAGGAAGACATTTCTAAAATATTACCTAAGGATGAAAAAATTGAAAAACTGAATGCCGTTTTTCAAAATTCAAAGTTCATGGATAAGCTGGCAGTAACCGTATCATTTAAAGATACTGCTGCTGCAGCGCAGCCTGACAGCCTTATTGCTTATACAGATGAGTTTGTAAATAACATACAGAGAAAACTCACTCCCTTCATCACAAAAATAAATTATAAGGTTGATGATGGATTGGCTTTGGAATTATTTGGTACGGTAAGTGATCACTTGCCCGTTTACCTGAATGAAAAGGATTATACTCAGATTGATTCGCTGATAACGCCTGCAAAAGTTAAAGAAACACTGAAGCAGAATTTCCGAACACTTACATCACCTTCAGGATTCGCATTAAAGAGTATGATCAGCAAAGATCCGGTGGGTATTACTTTCCTGGGGTTAAAAAAACTACAACAATTACAATACGACGAAAATTTTGAACTCTATGATAATTACATACTGACTAAAGACAGACAGCATTTGATGCTTTTTATTACACCTGCCTTTCCACCCGGTAACACCGCGAAAAATGCATTGCTGATAAAGGGACTCGACAGCCTGATCGATAATAGCAATTGTAACGTTACTGCATCTTATTTTGGTGCCACGGCAGTTTCGGTTGGAAATGCATTGCAACTTCGAAAAGACTCTTTACTTACGCAGGGCATTACCATTCTCTTCATTATTGTCTTTTTAGGATTTTATTTTCGTAAAAAAAGAGCGCCTTTAATAATTCTGATTCCGGTGATCTTTGGTGCTGTGTTTTCTCTTGCAGCCATTTATTTTTTAAAGGGAAAGATATCAGTGATTGCTTTGGGTACCGGCTCTGTGGTTTTGGGTATTGCAGTAAACTATTCGCTTCACGTTTTTAATCATTACCGGCATACAGGAAGTATCAGGGAGCTGATACACGACCTGGCACTGCCAATGACTATTGGAAGCTTTACCACGATCGGTGGATTTTTATGCCTTCAGTTTGTTGAATCAGAAATGCTCAAAGACCTGGGACTTTTTGCTGCTTTCAGTCTGATCGGGGCTTCCCTTTCCTCATTGATATTTCTGCCACATTTTATTGCCGGTAAAAAAGAACAATCATCTCAAAAGGCAGAAGCATTTTCATGGATTGACAGAATAGCATCCTTAAGGCCGGAGTATAATAAATACCTGGTGATCATTATTTTGGGTTTAACCATCCTGTTTGCATTCTGGGCTGGTAAAGTTGAGTTTGAATCTGATCTGCAGAACATGAATTTCATGAGCCCCAAATTAAAAGAGTCGGAGAAGAAGCTGAACCAGGTAAATCAATATGCTTTACAATCTGTTTACCTGGTTACCGAAGGAAAGACATTGGATGATGCCCTGGTTAATAATGAAAAATTAGTTACACAGATCGAAAAACTACAGGGTCAAAATATAGTTATAAAATATTCAGGGGTTTCTTCACTTATTATATCAGACTCTTTGCAAAAGATCAGCATTAACAGATGGAATAATTACTGGACCCCTGAAAAAAAATCGGCTTTAATAGCTACCCTGATTAAAGAAGGAGCCGCTTTAAAATTTAAGGCATCAGCATTTGATAACTTTAAAAGGTTACTGGAAAATGTATATGTTCCTGTTCACAGGGAGGCCATGGCTAAAGTGCGTAAAAATTTCCTGGATGATTTCATCACCGAAAAACCTGGTAAGACAACGGTGGTTACCTTAGTAAAAACAATACCGGAAAAAAGAACGGAAGTTTATAAAGCGTTTGAAAATAATGAACACGTTACCGTGCTGGACAAACAATACCTTACCAACCGGTTTGTACAGATCATTAACGCTGATTTTACAAAGATTGCTTTAATGACCTCCTTGTTGGTTTTTATAGTTTTGCTGATTGTTTATGGAAGAATAGAGCTGACGCTGGTATCCTTCATTCCTATGTTAATTACCTGGATCTGGATTCTGGGTATTATGGGGATGTTTGGTATCCAATTCAATATAATTAACATTATTATATCGGCACTTATATTTGGTTTAGGAGATGATTACAGCCTGTTTATCATGGATGGATTGCTTCAGGAATACAAAACAGGTAAAAAGAACCTGTCCTCTTTTAAATCTTCCATCATCCTATCTGCTGTAACTACCCTGGTAGGTTTGGGAGTTCTGATTTTTGCTAAACACCCGGCTTTACAATCCATTGCTTTAATTTCTATCATAGGTATTGTTTGTGTGGTAATCATGTCACAAATTTTGATCCCGTTCCTGTTTTCAATATTAATAAAGAACCGGGTTAAAAAAAACCGTTTTCCATGGACACTTTGGGGATTCATTAAATCATCATTTGCCTTTTCGCTGTTTATTTCCGTAAGTATTTTTTTTACTTTACTGGGACGAATTTTTGTAAGATTACGGGTAAAAGAGAAAGGAAAATACGGTTATCATGTTTTACTTTCAAAAGCCTGTTGGTTCCTGATGTACGTTATGGGCAATGTAAAAAAGAAGATCATTAATCCGTTGACGGAAGACCTGGCTAGGCCGGCAATAATTATCTGCAATCATCAATCCTCTTTAGACATTGTTCCGTTGATCATGCTGCATCCCAAAATATTAATGCTTACCAATAATAAAAAATGGAATGCACCTTTTTTTGGCCCGGTCATCCGCATGGCAGATTATTTTCCTTCTGAACTGGTAGAGCAGAAACTGGATAAGATCGCCGACAGGATGAAGCATGGATATTCACTGATCATTTTCCCTGAAGGAACAAGATCAGAGGATGGAGTAATTAACCGCTTTCATAAAGGGGCATTTTACCTGGCCGAAAAACTGGATGCTGATATTTTACCCATTATGATTCACGGAACCAATTACACACTTACCAAAAAAGATGCATTACTTAAGAACGGGCAGGTAACACTTAAATTTTTACCAAGAATTAACCCAGGCGATACCCGGTTTGGAAACGGCTATGCCGAAAGAGCAAAACAAATTGGCCGTTATTTCAGAACAGAATTCGGTATGCTTAAAAATGAAATTGAGCAACCAAAATATTTTTTGGAAAAACTCATTTATAACTATCTCTACAAAGGGCCCTTGTTGGAGTGGTATATACGGATAAAGACAAAACTTGAAAAAAATTATCAACCATTTCATGAACTTGTTCCGGCGCAGGGTAAAATACTGGATATTGGATGTGGCTATGGCTTTATGTCCTACATGCTATCCTTTACTGCGCCTCAAAGGGAAATTACGGGCATAGACTATGATAAGCAAAAAATTGATACGGCAAATCATTGCTTCAGTAAAACCGATATGATTAATTTTGTGCATAGTGATGTGATGGGATTTGAGTTTGAAAAATATGATACTATTATTCTGGCAGATATTTTACATTACCTGCCTGATGATGAACAGAAACAGGTTATAGAAAAATGCATCAGTAACATGAACCCGGGCGGAAGTATAATTATCAGGGATGGCGATAAGGATAAAGAAGGGTTGCATAAGAAAACAAAACTGACCGAGTTTTTCTCTACCCGGGTTTTTAATTTCAATAAAACAAAAGAAACAGGATTGAGTTTTTTATCGGGCAACATGATCAGAAAATGGGCAGCAGAAAAAAGCATGTGCTGCACAGAAATAGCCGATTCAAAAATAACTTCAAACACCATATTTATTATAAAAGGAGCAACAAATTAATGGCAGAGCAATTTGATATAGTAATTATCGGAAGTGGCATGGGCGGCCTGGTATGTGCTGACATACTCGGCAGAGAGGGCTTTAAAGTTTGTGTACTTGAAAAAAACAGGCAGATCGGCGGCTGCCTTCAAACCTATGTGCGTGATAAAGTCATCTTCGACTCGGGTGTTCATTATCTTGGCGGATTAGGCGAAGGGCAAAACCTTTACCAGGTTTTTAAATATCTGGGCATCATAGATAAACTGAAACTGCAAAAAATGGATGAAGATGTCTTTGATAAGATCATTATTGAAAATGATGAAAAAGAATATGTGAATGCCCAGGGCTACGAAAATTTCATTCAGCACCTGCTTATAGATTTTCCAAATGAAGAAAAAGCACTGCGGTTGTATTGCGATAAGATAAAAGAAGTATGCAGTAAATTTCCTTTATATAATTTAAAGTCGGGCGGTAATATAAATGAAAAAACAACGGTGCTTGGCATTGATACAAGAACATTTATAGAATCTGTAACCGATGATAAAAAATTACAGGCGGTACTGGTAGGTAACAGTATGCTCTATGTTTTGCAATCAGGCAAAACTCCTTTTTATGTGCATGCCATGATCCTGAACAGCTATATTGAAAGCTCCTGGAAATGCATAGACGGCGGTTCTAATATTGGTAAATACATGGCACAGAATATACGGAAGTATGGCGGTGTTATTCACCGCAATGCTGAAGTAAAAAAAATTGTGGTTGAAGAGGGGATAGTAAATGCTGTTGAACTGGCAGATGGTTCGCAGGTATTTGCAAAGCATTTTATAAGCAATATGCACCCGGTAAGAACAATGGCAATGACAGACAGCCATCTTATAAAGAAAGCGTATAAGAGCAGAATAAGTGAACTGGAAAATTCAATCGGTGGGTTTGTTGTAAATATCATTTTTGAAAAAAGATCGTATCCGTATATAAAAAACAATTTTTATTATCATAAAGAAGGGCATGCCTGGAATTTGTCAGAATATACAGAAGAAAACTGGCCGCTTTGTTATGCCGTATTTTTTTCGGCATCATCAAAATCATCAGAATATGCAGAATCAATGACCTTACTGACTTACATGCGGTATGATGATGTAAAGCAATGGTCCGGTACTTTCAATACAGTATCGAAAGAAGATGACCGCGGAATAGAATACGAAGACTTTAAAAAAAGAAAAGCTGAATTGCTTATTGACCTGGTGGAAGAAAAATTCCCCAGATTAAGAAAGTCAATAAAATCTTATTATACGGCAACGCCCCTGTCTTTTAGAGATTATATTGGCAATGATGATGGCTCTATGTATGGTATTACCAAAGATCACAGCAATCCGTTAAAAACTTTTATATCGCCCCGCACCAAAATACCTAATCTTTATTTAACGGGGCAAAATCTTAATTTACATGGAATACTGGGTGCTACTATGAGCGGCCTGGTAACCTGTACTGCTTTTTTAGGGAACGATAATATTATTGAAAAGATCAGAAATGCTTAAACGAAAAAAATTCTGGAAACGGATTCTCCGGGTGCTTGGAGTATTGTTGATCTTGTTACTCATCGGCGCCATTTACCTGGTACAGGTTACCAAAGTAGCCCCTCCAAAACCAGCAGATATTAGCAGCCTGCAACTGAAGCGTACCGATCATGGCAATGGTTTTTATACATTAAAAAATAACTGGTTCCGGCACAGCAGAAACGGCCTGTATGAATTATATATAGAAGGCGAAGCATTTGAACGTGGTGTTATTAATGGAAAACTCACCCGGGAACTGGTGGTAAGGCAGGAAGATCATTTTGCTGAGCAGATCACTAAAATGGTGCCTTCTAAATTCAAACGGAATTTTTTAAAATACCTGATTGGCTTTTTTAACCGCAACCTTGATAAAAATGTTACGGAAGAATACCGGGAAGAAATTTACGGCATATCAGAATCCGCTTCTCCCAAATACAATTACCTCGGCACCAATTACCAACGCCTTTTAAATTACCATGCCGCTCATGATATTGGGCATGCGGTACAAAACCTGGCGCTGGTTGGTTGTACTTCTTTTGGTACATGGGGCGGCATGTAGGCAGACAGCAACATGATCATTGGCCGCAATTTTGATTTTTATGTGGGGGATAAATTTGCAGAGGATAAGATCGTTGCATTTTTTAATCCTGCTAAGGGCCATAAGTTTATGACAGTTACCTGGGGCGGATTTGTGGGTGCAGTATCGGGCATGAATGACCAGGGTTTATCGGTTACCATCAATGCCGCTAAAACAGATCTGCCAACGGGTTCTGCAACACCTGTTTCTTTGGTCACAAGAGAAATTCTGCAGTATGCAAAAAATATACAAGAAGCGATTTTGATTGCCAGATCAAGAAAGATGTTTGTATCAGAATCTTTTTTAGTTGCATCGGCGGCTGATAATAAAGCGGTTATCATTGAAAAAACACCTGATGACCTGGATGTGTATGACCCCAAAAAAGATTTTATTGTTTGTACCAATCATTTTCAAAGCAATGGGTTGGGGAAAACAAAAATGAATATTGAACAGGAAAATGAAAGCGCATCAACGTATCGCTATAAAAGACTGATGGAGTTGCTGAATGCCAACGCCCGCCTGCCGAACGGGCAGGGAAAAAACACGGTACAAAAAACAGTGAATATTTTGCGTGACCAAAAAGGGTTGCACGGTGCGAACATTGGTATGGGTAACGAAAAAGCCATTAACCAGCTGATAGCCCATCACTCCGTTGTTTTTGAACCAAAAAAACAGATCGTTTGGGTCTCTACTTCGCCCTGGCAATTGGGCAAATATGTGGCCTATGATTTAAATAAGATTTTTGCTTTGCATGGCCTGGAAACAAACAGGGAAATAGCCGACAGCAGTTTAACCATTGCTGCAGATTCTTTTTTATTAACACCGGCGTATAAAAACTTTGAAGTATTCAGAACACTGAAACAACAAATTATGGATGGCGGCAATGTAAATACCGACAGCCTTGTTGCCAGCAATCCTGAGTTTTATAATGCATACGTTTTGGCAGGGGATTATCTGTACAAACAAAAAAAATATGCTGTAGCATTACAGCAATATAATCTTGCATTAACGAAAGTTATCGCTACTAAAAAAGAAGAAGATCATATCAGGGATCAAATTCAAAAAATAAATAAAAAACTGGCGCCATGATATTTGGAATTGGGACCGACTTAATAGAAGTTGAACGGGTTGCTGAAAAGATGGAAAAAAAAACAGGGTTTAAAGAACTGGTTTTTTCTCCTGATGAAATTATATATTGTGAAGCAAAAACCAACAAATACGAGCACTATGCTGCCCGTTTTGCAGCTAAAGAATCTTTTTTTAAAGCAATAGGAACTGGATGGCGGAATGGTACAGCATTTAATGAAATTGAAATTTATAATGATACCCTTGGAAAACCGGAAATCAGATTCCTTGGTAACACCCAAAAAACTATTGCCGTATTTAAACCGGGAAAAATATTTGTTTCAATGTCTCATTCAAAAGCAATGGCAAGTGCCATGGTAATAATTGAAATTTGATTTTAATCTAATAGATTTTTTAAATCTTACTTTATCATACTGTCGTTCTGAGCTTGTCGAAGACAGGATAAAATAAAATGTGAGATGAAAAATTATTTTGTTTATATTCTTAAATGTAATGATGACAGCTACTATACAGGGGTAACTAATAATATTGAAAAACGGTTGGCTGAGCATAATAGCGATTATTCAGTTACAACGTACACTTTTAAAAGAAGACCCTTTCCGATAGTATATTGTCAACAGTTTAATGATATTAAACAGGCAATTGAATTGGAAAAACAAATTAAAGGTTGGACACGTAGAAAAAAAGAAGCATTAATAAATGAGGATTGGGAAAAGTTAAAATTATATTCAAAGAATTATACGGAGTAAAAAAAAGGTAGAATTTTTTAACTATCTGCATTTACTGAGCTGACAAAGTGTTTTAAAAGATGGGCTTATAATAGTATACCGGGTTCGTCAAGCTCACCCTGACATTTTTTTAATATCAACAGTAATAAAATATTTTTATAAACGTATGAACTATTCACCCGAAGCCGCCTTTTTAAGTAAGGAAGAGATTATTACCATGCAGGAAACAAAACTGCAGGAAACCATTGCTTATCTTAATGAACACTCCCCTTTTTATAAAGAGTTTTTTTCCAAGGCAAGATTTAACCCGTCAGGTATCAAAACTATGGAAGACCTGAGCGTTATTCCGGTTACCATTAAAGAAGATCTGCAACAACGGAATGATGATTTTTTATGTGTACCCCGCAACAAGATCATTGAATACAGCTCTACTTCGGGTACATTGGGAAACCCGGTTACTATTATGCTAACCGAAAATGATCTGAATCGCTTAGCCTGCAATGAGTACGCATCTTTTGTAAGTACAGAAGGATCGGTGAATGATGTTTACCAGATCATGCTTACGTTAGACCGGCAGTTTATGGCCGGTATGGCCTATTATTCGGGCATTCAAAAACTGGGCGCCGGTATCATAAGGCTCGGCCCCGGGGTACCATCTTTGCAGTGGGAAACTATTTTAAGATTAAAACCAACAGCTATTATTGCCGTACCATCATTTATAGTTAAGCTTATCAGCTATGCACAGGAACACAAGATAGACATCAACAGCACCACTGTAAAAAAAGCTATTTGTGTTGGGGAGAATATACGGAATGCAGATTTCGCACTGAATCCGTTGGGTAAAAAAATCGCTGATGTATGGAATATAAAATTGTTTTCCACTTATGCTTCTACCGAAATGCAAACAGCATTTACAGAATGCCCCGAATGTAAGGGAGGCCACCTTCAACCCGATTTGCTGATCGTGGAATTGCTGGATGAGATGAATAAAGCAGTAGCACCCGGAGTGCCGGGAGAAGTAACAATAACAACCCTGGGCGTAGAAGGCATGCCCCTGTTGCGTTACAAAACAGGCGATATATGTGTATATCATGATACACCTTGCGCCTGTGGCCGCAACAGTTTAAGATTGTCGCCTGTTATGGGGCGAAAAAAGCAAATGATAAAATACAAGGGCACTACTTTATATCCCCCGGCACTATTTGATATTCTGCATGAAATGACAGAAGTTATAGATTATATAGCGGAAGTATCATCGAACGAAATGGGAACGGATGAAGTACTGATCTATATTGTGCCTGTTAATTTTGATGAAGAAACCAACAGAAAAATAAGGGCAAATCTGCAGGCCAGGCTAAGGGTAAGTCCTCATATAAAATATATAACGGAAGAAGAAATAAAAAAAATACAAATGCCTGAAGCCGGAAGAAAGATCATCCGGTTTATTGACAGGCGTAATTAATTTTGTTTAAAAGGTGGTCTACTTATTTGCAGGATATTTAAACTAAAACATTATTACAAAAAGGTTGTTACAGTTAACAGCCTTTTGCTTTATTTTTATGTTCCTTAAAACACGACTTATGAATGATCAATATGATGTAGTGGTCCTTGGCGGCGGACTTGCCGGGCTTACGTTATCCTTGCAACTTAAAAATGCAAAACCCGGTATTTCCATATTGGTTTTGGAAAGAAGGGAAACCGAAGCATCTACCGCTGCGCATAAAGTGGGCGAATCAACCGTAGAGCTTGGCACCCATTATTTAAGAGAAGTGCTGGATCTTAAAGGCTATTTGGAAGAACACGAACTTCCCAAACATGGCCTGCGCTTTTTCTTTAAAAATGATACCAAGGAAGATATTACCAGCCGTGTGGAATTAGGCCCACGCTTAAGATTGCCGGTGCCCAGTCACCAGTTAGACAGGGGCACACTGGAAAATTATTTAATGAAGCTGACAAAGGAAAAAGGGAATCAACTGGAACTTGGCGCAAAAGTATCAGCCGTGGAGATTTCAACCGAAAATGGTCATGAAGTTTCTTATATAAAAGGGGGGGAAGAAATAAAAGTAAAATGCCGCTGGGTTGCCGATGCTTCGGGCAGGGCCAGCATCATGAAACGTAAACTGCAGTTTCAAAAACCGATGGAGCATCACAGCAATGCGGTGTGGTGGAGGTTGAAAGGAGTTATTGATATTGATACCTGGACCGATAATAAAGACTGGAAGGGTTTTCTGGAACCGGGCCTGCGCTATTTAAGTACCGTCCATTTTATGGACAGCGGCTATTGGTTATGGGTAATTCCATTGGGTTCAAAAAATACAAGTATTGGTATTGTTGCCGATCCGGCTGTGCACCCTTTTGAAACATTCAATACGTATGAAAAAGCGGTTGAGTGGATGAGGGTAAATGAACCACTGGCCTATAAAATGCTGGTGCCTTTGGGTAAATGCAATACACGCATTAGTTCGCTTCTCCTGTCAGGGAATGTCAGAGCGAAGCGAGAATAGGAGACCCATACCTAATGGAAAACAATTAATCGTTAATTGTTTTCCATTAGGTATGGGTCTCCCAAACTCAGGTTGCCTTGATC
>JANOGE010000204.1:0-1708 GCA_031414035.1 Chitinophagaceae bacterium | reverse complement strand
CATTATAAAAATAATTATTCTCATAAACTTTATGTTAATAATACATTGGTGTTATCAGTAAATGTGTAAACCCTAACAACTTTATCTTTTGCAGAAAAAGCGGTTGATTATATTTTGCTTTTTGTTGAGTAAAAGCCTTGTTTGCAGTCAGTACAATCAGCAGGACAATTGTTTGTTTCATATTTAGTTTATATCCTAAAAAATATTTTCGCTTAGATGCAGTCTAAAATCCGATAGCTATCACATTAAATTTCCATTCACTCTATTGCGGTTGGTGAGAACATCAACTGCGGCGCTCCTCCGTGGCAGGTGTCCCCACCAGCCACTTTTGCACTTATATGTAATCCGTTCAATCAGTTTTATTACTCCAGCCGAGGTGTTAGAAAAACGTCTACCTGTTTTATCAACCCCGTTCTGTTAAATATTTCGTTGCTCTCAAAAGCATTGATTTCAAGTCCTTTAACTTCCGATAATATTCCGCTTGCATTTGTAATCCTTACTGAATTTTGTTCGGCAATATGATATACAAATGGCACCTGGCAAAAGGTGAATGCTAAAGTATTAGCCGTTAAGTTGATACTTGTCATTTCTTTTTGAATCGACAGATATTCGAATGCTGCGCCTGATTTAAGGAATTCTGTTTTTCTTAATAATCCTGGATTAAAGGCAATTTTTCCGTCACCAACCATAATACCAAGTTCTCCGAAGCGGGAAATAATATCCTCTTTCACCTGCCCTGTCATTCCGGGTTGCTGTGCACCCTTGTTGAAAGGTGTGTGCGAATAGGGATCGGTTGGAAATGCGCCATACAAATGTGGTGGCTTATGTACACCAATGCCTTCGTTGATGTCGTAGAAATGTGCTACCAGGTCATTAATAATTTCTTCACCGGATTTCTGCTGAATGGCCCTGATACAGGTTTCCTGTACCGCAAGCAATAACTTAGAAACCATGTGCCAGTAAATAGAGCCCAAACCTTCGTAACCGAAGAAGGTACCCGACCTTCCTGTAAATTCTTTATGGCAAAAAACTTCTTCAAATATCCTGAGTATTACTGCCGTTTCTTTTTCAACCAAGGTCGTGTAACGATGATCTAAATGTTCTAAAGCGGTTTTCAAATCATTTGCATTTCTGAAATTGCCGTTGAAATGTAAATCACCATGAATGTCTTTTTCAATGATGGAAAGATTACCGTCTTCCAGCAATTGTTTCAGTAACAAAGAGTTTGCTGCAGACTTTTTCTGTATCGAATTTTTATGTAAAAATTTCGGGAGATTTTTATTGGGATAAAGGATATAACTATTCTGGTCCTGCCGGTACAGTGAACTTTTTTTTAGTGCATCCAATAGTTTCAAACTCTGTTCTGCTGAAAGGAATCGGGAGCTGAGTACAGCCACCTGCCCTTCCAGCATTTCACTTAAAGGAGCAACCTGAACGGAATGTTCATCATAAGAAATCAAATTATAGGTATGGTAAAGGTCATCGTTTCTTTTATTCATTGCGATGGCATGTTCCAGAAACTCATTCGCTAAAGTGAAACAATCCAAAATCTGCTTTGCAGAAATATTTTTCTTTTTACCACTGAAACCATTTGTATAAACCTGGGATCTGTAATCGCTGCCAGCTGTGCCGAGGGCATCGGTCATTTTTTTTCTTAAAGTATCATTTATTCCTCCTGAAAGCTTGTCTTTGTTGTGCTCAAATGTTT
>JANOGE010000203.1:0-6636 GCA_031414035.1 Chitinophagaceae bacterium | reverse complement strand
GGGCTTTACTTGTGTCCAATGATCTGGCGAGAGATTGACAATTTTTCATCCGGTGCCGTGTGCATGGTGTTGGGTTCGGTGACCTGGCAGCCCATGATGATGATTTTGAAATGACCAATGCCAAAAGTTATTTTAGTGCGGGTGATTTTGCAATACTTTATCCGGCCATCCAGGATTCATTAGATCCGGTGATACCTAAAGGAACCATTTTCGATTCACAAAAAGTATTTCCGGTTGCACCGGTGATGGCCGATTCGGTTTATTTTAACAATCGTGAACTGGCCGTACATGAACCCTCAAAACCCGACAGGGACAATGGAAGTAATAACTGGGCGGTGAGTGGAAGCAAAACAAAAAGCGGCGCCCCAATATTATGTAATGATCCGCATTTGACCTTAAACCTACCTTCCCTTTGGTACGAAGTGCAAATTTCAACTCCGGCATTTAATGCCTATGGGGTCAGCTTTCCGGGAGCACCGGGCGTTATAATTGGTTACAACGACAGTAGTGCTTTCGGCTTTACCAATGGTGGCCGTGATGTAAGGGATTATTTCGAAATAAAATTTAAAGATGACAGCCGTGCCGAATATTTATTTAACGGAAATTATCATACAACAAAATTCAGGATCGATACTATTAAAATAAAAGGTAAACCCGATTTTATAGATTCGGTTGCTTATGTACAATTGGGAAAGGATTGGTGCCCGGTTATGTATGATAAATCATTTTCAGGAGGAAGGAATACCAATAATAAATATTACGCTGTAAGATGGAAAGCACATGATCCCAGCAATGAGCTTAAAATATTCAGCCTGCTGAACCATGCAAAAAATTATGCCGATTATTCTGCTGCCGTTACCAACCTGCGTACACCCGGACAAAACTGTGTATTTGCCTGTAAGAATGGCGATATAGCCATACGCACACAAGGCGAATGGCCGGCAAAATGGAAAGGGCAGGGCGATTTTGTTATGCCGGGGTTCGACAGCAGTTATTTGTGGCAGGGTATGATTCCGCAGGATGAAGTGCCCTATCAATATAACCCCGAAAGAGGTTTTGTAAGCAGTGGCAACCAAAAACCGGTTGATGATAATAACTATCCTTATTATTTGGGAAGAAATTATCCTGTTTACCGGGGTTATGAAATTAACAGAAGGCTGAGCGCCATGAATAATATAACGCCGCAGGATATGATGACCCTGCAGACGGATAATTATAATGCACCTGCTGCTATGTTAATTCCCCTGTTTATAAAAAATATAAAAGAAAATGAATTAAGCGGTGATGAAAAAAGATACCTGGATCTTTTAAAGAACTGGAATGTACGAAATGATGCCGGCTCTAAAGGAGCAACCGTTTTTGAATTGCTATGGACCCAATTACAGGATACGGTTTTTCAGGATGAGTATGCCAATGCCCCAAACGTTATCATCCATCCATTTGAATCTTCCCTGCTGGAAGGGTTATTAAAAGATTCTGCTTATAAATTTTTAGATAATATCAATACACCACAATTAGAAACGCTGGCTGATAATCTTACGGCATCCTTTAAAAAAGTATTCCTGGTTTTAAAGAAAGCCGAAGCAGAAGGTAAATTGGATTGGGATAAATATAAAGGAACACATGTTGATCATTTGGCCAAATTAGCACCTTTTAGCAGAACGCATTTGCCTATTGGAGGCGGGGTACACAATATTAATGCCACCAAACAAACACATGGCCCCAGCTGGCGTATGGTCATAAGCCTTACCGCTAAAACCGAAGCCTATGGTGTGTATCCCGGAGGACAAAGCGGTAACCCGGGCAGTAAATACTATGATAATTCTGTTGACCAATGGGCTGCCGGAAAATACTATTCACTCTGGATGATGACAAAAGATGAAGCTGGAGATAAGCGGGTGAAAGCAAAAATGACATTTAGTAAATAATTTGGAGATGAGCCTATTTGGAGATTTGATACTTAAATACCATTCATTTCCAAATTAGCCAATCACCAAATTTTCAAATCACCAATTCATAAATATGAAATTTTTCATCTCACTTATTCTTACTGCTTTATTAAGCTTTGCTGCCTGTTTGTTCCTGCCCTGGTGGAGTATTGCCATTGCTGCATTTGCAGTAGCTGCATTAATACCGCAAAAACCGGCTAAAGCATTTATTACCGGATTTACAGCCCTGTTTTTATTATGGGGAGGTTTAAGTTTCTGGATAAGTAATAATAATGAACATATCCTGGCTAATAAAATAGCGCTGCTCATTTTAAAAACAGAAAGCCCCATGGAATTGATACTGGCAACAGCATTACTTGGGGCACTCGTT
Organism: Chitinophagaceae bacterium; assembly: GCA_031414035.1. Taxonomy (GTDB): domain Bacteria; phylum Bacteroidota; class Bacteroidia; order Chitinophagales; family Chitinophagaceae; genus Ferruginibacter. The sequence continues at coordinate 4,317 of JANOGE010000203.1, read as the reverse complement.
GGTGGTTTTGCCGCTTTAACCGGAAGTTATCTTCGTAAAACCAAACCCTGAAAAGCATCTATTAAATTTAGATTTTCAGTAACAAAATGACCACTAATTTTGTTACTACTCAAACCTGACTATGCCCAAAGGATTATTATTATTTTTTTTTCTGCTCTTTTCTGTTTCAGCATCGGCTCAAAAAATTTATGGTACCGTATTTAATGATAAAGGTGATCTTTTACCTTATGCTTCCATTACCATTAAAGGAACTTCTATTGGAGCAAGTGCCAATAATAAGGCAAGATTCTCTTTTTCGGTTTCTCCCGGTACCTATACAGTAGTTTGCCAGCATATTGGATACCGTAAACAGGAAAAAGCGGTTACGGTAAACCGTACAGATGAAGAACTGACCTTTATCATTGCCAAACAGGAATTGGATATGACCGAAGTGATCATCAAAAAAGGGGAGGACCCGGCTTACGCCATCATACGCCAGGCCATAAAAAAACGCCCCTTTTATAATGAGCAGGTAAAAGGATTTGAATGTGAACTGTACACCAAAGACCTGATGAAACTGCGTAACCTGCCTAAGAAGATCCTGGGTCGGAAAATACCTGATGAGGATATAAAGGATATGGGGCTTGATTCTTCCCGGAAAGGGATCATTTACCTTTCGGAATCAGTATCCAGGGTTTACCTGCAACAGCCCGATAAATTTAAAATGGAAGTGCTGAGCAGCAGGGTTAGCGGCAGCGATGGATTTGGATTTACATTCCCTACGTTTATCAGTTTTTATCAGAATAATATTTCCGTTTTCCTGGACCGGTTAAATCCACGGGGTTTTGTATCGCCCATAGCAGATGCCGCCATAAGTATGTACAAATTTAAATACCTTGGTAGTTTTTATGAAGATGGAAAAGAGATCAACAGCATCCAGGTTATTCCACGCCGTAATTTCGAACCGGTTTTTTCAGGTACTATAAATATTACCGACGGTGACTGGCGCATTCACAGTCTTGACCTGTTACTCACCAAAACATCGCAACTGGAAATTGTAGATACGTTGCAGATAACACAAATTCATGTACCTGTTGGTAATGATGTATGGCGGGTAAAAGATCAATTCATCCATTTTAATTTTAAACAATTTGGAATTGATGCCATCGGTAATTTTGTATCGGTGTACTCCGATTATAAGATTAACCCTGTTTTTGCAAAAAACAGGTTTAATAATGTGGTCATTAATTATGACACCGCCTCCAATAAAAAGTCTATAGCCTACTGGGATACCATCAGGCCGGTGCCTCTTGAACAGGAGGAGAAAATGGATTATAAAGTTAAGGACAGTATTTTCCAGGTAAATAAAGATTCATCAGTAAGCCAGACCTCGGTTGATTCGCTGAATAAAAAGCAAGGCAGGCTGAAAGTATATGACATTTTCTGGAAGGGGCTGCACCGTACAAAATATACGGTAAAGGGAAACCACAATTGGGGCATCGAATCGTTGCTACAGGGTCTGGAATATAACCTGGCCGAAGGTGTGGTGATTAATTTTATGCCCTATTACAACCGTTATATTAAGTCATTAAAAACAAATTTTTCGTTTGAACCAAACTTTCGTTACGGCTTCAGCAATACACATTTTAATGCATGGGCCGATGTGGTCTTCCGTACCCGTGATTGGGAAACCGATAAAAAACTAAAACGGCAAACCTGGACAATTTCCGGCGGTAAAAGGGTAAGCCAGTTTAATAAGGCAATTCCGATTACCGCACTTTCGAATACCATCAACACATTGTTATACGGCGATAATTATATGAAGACCTATGAAAATTATTTTGCTGCCATCAATTTTAACAAGCGCTATGAAAGCGGGATACGGTTTAATATTAATGCCTTGTATGAGGACAGAATACCGCTGGATAACACAACTGATTTTATCATATTTAAAAAAGATTCGCTTAACATAACACCCAATTATCCATACGAAAAGATATCATCACCGTTTACTCCACACCAGGCTTTTATTATCAGTATAGATGTAAGTATTAAACCCGGACAAAAATATATCCAGTTCCCAAACCGTAAAATGTCGCTTGGTTCAAATTATCCAACCTTTAGTTTTAATTACACAAAAGGCATTAATAATATTTTTGGCAGCGATGTAAACTTTGATAAATGGCGTATCAGTATCAGTGATGATAAAAATTTTAAACTGGCCGGGTTATTAAAATATAAAATTGGTATCGGTGGATTTTTAAATAACAAAAAAGTGTTTATTCAGGATTATCAGCATTTTAACGGAAACCGCACATTAAATGCCAGTGATTATGTGAATAGTTTTCAATTGTGTCAATATTATGCCAACAGCACGATGAGTTCATTTTATTCTTTCGCTCACCTTGAACATCATTTTAATGGTTTGCTCACCAACAAAATCCCTTTGTTTAAACGGCTTAACTGGAACCTGGTGGCCGGCGGCAATGCTTTTTATATAAATGGCAAAACCCATTATACAGAAGTTTTTGCAGGCCTCGAAAATATCCTGAAAATATTCAGGGTTGATTTTGTGGCATCCTATAACTACGGCAGCAAGAGCTTAAAAGCTATCCGGATCGGTACTGGTGGTATATTAGGCGGCAGTATCCGTACTAATAATTCAAGAAGCGGCAGGTCGTCAATCAGTTTGTAATTAGTATTTAATGAATATCTTTGCTTCACATTTGGTTTGCCTGCAAGCATCCAATCCCAGATACTGAGCAATGTCGAAGTATTGGCGGATTTCCCGTTAAAACGAGATCAAATTAAACGTATGGCAGTATTACACAACCGGGTTTCCCAGGCGGAATTAAAAAAATTATTGTACGCAGAAACGGAACACCGTACCACAATTTCTTTCTACCAATACTTTCCTGTTGAGGATCCCAAAGAGTTAAGGGATGAAATGTATAAAGCACTGAATGAATTAAAAGTGTTCGGTCGTATTTACATTGCAACAGAAGGTATCAATGCACAGATCAGTGTTCCTGACAGTCATGTTGGATCTTTCAGAAATTATCTGGATACCATTCAGCCATTAAATGGCATCAGGCTAAATTTTGCAGTTGATGATGACGCCCGTCCGGCCAATATTACTGATACAGAAGATAATAACCTGGTCGGAAGGGGTAAATCTTTTTGGGTACTTAAAATAAAAGTACGTGAAAAGATTGTAGCCGATGGAATTACTGATCCCGGCTTCAGCATGCAAAATAAAGGCAGGTATGTAAATGCTGTTCAGATGAATGATCTGCTGCAGGATGAAAACACAATGGTAATAGACATGCGCAATCATTATGAATTTGAAGTGGGGCATTTTGAAAAAGCGATTGAAATACCCAGTGATACATTCAGGGAGCAATTGCCAATGGCGGTGGATATGATGATGGATAAGAAAGATAAAAATATAATCATGTACTGCACCGGTGGTATCCGCTGCGAAAAAGCCAGTGCTTATATGCTTCATCATGGATTTAACAATGTTTTTCACCTGGAAGGCGGTATTATAAATTATGCCCGCCAGGCAAAAGAAGCCGGGCTGGAAAATAAGTTCATCGGGAAAAATTTTGTTTTTGATGACAGGCTGGGGGAGCGGATCACTGAAGATATCATTGCCAAATGTCACCAATGCGGTATACCTGCCGATACACATACAAACTGTAAAAATGATGGTTGCCACCTCTTATTTATACAATGTGCAGACTGTGTTGTAAAATATGATGGTTGTTGCAGTACAGTTTGTCAAACGGTTTACAACTTACCCATTGATGAACAAAAAGAACTCCGCAAGGGGATTGATAAAGGCATGATGGTATTTAATAAAAGTAAAAAGAGGCTGAGGCCGGGATTGCATGAGAAATAAATAGTAAGTAAAACAGAAACTTCTATTTAGGTTAAACTTAACTTGAAAAAATAAAAGAGATTAATTATATATCCACAACAAAACGGGTTTGTCCGAATGCTGTATGTATTTACCAAGTTCTGTTAAAATGGTTGGTGAAACAGCCGGGCAACCGGCACTTTCATATATATGGCGGGGATAGGGTTCCGTATTAGGTATAAAATCAGTAGCATGTAATACAATAGAACGTTTATAGGCATTGTTATTTGAACTGTCTAATCCATATAATTTATACGACAAACCAAATTGTCCAATGTATGCATTGCCAATTTTATATTTACCCAATGAAGTAGCATAGCTGTTAGGCATATTTGAGAATATCAATTGATCATTGCAGCCCGTAAAATAAGAACCGCTGCCATGTGATACAAGTGATGAAAGCTCAATTTCATCCT
>JANOGE010000202.1:0-53847 GCA_031414035.1 Chitinophagaceae bacterium | reverse complement strand
TATCCATCGCAACTATTCCGGCTACTATGGGTGCAAAAGTGCGTATAAAAGGCAAAAACCTGGCAAATACAATAGCTCCACCACCGTGTTTATCATAAAAATCTTTTGCCTGGTGCAAATATTTTTGCTTAAACAATATCCGGTCTTTCCAGTTGTACATTGCCGGGCCAACTTTACGGCCTGTTATATACCCCACCGTATTACCTAAAATCCCGGCTACAGTACATAAGCCAGCTATGATCATCAGGTTTAAAAAATCGCTGCCGGTATTTAAGGAAATGGAATCAACCAATGAAGTACTCAGGATACCAGCCACAAATAATAAGGAATCACCCGGAAAAAAGAATCCTATAAATAATCCTGTCTCAGCAAAAATGATTAGGAGTAATAACCATATCCCCCCATACAAAATATAAAACATGGGGGTCAAAAGATCAGTCCAGGTAAATTGCTTGTTCACTATAACCTGATTTTCCGGTCTTATATCCTTAAATGCAATCGTTTTACTATCATACCCTTCATTGATGATAGTCATTGAATCGGTAACCGGATTGCTGATAGTAACATTGCCAGCCTTATCTGTGGTATAATCAATATTATTAATATTGACCTTTGCATTTTTAATATGCTTTTTATATTGGTTGCTTATATTGATTCTAAGCGAATCTATAGCCAGTATTTTTGTTCCTGACAATAGAAAAAAGAAAAGAAAAAAAACAAATTGTTTCATAAATCTGGATTAGCTTCAGGTAATTTTTTCTGCAATTTTATATTAAGAATGTTCCAACTGCCCTTCCCATTTACTAACGGCAGCTGTTGCCAAAGCGTTTCCTAAAACATTGGTCATGGTCCTGCCCATATCGCAAAAAACATCAATGGCTAAAATCAAGCCTACGCCTTCGGGTGGCAAACCAAACATGGCACCCGTTGCCAACACTACCACCAGCGATGCTCTTGGTACACCGGCAATGCCTTTACTGGTTATTAAAAATACCAGTAACATGATGACCTGTTGCCCTACATCACCGGTTATGGATGTAATGTTAAATGCCTGTGCTATAAACATACTGGCAAAGGTCATATACATCATACTGCCGTCTAAATTAAAAGAATAACCCAGGGGCAAAACAAAACTTACAATTTTATTATTACATCCAAAGCGTTCCATTTCTTCCACCAGCTTTGGATAAACCGCTTCGCTGCTGGCTGTGCTGAAGGCAATGGACATGGGTGTACTGATCCTCCTGAGTAAAACAGGCAGCCTGTTTTTTAAAAAAAGATACCCAACAAAAAGCAACAGTGCCCAAAGAATAGCCAGGCCCAAATAAAATTCCCCGATATACTTTCCAAAAGTTATTAATATACCAAGCCCGTTTTTAGCAATGGCTGCTGCCATTGCACCAAACACGCCCAAAGGTGCAAGGTACATTACATAAGTAACCATTTTTAGCACTACATGTGCCAGGGAATCCAATGCATTAATGATTGGCTCACCTTTTTTACCAATGGCTGTTAAAGCAACTCCAAAGAAAACAGAAAAAACAACCAGTTGCAGGATCTCATTGGTGGCCATTGCCTCCACTACACTACGTGGTACCACATGCTCAACAAATTTTGACAGGGAAAAACCTTTTGATTTTTCCAAAAGGTCATTTACGGCAGCCATATCGGTATTGCTGATGTCGACACCAACACCCGGCTGAAAAATATTAACCAGTATCAACCCCAGGGATAACGAGATCAACGATGCGGTAATAAACCATAACATGGCTTTACCCCCAACCCTGCCCACCGTTTTCATATCGCCCAGTTTTGCAATTCCTACCACCAATGTGGCAAAAACTATGGGCGCAATGATCATTTGCACCATACGGAGGAATATAGTCGTAAGGAGCTTAACATTATCAGAAAATGTTTTTACAGTAGCGGCACCATAATTTTCATGCACATAATACCCCACCACAATTCCAATTACCATTGCAATAAGAATATAAAGCGTAAGCCTGCTTTTTTGGGGTGGTTGGTGCGTTATTTCCATTGCATAACATTTAGTTACGCAATATAATATTAAAAGCTGTTAATCACGGACAGCCCATAAAAAAGTAAGGATGGTTGTGTTATTAAAAAATTATTGCTTATTTTTCCTATTCATTATTCATCAAACCAACTAACTAATATGAGTTTATTTGTAAAAAAGCCAATGAGTGCCTTACTGGTTGAGAGTGGTGACTCAGAAAAAGGACTTAAGCGCACATTGGGTTCCGGTTCATTGGTAGCCCTTGGTATTGGTGCTATTATTGGCGCCGGCTTATTTGTAAGAACCGCTGCCGCAGCAGCACAAAATGCAGGTCCATCAGTAACTTTAGGATTTATTGTAGCCGCAATAGGTTGTGCTTTAGCAGGACTTTGTTACGCCGAACTTTCTTCATCTATTCCTATTTCCGGCAGTGCTTACACATACACTTATGCTACCATGGGTGAATTTATGGCCTGGATAATTGGTTGGGACCTGATGTTGGAATATGCAGTAGGTGCCGCTACTGTAGGTATTGCCTGGAGCGAATATTTAAATAATTTACTGGTAAATGTTTTACACATGAAGGCCATTCCTTACGAATGGTGCCATTCGCCTTTTGAACACTCTATTGATGGTGTACATGGAATTATGAATATTCCGGCTTTTGGTATTATTGCCCTCCTTAGTTTATTATTAATAAAAGGAACAAAGGAATCTGCCTTTGTAAACGGAATTATAGTAATTACAAAAGTTGCAATAGTTGTATTGATCATTGTATTGGGCTGGGGATTTATTAATGGAGCAAACCATACTCCTTATATTCCTGAACCAGGTACTTATACAGACCACCAGGGAATATCCCACACATACGGAGGCCTTATGGGAATACTGGGTGCTGCAGGCGTTGTATTTTTTGCCTTTATTGGATTTGATGCAGTAAGTACTGCCGCACAGGAAACAAAAAATCCAAAAAAATCAATGCCGATCGGTATTTTAGGGTCCCTTGCCATTTGTACCGTACTTTATATTTTATTTGCACATGTATTGACCGGCCTGGCGCCTGTTGAATTTTTCAGAACAACAGGAAAAGAAGCTTCTGTAGCACAGGCTATTGAAACTTTTATGCCGGGTTATTCATGGCTCGGAAAATTGGTTACCGTCGCTATTCTTGCCGGCTTCTCTTCAGTGATATTAGTTATGCTACTCGGACAAAGCCGTGTTTTCTATTCCATGAGCCGTGATGGTTTAGTACCCAAAATATTCAGTGATGTGCATCCTAAATTTAAAACACCTTATAAAGCCAACCTTATTTTTTTAGTTGTGGTAGGTTCATTTGCTGCTTTTGTTCCAGGCGATATTGTTGGTGATATGACAAGTATCGGAACTTTGTTTGCCTTCATGTTGGTTTGTGTTGCAGTAGTAATACTGAGAAAAACAGACCCGGATATGCCCAGGGCATTTAAAACACCGCTGGTACCACTTGTTCCAATTCTTGGAGTTTTGGTTTGTGGAGCCATGATCGTTGGATTGGGTTGGACAAACTGGTTAAGACTGGGCGGATGGCTGGCGATTGGTGTGATCATTTACTTTTTGTATAGCAAAAATCACAGCAAACTCCGAAACCCGGATAAAAAATAAATAACATTATTTTAAATTAAAAATGTCCGTTCTAAGACCGGACGTTTTTATTTACTGAACATTTATTTCATCTACAAAAAGATGTGAATCGCTTCCTGCACTTTCGTGCCACGCCGGGAGCTTACCAAATTGAATAGCTTTTACCCGTACATACCTTGCAGCAACAGGAATAAAGGAAGCTTCTATATTTTTTACCTGTACGTTTAAATCCTCTATAGATAAAAAGTCTTCTCCACTGAATACCTGAGTGAATTGTTTGCCATCTGTTGAAACTTCAATAATGAATTGTTTAGGTATTATGACCCAGGACCGGGTGTCCTGCAAAAAGCCTGCGGTTAATTTTGAAATGGTTTTTATTTCCTGCAGATCAATTACAGCATCGAGGTCTGTTTTTTGATACCCTTGCCAATTACCCTTTCGCCAATTGGTGCTGCCATGGATCCCGTCAATCAATCCAGCGGCTCCACCTCCCCCAAACTCTGGTTCAAATACTGTATTCAGTTTTATATTCCAGTTGTGCGGCGCTTTCTTAAACATTGCCGTAGTGATATAACTGGTCTCGCCTTTTTCATTTAGAGCCACTGCTTTTACAGTTGCTGATGTATCAATAGAAAATAAACCAGTATATTTTTTTGATGCGGTTGTGGGTAAAGAGCCATTGGTTGTATAATAATAATTTACATCGGTCTGGTTTGAATAAATACGAATGGCTTTATTTTCTTTAAAAGAAATATCTCCTCCATCAATTATAGGGTTCAATACTATTTTATTGTCTGTAATGGCTGTAGAGGGAAGATCGGTTGAACCAAAAGCAGAGGGTTTTGCTCCCATAGTGAATTGAATAACCCCTCCTTTTGTAATATCAAAATATGATAACGATGATCTTGCATGTGTTTTATTATTCATTGATGCATGCTGGATATAAAAATTTTCATCACTTACATTTGTTGCTTTAACGGTAAATGATTTTCCATTTTCAAGATGGACTGTTGCAGCAGGAAACAATGGCGTACCAATAATATAATCCGTTGTACCCGGCGTAACAGGATAAAAGCCTAAAGCGCTCAATATATACCAGGCACTCATTTGACCGCAGTCCTCATTACCGGCAAGTCCATCCGGTGCATCATGGTACATTTCTTTTATTATACGGTGTGCCATGGCCTGCGTTTTGTGTGCTGTGCCTGCAAAATTATATAAATATGCAATATGGTGGCTTGGTTCATTGCCATGTGCATATTGACCGATCAAACCGGTAATATCGCTCTGATCTCTTCCTGTTGTTTTAGAATTTTCTGTAAATAACTGATCTAATTTTTCTTCCAGTTTTTTTCTTCCCCCTGTCATTTCCATATACCCGCTAATATCCTGCGGTGTATAAAAAGAATATTGCCAGCTGTTGGCTTCCGTAAAATTATTATTCACTTCCCTGGGATCAAAAGGTGAAAGCCAGTTTCCATTTTTTCGTGGGCGCATGAAACCGGTTTGCAGGTCTAATATATTTTTATATGACTGTGCCCTTCGGATATAATTTATGTAATCAAGGTCGTATCCCAGTTTTTTAGCAAACTGCGCAATGCACCAGTCGTCATAGGCATACTCTAAAGTTTTACTTACGCTTTCGTGTTCATCATCCATTTCCAGGAATCCATGATCCATCAATGCAGGCAATCCCAAATGATTCCAGGTAGCACTTTTTTTCATCGCTTCCAAAGCCAACTTAGTATCAAACTGGTTCAGACCTTTCATATAGGCATCTACAATTACCGGCACACTGTGGTATCCTATCATACAGTCAGTTTCGCAACCGCTGAGTTCCCATACCGGTAACCGGCCACCTTCCTGGTATTGTGCTAAAAAAGATTTTATATAATCTATTGTTCTTTTCTGATCAATGATGGTGTACAATGGATGTGCCCCACGGTAAGTATCCCAAAGTGAAAAAACAGAATAGTTGGTAAAATCTTTTGCCATATGAACCTGGTTATCTCTTCCACGGTACTGCCTGTCTACATCCATATTAATATTAGGGACAACCATAGTATGATACAAGGCTGTATAAAAGGTTCGCAGTTTTTTTTTGTCCGGGCTGATAACGTCAATTTTACTTAATTCGGTATTCCATTTTTTTTGTGCGTTTGTTCTTACTTTATTAAAATCCCAACCGGGTAATTCCGCTTTAAGGTTTCTTCCGGCACCATCTGTACTAACACCGGAGAGGGCAACTTTTGCCATTACTTCTTTAGACGTAAACTGAAAGTATGCCTTTATATTTTTACCGGTCCGGTTATTTAAACCTTCAGTGAGTTTATCATTTTCCCATATTCCATATTTACTGAAAGGGACAGAAAATTCAATCACAAAGTAAACATACTGATCTTTGGCCCATGCCTTGCTGCGGCGCAGTCCGGAAATACTATGGTCGTTAATAATTTGAATAGAGGACTCCAGCACTTCATCCCTGTGTTTAAGGTCAAGTATAATATTGTTGTTTGTTGCTGATAAAAAAATATATTTATGAAAACCTACCCTTTCTGTAGTGGTCAACTCAGCAAGTATATTATCATCCTCTAATTTTACAGTATAGTAACCTGCTCCTGCTTTTTCATTGTTATGGGAAAATTTTGAACCATATATTTTATTATCAGGTGACGGGGTTCCACTCATTGGCATCAGCAAAATATCGCCATAGTCGCTGCAACCTGTTCCGCTGAGGTGTGTGTGTGTGAATCCATAAATATAAATGTCAGAATAATGGTATCCACTGCAACCATCCCAGCCTTCAAGCCTGGTATCGGGGCTCAACTGCACCATGCCATGTGGCAGAACAGCTCCCGGGTAAGTATGCCCATGCCCGCCTGTTCCGATCATCGGATCAACATATTGGGTATAGTTTTTTTGGGCTACCAGTGTAAAGCATAAAAAGAGAGTTACCAAGAAGATCAATAAGGATTCTTTTTTCACTGTAAAGATTTTGCACAAGATAAAACTTATTAAAAAAAATTGAAGCAATAAAAAAAGCTCCACAACGGAGCTTTACCTTTTGGTAATTGAAGACGTTTAAAACGGCAGATCATCTACCGGAACAGCGGTAGCTGCTGTTTCTGTTTTCAAAACAGGCGAAGTGGTCATTCCGGTATTGGTAACATTGCCCTGGTTAGAACCCTGGCTATCCCTGTTACCACCACCCAATAACTGAATGTTCTGAACCCTCATCCGCAATGTAGCAGCGGCCTGCCCTTCTTTATTGGTATAAGCATCTGCTTCAGGTGAACCTTCTGCATAAACAGAAGTGCCTTTAATTAAATAAGGTGCAATGGCTGTTCTGTCTGTCCAGTAAGCACATTCTACCCAGGTGGTTCTTTCCTTTTGATTGCCCTGTGCGTCTTTGTAACGCTCCGTATGTGCTACACTAAAGTTGATCACATTTTTACCATTGATTTCTTTTACGATACAATCTTTACCAAGATTGCCGATGATCTGAAGTTTAATCATAACTGTGTTTTTAATATTTATGGATGTATCTGGTTGTGTGTTATAGTTATGTGGTAAAGTTAAAAAGCTAATCCCAAATTGCAGCCCTAGGTGCATTTAATGTGCGTAAATAATCGAGTAATTGACCTGTATGAACACTTTCATGGTATGCTACCCGTAATAAATAATCCCCCAGTTTACGGTGTTGATTTTTTTCCTTACGGGTGATATACACTTCCTCCAGTTCTTTTAAAGAAAAAGAATGCACCATTTTTAAAAATTTTTCACGGTATGGTTGTGCATTTTTTAATTCGTCATCAACACTGGTGTATGGATTTCCGGTTAACGGACTTTCATAATTACCAAGGGCACCCCTGTGTAATATGATCTGATGATATATGTTCTCTGATTCCAGAACGTGGCGAATCATTTCAAAACAACTCATTGCTTCAGCATCAGGTTTCCAGTATAAGTCTTCTTCCGAAATAGCTGCCCATACCTTAATACTCCTGCGCCTCACCTCTTCAAAATTCAATAACAGTAATTCTTTTGCATTCATCGCTTCCGTATGAGTATTAATTCATTTTTTTCTTTAACGTACTTACCTGGGACTGCAGGTTATTCACCATATTAGCCAGCGAGTTTACATCCCACCGCTGCTGCTGGCTTATCTTACTGATAACCATTTGAGCCTGCCATAATTCCACTACATCTTCTGCATTCACCTGGTAAGGCTGGTATTGCGGATTATCACTAACCAACGTTAATTTATTTTTACTCCGGTTATTTTTTTCAACCCGCTTGTAAACGATCCCTTCATTACGGCTAACTACAATATAAGCCTGGCTGTTTTTTATATCAGTTGAATTTTCAATCTTTTCACCAACTATGATACTGCCACTGGGAGTAGGTAACATACTGTCACCAATAATTTCAAAGGCCCGGTAGTTACCCCCTGATAACATAGGCAGGGTAAACGTATTCAGTTCATCAATAAATTCACTATCCGCATAACTGGCCAGGTAACCGGCTGCTGCTTTTACCGGAACAAAATGAATCACATTCCTGTCGGCTGTCATCATTTTTTGCTGGCGGCGCTTTGCCAGGTAATTATTCGACGTGATACTCAGATCTTTTAATAAAAGTTCATCCAAAGTTAATTTGAACATATCGGCAATGATCTCCAGTACATCAAGCCTGGGATCGGCACGTTCTTCTTCATAAGCGCCGATCAAAGAACGTTTGATACGGAGTTTGTTGGCAAATTCCTCCTGGGTCCATCCACGGAGTTTGCGCAGGTATTTGAGGTTTTGTCCGGCTATTGACATGATACAACTAATTTGATTAGCACAAATATACTAATATATTTAGTTCTGCAAAATTTATTTTTACCTGCCTGAATCTTTTTACGGTCCGGAACAATAAGGTACATTTAATTTAAGATGGTATAAAGGTTTCTGTTACTGCTGAAGTGGTACTCTATAAAGACTCCGTTTTCATATCAACCCTTCCCTTTATTGAAATGGGAGTGGTTGCTTCACCGTTTGCGCTTAAACCCGTACTATTCCTTTTTGATCAATCGATTCAGCCTTTTCTGAATACCCAATACCTGCTCATCAGTTCCAACCCGAACATCCGTAAAAGAAATAAATAATAATATCGGTAAACCCCAGATTCTGACTGATCGCATAAAATTAGTTTTGATGTACGTATAAGCAGATAAAATAAAAAAAATCCCCCGTTTAAAAAAATGGCACTGCCTTACTACACTTGCCTTATTTTTGCAGCAAATTTTATTTTATGAATTATTCGCTGGTAATACATAATATACTTCGCTGGGCGGTTCTTTTATTTGGTTTTTGGGCTGTACTGGCTGCCTTATATGCAGTACTGTCAAAAAGAAATTATAACAGGGCCGATAACAGGATCAGCCTTTTTTTTATGACCAGTTGTGATATACAGTTATTGCTGGGCCTGGTCTTATATTTTACAGGCATGTGGTTCGAAAAAGTAAAAAGCGGTATGGGCGCAGTGATGAAAGACCCTGTTGAACGTTTCTTTGCGGTAGAGCATGCCCTGATGATGATCATTGCATGGCTGCTGGTACACATAGGAAGAAGTATGGTAAAACGTGCTGATACGGATGCACAAAAACACAGGCGCACACTAATCTATTTCAGTATAGCGTTAATCATTATTATAGCAATGATACCCTGGCCTTTCCGCCAGCCGGGCGTTGCAAGACATTTATTTCCTCAGTTTTAAAATGATTGAACATACATGGCAAAGAAGAAAGACCAACCTATTATTCTTATAACAAATGATGATGGAATTACAGCACCCGGCATCCGTAATTTGGTGGATGCGGTAAAGGACCTGGGCAAAGTAATAGTGGTAGCCCCTGATAAACCACAAAGCGGCATGGGGCATGCTATCACCATCGGGCAGCCGTTACGCATGCATAAAGTAGATATTTTTGGTGATACAGAAGCCTGGCAAACTACCGGCACCCCGGTAGATTGTGTAAAACTGGCCGTAGATAAAGTGCTGCACCGTAAGCCGGATCTTTGCTTAAGTGGTATTAACCATGGCGCCAATCATTCCATTAATGTAATTTACAGCGGCACCATGAGTGCCGCCATGGAAGCGTCTATTGAAAGTATTCCCAGCATAGGTTTTTCTTTACTGGACTATAGTGTGGAGGCTGATTTTTCTGCTTCAAGATTTTATATTAAAAAAATAGTAAGTACTATTCTGAAGAAGAAACTGGATAAACACCTTTTACTGAATGTGAATATCCCGGCGGTAAAACAGGAACTGATAAAAGGAATAAAAATATGCAAACAGGCCTATGCAAAATACAAAGAAGAATTTGATGAACGCAAGGACCCACATGGTAAAAAATACTATTGGCTTACCGGTGAATTTATCAATTTTGATAAAGCCAAAGATACCGATGTGTGGGCGCTTAAAAATAATTATATAAGCGTTGTACCCGTGCAGTTTGACCTCACCAATTACAGCTTAAAAAAAGAATTAGAAAAAAAGAACCTCTTCAAATGATCCTGAAAAAAGACAATTTTATTTTTGGATTTATCATTGGTCTGATCGCCCCCTTTATTGGTTTTGCCGTTTTTAAATACACTAAACTCGGGCCCCTCAATTATTTTGAAGCGCTGCAGTTCATTTTTGTAGAACCGGGTCACCGGTTGCTTACAGCTGCCATCAGTCTTTCTTTATTGGCCAATGCTGTTCTATTTACCATTTACATAAATGCCAGGATCGATAATACGGCAAAAGGTATTTTTGTGGCAACCCTGATTTATGGATTAACAGCGTTGAGTATAAAGACCTTTGGATAGCCTCTTTTTTAACCCGTTTCCTGCCGGAATTTTTCATTATTTATCGTTTACTTTAGCGTATGAAATATTACATCATTGCCGGGGAAGCAAGTGGCGATCTGCACGGCAGTAATCTGATAGCAGCATTAAAAATGAAAGATACTTCGGCAGACATCCGCTGCTGGGGAGGTGATAAAATGCAGGCCACCGGAGCAACCCTGGTCAAACATTACAAAGAACTGGCCTTTATGGGTTTTACTGAAGTGATAAAAAACCTGGGAACCATTTTTAAAAACCTGAAATTTTGTAAAGAAGATATACTGCAATATCATCCGGATGCACTTATCCTTGTTGATTACCCGGGGTTTAATTTACGTATTGCCAAATGGGCCAAACTACAGGGGTTTAAAGTAATTTATTATATCTCTCCCCAGGTATGGGCATGGAAAGAGAACCGGGTTAAGCTGATCAAACAATGTGTTGACAAAATGCTTGTCATTTTACCATTTGAAAAAGAATTTTACAAAAAATGGGATTACGAGGTTGAATATGTTGGGCATCCATTGGTGGAAGTGGTTGACGAATATCAGAGATCAAATACCTTAGATCCCGCATTCAGGACCCCATATCTTCAATCCTCCAAAACCATTGCTTTACTCCCCGGCAGCAGGCAACAGGAAATTCTTAAAAAACTTCCCATCATGCTGGAAGTTGCCAACCATTTTCCAGATTATCAATTTGTGGTAGCCAAAGCACCGGGGCTTGATGAACATATTTATACAGAACTTTTAGCACCCTATAAAAATGTTTCCTCTGTTGTAAATAAAACGTACGAACTACTGGTTCAATCAAAAGCTGCACTGGTAACCAGTGGAACAGCTACACTGGAAACGGCTTTATTTGGAGTGCCGGAAGTGATCTGTTACAAAGGCAGTGCCTTTTCTTACCAAATAGCAAAACGCCTGATCAAAATAAAATTTATTGGCCTGGTAAACCTGATCATGGATAAAGAAGTGGTGAAAGAACTGATACAGGATGAATTAACAGTTGAAAACCTTAAAAGGGAACTGAACCTGTTATTAAAAGATGAAACAAAACAACAACAGTTAAAAGAAGATTACCGGTCACTTAAAAATCTGTTAAGCCTTGGTGGCCATGCGTCGGTTAATGCAGCAGAAAGTATTTATACCTGCCTGGTTAAACTACCATAATAATTTAATAGCCAGGATGATCATGGCCAGCAGGAACAATAAAATGGAAAGCCTGTTTATGCCATGCATATATTTCACAAAATTCGAATGAGGACGATTCGGGTCCTTTTTCTTCAGGTATAAATATTCTGCAATTTGATTAAGTATACTCATGTTTTTTGATTAGCATGCAAAAATAATGGTTAAACTTATACTTAAATTATTTGTTAAAGAATTTAAGGACTAAAAACTGAAAAGCTTTGGAATCCGTAATTTACATAAACAAACAGTTATGAAATATATCAGCACCTCAATTATTTTACTGAGCATCATTTTTAATGTCCAAGCCCAAACCCAAAAATATACGGTAACCAAAACAGATGCTGAATGGCGTAAACAGTTAACTGCTGAACAATACCAGGTTACGCGTAAAAAAGGAACAGAAAGGGCTTTCAGCGGAACGTATTGGGATAACCACCAAAAAGGAATTTATAAATGTGTTTGTTGCAGCCAGGAACTGTTCAGTTCTGCCACAAAATTTGAAAGTGGAACCGGCTGGCCAAGCTTTTGGCAGGCTATTAAAAAAGCAAATGTTGAAGAGCTTACCGATAACACTTATGGCATGGTACGTACCGAAGTTAATTGCAGCCGGTGCGGAGCTCATTTGGGCCATGTTTTTGAGGATGGACCTAAACCCACAGGCCTCAGGTACTGCATGAATTCAACTTCACTTACCTTTGAAAAAAAATAAAGAAGGTGACTGAAACCAATTCCTGCGACTCTACTTTATTGCTTTTAAGAGGGTTTGATATTTTTCAACATATTACTGATCAGGAATATGAAGAACTTGGCCTGGTGCATAATTATGTTGAAGCAGCTAATGGCGATTACATTTATTTCCCGCATCAAAACCGTAATAAACTCTATTTTGCAAAAGATGGTTTTATCAAACTGGGCTATATTGATGAACAGGGGAATGAAATTATAAAAGAGATCATTCAAAAAGGGGAGGTATTTGGCCAGCTTACTTTAGAAAAAAACAATGACCGGGATGAGTTTGCACAAGCCTATAAAAGTGATGTTAGCCTTTGTGCATTTACCATGGAAGATTTTTTACGCCTCTTACAGCGAAAGCCCCAAATGGCTATTGCTTTTAGTTTTCATCTGGGTAATAAACTCCGCAAAGTTGAAAACCGGCTCTTAAATATTCTGAATAAAGATGTAAAAAGCAGGCTGGCGCAATTTCTGCTTCAATTAGCTGCTGATAATAATTCCGGCATTAATAACAAGGCTGTTATTGATAAATTTTTAACCCATGATGATATGGCAAAACTGATAGGATCATCCAGGCAAACCGTTACTACCACTTTGAACCGGTTTGAAAACCAGGATCTGATAACCATTTCAAAAAAGCACATCCATTTCAATGATATCAGTGCCTTAAAAAAAATAAGTGAAGTCGTTTAATTGACTTTTTTTATCCAAATACCCCTTTCTTTTACTTTCCTTAATTTTTTCAATTGAAAGGCCATCCTGTTCCCAATCCTGCATGGGAATTGTTTTCCATAGTATTTTCACGGTTTTTATTTCGTTCTCCGCAAAAATGTTTAATCCGGGGGAATTTCAGGCCCAAAACAATACTAATAATATTATAAA
This sequence comes from Chitinophagaceae bacterium, assembly GCA_031414035.1. Taxonomy (GTDB): domain Bacteria; phylum Bacteroidota; class Bacteroidia; order Chitinophagales; family Chitinophagaceae; genus Ferruginibacter. The sequence continues at coordinate 40,531 of JANOGE010000202.1, read as the reverse complement.
CGCGTTGTTAAAGTTACCCGGATAAATTCGCTCAAACTGGCTTTAACCACATCCTATGAACCAATTCAATATCCAATGAGAACATTTTTATCTATCCTTTTTTTACTGTTTACATCAATTATTTCTGCCCAAAAAAAGGCAGAACCCCTTGTTGCAGCCAAGGCAATCCATTCCAAATTTCAGTTTGTTAATAAACAAACCGGCGTACCCGTAAATGATCAATTATGGGACGAAGCAGACCCATTTGTAAACGGGTTTGCAAGAGTGTTGCTGAACGACAAATTTTCATTTGTCAATGGAAATGGAAAACTGATCAACCCTGTTGTGTTTGAATCGGCGAGAAATTTTTCAAATAATCTTGCCGCCGTAAAAAAAGGCGAAAAGTGGGGTTTCATTAATGAAACAGGAAAAATGCTTTTCCCCTTTTCCTATAACATTGTGTTTGATTTCGAAGGTGCAGTAACCGCTGCATTTGATAATAAAAAATGGTGGCTGATAAACAATAAAGGCGAAGTAATCAAACCTTTGGATATATCCGTTTTTTATGGTTTTAAAAATGGAGTTGCTAAAGTATCCAGGAATGATAATGACGGGATAATGGATACCAATGGAAAGATACTTTTTAATCCAAAAACAAGTATCAGCAATACCCCTATTCCTTATCATCCTAATTCCAATAATGCTACTGAGCCATGCCCGGATAATATTGATTTTGAAAATGGTACTTTTTTGAACTGGCAATGTTATATTGGCCAGGTTGATTCGGTAGGTAATACAAATGTTATAACGGTAAACCCATCACCTCCTACAAACAACAGGCATACACTGGTTCCAAGAGTAACTCCTTCTTTAATTGACCCCTACGGATTATTTGCAACAAATCCTCCTGATGGGAGCGGTTTTGCCGTAAAACTTGGGAATACCGTTATTGGTGCTAAGGCAGAACGGATCCGGTACACCATACATGTTCCGTTAAACGACACTAATTTTTCAATAAACTATAACTATGCAGTTGTTTTTGAGGACCCGGGACATACCATTTGGACACAACCCAGATTTATTTCAAAACTTTTGGACTCTGCTACAAACACTTATATAGATTGTGCTTCCTTTGAATATATTTCTGTATCCGGGCTTCCCGGATTTGCTATTTCACCTACTGACCCAAATGTACTTTATAAACCCTGGTCATCTGTTTTTTACAACCTCAGGGGTTATGGAGGAAAAACGTTATACCTTGAATTTACCACCGCTGATTGTGTAAGAAGAGGGCATTGGGGTTATGCCTATTTAGATGTAGAGAGTACCTGCGGAGATGCTGTTCAGGTAAATTATGATTGTACATTCCCCAATATTACCACTTTAACAGGCCCTCCCGGTTTTCAATTTTATAACTGGTGGAATGATAACTATACTACCCTGCTTGGCTCAGGACAACAGATCGTTTTAAATCCAGGCCCCTCTGTAAACAGCATTATCTGGCTGGAGATGATACCATATAATAATTTTGGTTGCAAAGATACCCTGATGGTAAATATAACAGGAGCATTAAATGCCCAATTTGCCATGTCAGATACCACTACCTGCGGAGCTCCGCACAGTATTACTTTTTATAACAGAAACCTGCCATCCCTTACAACCCTTTGGGATTTTGGCGATGGCACCACGGGTACAGGAGATACCGTAACGCATACGTTTTATTTGCCTGGATCATATAATGTTAAACTCACCGTAACCGTACTAGGCGGATGCAATGGAACGGCTACAAATCAGGTAAAAATAAATCCAATACCCAGTGTTTTACAACCGCCTGCTCAGGCTTTGTGCAGCGGTACAACAGCAAACGCGATCTCTTTTACCGGATCGGTAACGGGTACTTTATTTAACTGGACAAACAGTAATCCTTCTATTGGTCTGGCCGCCAGCGGTAGTGGTAATATTGCGGCATTTACGGCGGTCAATTTAACAAATGCCCCGGTAACAGCAACCATTACGGTTACACCATTTACATTAAATTGCACAGGTAACCCTCAAACTTTTACGATAACCGTAAACCCAAGAGCAAATGTGGTTCAACCACCAAACCAGGCATTATGCAGGGGAACAGTAACAAATGCCGTTACTTTTTCAGGTGCCGTAAATGGTACTGCTTTCAACTGGACAAACACTAATACTGCAATTGGGCTGGCAGCCAATGGTGCTGGTAATATCGCTCCTTTTACAGCAATCAATACAACCGGTGTTCCAATTATAGCAACTATCACTGTTACTCCTTCTGCATTTGGTTGCACGGGCACACCCAGAATTTTTACTTTAACCGTGAACCCAACACCAGATGTGGTACAATCACCTGATCAAACATTGTGTAGCGGAACAGCAACAAATGCCATTACTTTTACCGGCTCTGTAAATGGTACTGCTTTCAACTGGACAAACAGTAATCCTGCAATCGGACTTCCTGCAAACGGTATTGGTAATATTCCTTCTTTCGCCACAACCAATACAACAGGTGTTCCGATTGTAGCAACTATTACTGTTACTCCTTCTGCATTTGGTTGTACGGGCACACCTAAAATTATTACTTTAACCGTGAACCCTACACCAGATGTGGTACAATCACCTGATCAAACTTTGTGTAGCGGAACTGCAACAAATGCCATTACTTTTAGCGGTGCTGTAAATGGTACAGCTTTCAACTGGACAAACAGTAATACTGCAATTGGGCTGGCTTCAAACGGTATTGGGAATATTCCTGCATTTACATCCCTTAATACAACAGGAGTACCGATTATAGCAACCATCACCGTTACACCTTCTGCATTTGGTTGCACAGGTACCCCTAAAAATTTTACTTTAACCGTGAACCCAACACCAGATGTTGTAAAACCCCCAAATCAAACATTGTGTAATGGGAATGTTACAAATGCAATAACATTTGCAGGATCAGTAAGCAGCACAGTGTATAACTGGATAAATACCGCACCTTCTATCGGCTTACCAGCCAGTGGAACAGGAAATATTGCACCTTTTACTGCATTTAGCAATGGTCTTTCCACTTCCGTTGCAACGATTACTATAGTTCCAACTGCATTTGGTTGTATAGGACCTTGGGAAAGGTTTACAATAACCATTAACCCGGCTCCCAATGTTATACAGCCACCCGATCAGGCATTATGTAACGGAGCAACAACAAATTTAATAACCTTTACAGGCTCTATGAATAACCTGGTTACTTACAACTGGACAAACAGTAACCCTTCAATAGGACTGGCATCAGCAGGTACAGGTAATATTACTTCATTCACAGCGATCAATACAGGCAATACTTCCATATCTTCAACGATTACAGTAACCCCGTCAACAAATCTTTGTCCGGGTTTACCCAAAACGTTTACAATAACTATTCATCCAACACCTTCGGTAGTGGCCGGTAACAGTACGAATGTTTGTCTCGGTAACACCACACAACTATCAGCAACAGGAGCATCACAATATTTCTGGAGTCCTGCCGCCGGGTTAAGTTGTACCAATTGTCCCAATCCAATTGCAACACCGGTTGACAGTATAAGGTATATCGTGCGGGGAGCAACTACATTTGGATGTGAAAACTTCGATACTGTTATCCTGACTGTTACCAAGCCCTTCCAAATGCTGATCACTCCAAACGATACATTATGTATTGGTGAATCAACTGTGCTTGCTGCCAGTGGCGCTAAAAGTTATATATGGTCTCCTCCAGCCGGGTTAAATCGTACAGATATTGCCGCACCCACTGCAAGGCCAAACACATCTACCCAATATCGTGTGGTGGGATATGATGGTCATAATTGTTTTACCGATACCAATTTTGTTTTGATAACGGTTGGTCCAAGGCCAACACTTAATATCGGGCCTGACCTTACTTTATCCACAGGCAGTGTTGTGCATTTAAACCCGGTAACACAAAACGGACCGATCACAAATTGGGCATGGACACCTTCAGCCGGACTAAGTTGTACTACCTGTGCAACACCAACACTTATTGTAAAAGACAACAGTTATTATGTTCTTTCAGTGACCAATAATTACGGATGTATAACCAATGATACCATTTTCATTTTTGTTTTTTGTAAAAGTGCCCAGGTTTTTATACCCAACGCATTTACACCCGATGGAGATGGCCTCAATGATATACTTATGGTAAGAGGAAAAGGGGTCTTTGTAAAAACATTCCGCATTTTCAGCCGTTGGGGAGAATTGGTTTTTGAAAAAACTAATTTTGATCCCAACGATCTTAAATATGGATGGGATGGAAAAGTGAGGGGCGTTCCCGCTACTCCCGATGTTTTTGTTTATACCGCCGACGTGATTTGTGATAACGGAATAATTTATACCTATAAAGGAAATACTACCCTGTTAAAATAATGTACAACTATGAAAAAAAATCTAAAACTTCGCCTTTTATTTTATTTTATCCTGATTGCCAATTTGGCAAAAAGCCAGGATATTAATTTTTCCCAATTTTATGAATTGCCATTATTAAGGAACCCTGCACTGGCCGGGATATTTGCCGGAGACATCAGGGTTACCTCAGCATTCAGAAGCCAGTGGCAAAGTGTTACTGTACCTTACCGGACCATTGGGCTTGGCGTAGAATATAAAAAGCCAATAGGCAGAAATTCAAATGATTTTATAACAATGGGTTTACAGGCAACCAATGATATTGCCGGAGATTCAAGGCTCAGGCGTACACAACTTTTTCCCGTGCTCAATTATCACAAGTCACTGTCTGGTGAAAAAGATACTTATTTATCGGCCGGTATAATGGGAGGCCCTGTTATGCAGAGCTTCGATCCTTCGCAACTGAGCTTTGACGACCAGTTTATTAATGGTTCCTACAGTGCATCAAACCCCACAAAACAGATTTTTACCAATACCGGTTTCACTTATTGGGATGCTGCCGCAGGACTAAATTTCAGCAGTATTGCAGGAGAAAATACGAGGTACTATGTTGGTGTAGGATTATTTCATTTTACAAAACCAAAAGTAGCCTTTCAAAAACAATATGATATAACGTTAAATCCCAAGTGGGTAGTAAATGCAGGTTTATCCATCCCAACCAGTGATGTGAACAAACTTATTATTTATGCGGATTATTTTATGCAGGGCGGCAACCGGCAGATACAGGGAGGATTATTATTCAGCCGTGACCTGGTACCCGATGCCGAAAATCAAAATATTGTAATTTCCGGTGGTGCCTTTTACCGCTGGAATGATGCTTTAATGCCTGTCATCAAACTGGACTATCACCAGTTTGCAGTTGGAATAACGTATGATGTAAATGTAAGCAAATTAAAAACGGCTTCGCAATACAGGGGTGCTTATGAAATAACCCTTTCCTACAAGGCATTTCGTAATGGCGGGGGTAATAGTACGGCAGATAAAGTGAGGTGCCCTGCATTTTATTAAGAAGAAATAAGGAAGCAATAATAATTACAGATTATAGGTTGTAGCCAGTTCTTTCAATTCCAGTATATTGGCAACTCCCAGTTTTTCAAATAACCGGGCTTTATGAGTACCTACCGTTGACGTCTGGATATTTAAAGAGTGAGAAATATCGGTCACTGTTTTTCCATCTAACAATAAAGAAACAATTTCAAATTCACGAGGCGAAAGTTCATTAAACGGATTACCCGATTTTCCGGAAAAAGAATCCTCTGCCAGTTTTTCAGCAAATGAATCACTTATATATTTTTTATTATTGAGAATGATGTTAATAGCCCGGGTTATTTCTTCCATTGGTGCCTCTTTTGAAATGAACCCAAATGCACCTGCTTTCATAAAACGTTTGGCATAAATATTTTCAGCACTCATAGAAAACATCAAGACCTTTGCATCAGGATATGTTATGTGTATGTATTCCATCAATCCCAGTGCATCTGTATTGGGCATCTGAATATCCAGCATAATAAGATCGAACTGGTGTTCCTTTAACTTCAATACAGCACTCTCTCCATTCATGGCTTCATGTATTTCTGCAGAACTGTAAATATCAGTCAGGAGTATTTTTATACCGGACCTGACGACCACATGGTCATCAACGAGAAGAAATTTCTTCATTTCATAGCAGGGTTTAGGGTGTAAATGTATTGATTAGACACATATACATTATGAAGATAGAATTTTTTCTACATAATAATAAGTAAAACGACTATATTTTATTTCATATAAAATGACAAACTTTAGCAACGTAAATACCATTCGTGTATTTACGAAATAAATAACGTAAAAGCACGTTTATAAGCCAGCCCTTATGATATGGATTGGATTTTACAATTCCTTTATTTAAAAACAAGACATATATTTTTAAAACTAAATCCAGTTCATTTATTGTAATAAACATGAAAAATCCTAATTCAAATCCTCCTCTCGCCTTATTAAATAATACTGTCGCAGAAAATTACAGTAACCCAAAGGAAGAGAAATACAGGGCAATCGTTGAGAATTCAATTCATGCTTTTTTCCTTACAGGAATCGACGGAACAATACTGGAATCAAATCATGCTGCATCCATCATGTTTGGCTATACCCCTGATGAGTTCAGGAATTTAAAGAGATGGGATATTATCGATCATACTGATATCAATTTATTACAGGCACTGGAACAGCTTGAAAAAACAGGGTCTGCCATGACAGAAGCCACCGGTATTAAAAAAAGCGGAGAGCATTTTCCGGTAGAAATATTTTCAAAAATTTTTATAGATACCGATGGAGTGAGGAAAAGCAGCACCATGTTGTCGGACATAAGTGCCCGCAAAAAAACGGAAGCTGCAATGAGGTTGAGTAATGAACGGTTTGACCTGGTTGTAAAAGCAACCAATGACCTGGTTTGGGACTGGGACCTGGTTACCGGCGAGATCTACAGAAGCGGTAATGGCCTTGCCGATGTTTACGGGCACAGCAGTAATGAAGCTATTAAGAATATTCATGCATGGGCCGACTTCCTGCATCCGCACGACAAAGATAAGATCAGCCAGCAGATCGCTTATTTTATAAATACAAAAGAAGAAAACACGTTTAATTTTGAATACCGTTTCAGAAGGGAAGACGGAACCTATGTTTATATCAATGATAAGGGATACATCATACGCAATGAACAGGGAAAAGCCATCCGCATGATCGGTGCTGCTGAAGACATTACAGAACGCAAAAAGTCTGAGCTGGCCATAAAAGAAAGTGAGTTGCGTTATAAAATGTTTGTTCAGCAAAGTACAGAAGGGATCTGGCGCATAGACCTGAAAGAAGCCATGCCTATTTCCACGCCACTCGATGAAATGATCGAATATTGTTACCATAATGCCTGGGTGGCAGAATGTAATGACACTTTTGCAAAAATGTATGGTTTCAAAAACGCGGAGGACATAATCGGACTACCCCTGAATAAGATCATACCTGCAGAAAATCCGTCCAATATGAATTATTTGGTAAAGTTTTTTTCAAATGGTTTTAAAGTGGAGGAAGAGATCAGCTATAAAACGGATAAGGAAGGACAGCCATTGATATTACTGAATAATATGGTAGGCATCATTGAAGGTGAATATATTAAAAGGGCGTGGGGAACACAAAGAAATATTACCGGCCAAAAAAAGGCAGAACAGGCACTTGCTGAAAGTGAGAACCGCCTGCGGACCATTGTACAAACTGATCCCGAATGCATTAAATTACTCAATAAAGAAGGAGAAGTTCTGGAAATGAATTCGGCCGGGCTTATCATGGTGGAAGCAGATAGTGTGGACCAGGTGCTGGGTTTAAATGTCCTGGAATTGGTTTTACCTGAATACAGGGAATCATTCAAAAATTCAATAAACGATGTTTATGAAGGTAAATCTGTACAGTTTGAATTTGAGATCAAAGGATTTAAAGGCCGGCATCTTTTTATGGAAACACACTGCGTGCCCCTGAGAAATGCCCAGGCAGATATTATTGCCGTTTTATCCGTAACCCGCGATATTACAAAAAGCAAGAATGCACAGGCCTTACTCCTCGCATCCGAAGAGCGTTACCGGTATTTATTCAATAACAACCCCGCAAGTATCATTATCTGGGATATTGAAACCCTTGAAATTACTGAAGTGAATGAAACGGCAGTTGAATTATATGGTTATTCCAGGGAAAAATTCCTGCAACTGAATGTAACCGATCTCCTTCATAAAGAAAAAAAGATCAAATCCATTAAACCCGTTCAGCTGGTTAATCAAAAGGATATCCAAAAAGAAACAAGCACCTGGCATCACCTTACCAGCTGCGGCGATGTGATCATTATGGAAATTACCTCGCATAAAATAACGTATAAAGGAAAAAATGCTTTACTGACATTGGGAAATAACATCACTGAAAAAGTGCAGCTTGAAAACAGTCTTAATGAAGAAAGGCAGATCAGGCAACAACAGATCACGGAAGCCGTTATCACCGGGCAGGAAAAAGAACGTACGGAAATAGGTGAAGAACTTCATGATAATATCAACCAGATCCTGGCATCTACAAAATTATATATTGAATGTGCATTGAAAGACAAACAACCCAGGGCTGACCTGATTAATGAAAGCAGGTTACTTATTGAAAAGGCCATGGTAGAAATAAGGAACCTGTCTAAAGCATTGTTGCCACCCTCCCTTGGCGAAGTTGGATTATTACAGGCATTGTGCGAAATGGCGGAGAATATAAAGCAGGTGAATGAATTGTCTATTTCTATTGACTGGCATGACCTGGATGAAAATGAACTCAGCAATAAATTAAAGCTCACCATTTTCCGGATCGTTCAGGAACAGTTAAACAATGTAATAAAACATGCGGGTGCAAAACAGGTAATAATAAGTGTAAAAAAAGCCCAGGAGATCATACAGGTAAGCATTAAAGATGATGGATGTGGTTTTGATACCTCATTGAAAAGAAATGGGGTTGGGTTAAGAAATATTACCAGCAGGGCCGAAGTAAATAATGGAATAGCCATCATTGATTCAAAACCAGGTGAAGGCTGCGAACTGATCGCCAATTTCCCGGTCCTGAACGCTTTCAAGCAGACTGCGTGATCATTTTCAATATCATTAATGAGCTGTCAGACTGAGTAAATGCTGTTTGATCAGATCATACTTCTCCCACGGAATAAAATGACCGGCACCGGGAATTATAATTATTTTAATATGGGGATTGTGCAACAGTTTCTTTTTCCCGTAATCTACATTCTTAACCGTAACGAATTTATCCATATCACCATGAATAAATGTAACGGGCATATGCAATGCGGCATACATGGTATCAATATGGTAAAGGTCCTTTTTAAAATAAACGATCTCCTCATTAGAGGGCTTAAAGGCCCCGGGCATGAGCCATTTAAATGGAGAATAAGCAAAGACATAACGCCAGTATTCTTTAGGTTCATCCAATGGTGAAATGGAACCTGCCAGTAAAGTCAGAGACGCAAATGCTGATGGATGGTTTCCTGCCAAATGAATAATTACAGGACCGCCAATACTGTGCCCTACCAGGTGAACGGATCTTTGATTATTTTCCTTTTGAATTATTTTATTGATAAGCTGGGATTGATCTTCCAGATCATAGGCAGTACCAAAATTACTGTAGCCAAACCCGGGCCGGTCAATAGAAATGATCCGGAAATGATGAAGCAGGTCAGTATCCATCATATAACTCTTAAAAGCATCCCAGCTGCCCGGTGATCCGTGAATAAAGAATAAAGTGGGCATAGTATCCAAACCTGCTTTGGCATAGTGCAATGAAATGCCACCTGCTTTTAAATTCAAAAAGCGCACTTGCAGTCCTTTCTTTTCAAATTCGGCACCTGCTTTACTGTCTGATATCCTGAACTTCATACAGGATTGGGCAAATAGTATCCAGCCGGTTACAAAAAACAGTAAACCCCATTTAAATCTCTTCCTGATTTTCCGGCCCATTACTTAAATTGATAATTAACGTATTGTGCTTTTAACGCTTAAACTCCCCTCTGTAAAAAGACTACAACAAGCTGCTAATGACAAGTATTTTAAAAGGTTGATAAATAATTTTTTACATAAATTGAATTTAGCCACGAAGGCACTAAGACACTAAGGAAAAATGCTGCGCATTTTTTCTACTTTGTGCCTTCATGCCTTTGTGGCAAACCTTGTTTCGCAGCGAAGCTGCGAAAATTATTTTTTACTGTCATTGGCAAAGAGCTTAATAAAATTTATATGTTTGCCTCAGGTTGACAGCTTTCTGTTATTGGCAGCTTGTCGAAAAACAGGCTGAAAGCAGCTTTTTGATGAATTTCTTTTTTAAACAGAACGACACGCTGATAATTAATATTTTTTCAGGTTGCGCATCACTTCTTTATTTTCTTTAAACATCTGCAACCCCTCTTTAACCGTTAAATACGGAAACCCTCTTTTATTATTTTTTATACTGATGGTACAAAGCAAATTAAAATGCCGGGCTATTTCTTTCCAGGCAAAGAATATAGAATGACCGGGATCATAGATATGTGTGGGCTCACTGCCTGCACCATTCAACTCGATGATCGAAAAATTTTTTCCTTCTTTTAGATCCTCCAGGTTTTTATACATAATATCCAGCCTGCCAAAATAAAATTCGGGGATCTGTTTGCAAATAAGATCAAAGTTGCGGTTAAATTTTTCATCTGCCCAATGTGATACATCTATAAATTTAGCACCTCTTGCATGATTACCAAAAGGAACCAGGTTTTTAACAGCTCCTTTTTCCAAAACGGTTTGCAGCTCTTCCCCATATATCTTTTGCAAAGCCGTTAATTGAAAATGATACCGGGGTTCATTTACCAGCAGCTCTGTAATGGTAGATACCCCATCCCCTTTAATGATCAAAAATTCCTTTGCCACTATACCGGTAATAAATCCATCCGCTTCACCGGGGATCCGGCCATAAAATATCCCTACTTCTTCAGGGAATAAAATAAGCTCCTGGATCAAAAAATCCATATTTATTCTGGAAAGATAAGTCACGACCTGGCCTGCTTCATACATTTTTTCCACTCCCCTGCCCTTGCAGCCAATATCTGGTTTGGCAATACAGGGAAATGAAATACCTGATTCAGCAAGTGTCTTCAACACCTCTGCCGCTGCTGTTCCATTTTTAAAAAAAAGAGTTTTGGGGATGTGTTGAACCGGGATAATATCATAGATCTCCTTTTTTGATTCCATCAGGAACCCGGCATTTTTGATACGCGGATTGGCTGCATTAAAAAAGAAAAAAGACCTTGCTTTGGCTGAATAATAAAACCAGACAAAATACATGGGGATATAAACAATATCAAAGGGCCAGTACTCCCAGTGCAACAGCTTGTGAATATATAATTTGAATGTTTTCACTATAAATTGATCAGTGTATTACTGATGTGCAGGGTTTCTTCAAATTTCTGATGCTCGAGTAGATCGGTATGTAAAAAATTAATTTCCCCGGGCTGCAAAACGGCTTGTGTAATACTAAATGTTTTCATTCCCGTTTCACGGTTAATGATAAAACCGTTCTCCTCATCCCGGTGATTGTTTGAATGAAACGCATGGATAAGATCAACCGTTGGGGTCGTTGTACTTTCAATAAAACGTTCAAACAAATTTTTACGGTGCTTTATCACTTCAGCATTATACAATGTGGCCGATGACCAGATATAATTCCCGGTGTACCTTAACAACAATTCATGCTTAACAACCCCATCCCATCTTAAATCATGCAACGTTCCCTGCTGACAAAGAATTAATGTAAAGGGTTCAATATCCTGAAGGCTCATTTCCTGGAAAAAAGATAACGGATTACCGGATCCAATAATGTCCAACAATACCAGCCCCCTGCTTTTGCGGTACGGGGGTTTTACCATATGTTTTACAAAAGCACCGTTCAGCAATACGGTGATCACACCGGTATCTGAAGCCGCAAACCAGGTTCCGCCGGCTTTTGAATCTTTCGGAAAGATGATTTTTTTATTATTTAATAATTCAACAGCCGGAGCATACGCTGTTTTCCGCTGTACATTTTCGTCCCGGTTTGAGGTAATGATGGCTGTACCATTAACGGAAATAAAACTTACTGTGCACATTGCCGGCGGTATTGTATAGTGGAAGGGGCAACTCCGAATTCATCAGAGAGCACAACCTCCCCGCTGGAGATCAGGGCTACCCTGATCAAAGCCTGGTGATGAATGCAATGTTCCAGGTTATACAATACTTCACGGTAATAATTAGAAGTTATATTAACCGGGTGATCGCCGGATTCGCAAACTACAAGAAGGGCTTTATCAGCTTTTTCAAGATCGTTTTGTATACTTTTAATTACCGCAATGGCCTCCTCTTTATCATTTTCGAAAAGTTTATTCCTTTTACGGTCATCATAATTTACCATGCCGGGTTCATATCCCGAAAGAAGACATTGATACAGTTCAATAATGTGACGGGTATGCTGTCCGATGGTAGCATCACTTAATGCCCCGCACGGTTCTGTATACACATTTTTAGAAGGCAATTGGTTTAATATGCTGATCATATCATTTAATGCCGCGATGGATTTATTAAAAATACTTTTCAAAATTTTAATTTTAAAAGTTTAGTTATATTTTTTCTGTTCATAATGATCAACAGGCTGCAGCATAAAAAGGTAATTACCGCATAGATAAATAATACCGCATCTCCGCCAAAGTAAATCCCCAGTTTGGTAAGATGAAAAAAAATGGCCCCTGCCATCAATCCTGATCCCAATACTGCACCTATCCATGTAGTACGGGGAATGACAAGCAATACCGCTGCTAATAACTCACCAATGCCTGTACCTATTCTGCCCCGGGGCTCCATGCCCAATAAGGTAAATAATTCTACAGACTGGGGATGTGCCGTAAACTTAAAATACAGGGTTTGCAGCAAAATGACAGCCGGAACTATTCTAAGTAACCATATAAAAATTGATTTTCCCATTATAAATGCAATGGTACAACCTTTGTGGAAATACCTGTGTCATACATCCGACAACCAGAAACCATTATAACAAAATTATTGAAAATTTTCTATACTAAAATTAACGTAAAAAACCCTGCCGCAGTTTTGTAATGTAAAGGAACCATTTTTCAGAATAAAAGTAATGAATTCAGGTGTTTTAATACCTGTTAAATAATTGTAAACTCCTGTTATTGTCATGTAAGCGACAACAGAACATGCCCTTTCGTTGTTGCTTTACACTATTAAAATCTATGAAATGAAAGCTGTCTTTTTTTTAGCATTAAGTATCCTGAGTATATCATCTTTTGCCCAGGATGCAACTGTTTTACGCAAAAAACATTTTAACCTGGATAATGGTATTGCCATAAAAGGCTATGATCCGGTTGCCTACTTTACACAAAATAAAGCCATCAGGGGAAGTAAGGATATAGCGCTCTTTAACCAGGGTGTTACGTATTATTTTGCATCCGTGGCCAATAAAGAAGTTTTTAAAGCCAACCCGTCAAAATACGAACCGGAGTATGGCGGCTGGTGTGCCTATGCCATGGGCGAAAAAGGAGAAAAAGTTGGCGTTGACCCCGAAACCTTTAAACTAATGAATGGTAAGTTGTACCTTTTTTATAATAAGTATTTTACGAACACGTTAAAAGACTGGAATAAAAATGAAGCCATTCTTAAAAAAAGTGCAGATGCAAACTGGCCTAAATTTTTTCATTAGAATCCAGATAGCTGAATATAATAGACCGTTGATCAACCTCTTTCAACAATATTCAACCACCTTCAACAATTTATTGCTTCTTATTAGGAACAAAACCATCCCCTTTAAGATACTTATTTAAAAAAGTCAACGTTGTATTAGCAGTGGTTATTTGATTTTCTTTCTTTGCAAAACCATGCCCTTCATCCGGATAAGTAATATACGCAACAGGCACATTATTCTTTTTTACCCCGGTAACTATCTCTTCACTCTCCACAGGCAAAACCCTTACATCATTCATTCCCTGGAAAACCAATGTGGACTATGCAATGAATTTTTTATCTCTAATAGTAGTATTACTGATGTACAAGCCACAGTAGTACATCGTTTAATCAGGGAACTATCCCGATCCCGATAGCTATCGGGAGGAATGTAATCGATTTCGGGTGTCCTTTTTTGGTTACTTTTTTGGGCAAGCAAAAAAGTGACAAATTATTTGTCGTTTTATTTTATCTTACCCCCTCTTTCAATATCCCCAATTATACATATTCATATTTTAAACGACTTGCTATGAAGAAATTGATCTCCTTCTGTTGTATCGCTGTCTTTTGCTTTAGCGCAACTGCACAAATTGATGCCGGCCTTTTCCGCTTTCCCGATGTATCAAAAACACAGATCGTTTTTACCTATGGTAACGATATCTGGATAATGCCCAAAGATGGCGGCAGTGCCGAAAAACTAAGCTCCCCGGCCGGTGTGGAAAGTTTTCCGAAATTTTCACCCGATGGAAGAACCATTGCTTTCAGTGGTAATTATGATGGCAATTCAGATGCCTATACTATTCCGGTAAGCGGTGGCGTGCCGTTGCGTTTAACATCACATGGTTTTCCCGATCGTGTTGTGGACTGGACAGCCGATGGAAATAGAATTTTATTTGCATCGGGCCGTGAAAGCGGAAGGAACAGGTTCAACCAGTTTTATACCATTGCAGCCGCTGGCGGATCATCCCAAAAATTACCCTTTGCCTATGCCGAGTTTGGTTCTTACTCACCCGATGGAAAACAAATGGCCGTTGTTTTTGTTTCGCAGGCATTTCGTAACTGGAAAAGATACCGCGGCGGAATGAATGCCAATATACACCTCTACAATTTTACTAATAACAGCTCACAGAATATTTCAGCAACCGAAACGGCTGCAAATGAATTCCCGATGTGGCATGGTGAGCATATCTTTTTTTTATCAGACCGGGGATCTGAACAACGCATGAACCTCTGGAGATATGAGGTAAGCAGTAAAAAATATGAACAGCTCACCAACTATAAAGATTACGATATTCATTTCCCTTCTGCCGGGCCCGATGAAATTGTATTTGAACAGGCCGGGAAATTATGGCTCTATTCTTTTGCATCACAAAAAACAAGAACGGTTCCTGTAAACCTGGTGACCGATAAAGCAGCTATAAAACCCAGGTCAGTAACTGCCGACAGGTATATACAACATGCCAACATCAGCCCCGATGGTAACCGGGTATTGATGGAAGCAAGGGGCGATGTATTTTCATTACCTGCCGAAAATGGTTTTGTAAAAAATATTACCCGTACAACAGCTACAAACGAAAGATACCCTGCCTGGTCGCCCGATGGAAATACGGTTGCTTACTGGAGCGATCAGAGCGGCGAATATGAATTATGGCTTGCACAGCCGGGCAAGGATGATGCGCCAAAAAAAGTTACCAGTTATGGCGAAGGTTTCAGGTATAAATTATTCTGGAGCCCCAACAGTAAAAAAATTGTTTTTATTGATAAGGCCATGAAAATTAAAATGTATGATCTCGCCTCAGGCGAGACAACCGATATTGACCAGGCCCTGCGCTTTATGCATGGCGGCTGCGAAGGTTTTTCGGCAAGCTGGTCGCCAGACAGCCGCTGGTTTACTTACAGCCGCGACCTTGGTAATTATCACAACGCTGTATTTATTTATGACAGCCGAGATAAAAAAATTCAGCAGGTAACCGATGGTTTTTACAACTGCGATAACCCGGTGTTTGATACCGAAGGAAAATATCTATACCTGACCACCAACCAGAATTTTACACCTTACTACAGCGATATTGATAACTCTTTTATTTATGGCAACAGCACACAGATAGCTGCTATCTCTTTAAAGAAAACCACGCCTTCTTTATTGTACCCGAAAAATGATACCGTTGCTTTTAAGGCAGATGAAATGGGTGCTGAGAAAAAGAAAGATACCACAGCAAAAAAACCTGCATCAACTGCTGTTGAAATTGACTTTGATGGTATACAAAACCGGATGGTATTACTGCCACCTGCAGCAGCCAATTACGGCAACCTGGCTGCAGTAAAAGGAAAAATAGTTTACCAGAAATTTCCCAACCTTGGCAGCGGGCAGGATGTGAGGACATCCCTTAAATATTTTGATATTGATAAACGGGAAGAAAAAACTATCCTTGACGATGTAAATGAATACTGGCTGAGTGCCAATACCAATAAGATGTTGGTGCGGCGTGGCGCTGCATATACGGTTATAAAACCCGAGGAGAACAAGAAATTTGAAAAGATGCTCCGCCTGAATGAAATGGAAATGATGGTTGACCCCATGGCCGAATGGAAACAACTCTTCAACGATGCATGGCGGCTGGAAAGGGATTATTTTTACGACCCCGGTATGCACGGCGTAAACTGGAACACGGTGAAAGAGCGTTATTCAAAAATGCTGGAAGGCGCCATTACAAGAGAAGAGGTTGATTTCATCATTGGTGAAATGATCGGCGAACTGAATGCCTCACACACGTATCATGGTGGCGGCGATATGGAAAGGCCCAACATTAAAAATGTGGGCTACCTGGGTGTTGACTGGCAGGCTGATGGAAATTTTTATAAAATAAAAACTATCATCCGTGGCGCTGCATGGGATGCGGCAACACGTTCATCACTGGACCAGCCGGGCATTGATATAAAAGAAGGCAGTTACATTCTTGCTGTTAATGGCATGCCCATTACAACAGAGCAGGAGCCCTATGCTTTTTTTACAGGACTGGATAAAAAAACGGTAGAGCTTACTTACAATTCCACCCCCGCTTTTGGCGGTGCAAAAACCGCCATTGTGCAAACCATGGACAATGAATACAACCTGCGTTACCTGGCCTGGGTAGAAGCCAACCGCAAACGTGTGGATGAAGCAACCAATGGCGAAGTGGGTTATGTTTATGTACCCAGCACCGGGCGTGACGGGCAGGAAGACCTTACCCGCCAGTTTAATGCACAGTGGAATAAAAAAGCATTGGTTATAGATGAACGTTTTAACAGCGGCGGACAAATACCCGACCGTTTTATTGAAATGCTGAACCGTACTCCCCTTGCCTACTGGGCCACCCGTGACGGTGCCGAATGGCCCTGGCCACCCTTTGCACACTTTGGCCCCAAGGTAATGCTGATGAACGGATGGAGCGGCAGCGGTGGTGATGCCTTTCCAGATTATTTTAAAAAGAAAGGGCTTGGCCCGTTGATAGGTACCAGAACCTGGGGCGGACTTATTGGAATAAGCGGCATGCCGTTGTTGATTGATGGCGGAAATATTACAGCGCCAACTTTTAGAATGTACAACCCCGATGGTAGCTGGTTTAAAGAAGGCCATGGTGTTGACCCCGATATTAAAGTTGATGAAGACCTTGGCATGATGAGCAAGGGAACCGACCCACAACTGGAACGTGCCATTACCGAAATTAAAAATGCATTGAAGAATAAAGGGTATAGTGCGCCGAAGCAGCCGGGGTATGAAAGGAGGAATAATTAAATAAGCTGATACCGTTTTCAATTGAGTATCAGTTGGAAAACTGTACCAGGCATTTTGTCAATACAAATGTTAGCAGAAACCATAAACAAACAGAATTATGCATGAAGTAACTAAAGGAGTTTTATACAATAGACGTACAGCGGGAGGGATGTCTGATTTGTCTAATTTCCGCCGATGTTGGTGTAGCGTAAATCACACGTAAGCCCACTGGCGCACCCGCAAGTGCCGCCGGCTGGTGTTATCACCACCGGCGCAGCGCCGGAAAAGAACCAGCAAATATCTTCGCCGCTGTTGGGGCTCCGCTCCCGTCTCCTCCACCGTTACGTCTTATGACCAACGACGAACAGAAAGTCTGCAATAGTATGATAGCCGGGCTGCAGGTTTTACAATACCCATTGCAGCACTATATTACAGCTGCATCTGGTCTTGAAGTGTGATGAAAAAGATTTGATTTCGGTTGTTGTCACCAATGTATCGGGGCTGTCTTTGTATAAATTGCATACTTCTTTTACACAAAAACCATATGCTATTTGCCTGCGTTAACATTGTGTGTATATTTATAGGGCGGGAACAGTTTTTTCAGAAACTGCCGTTGGCTGTAATTCAAAATGATATTTCGTTAATGATAAAAAAGGACGACAATAAATTGGACAATCCTGTTTGGTATTCATTATCTGAGACTCATCAAAAATATTCAGTTAACTATGACGGCATAAAATTTTATCATCCTGACTTCTGCCCTTTTGGTGGGTTTGAAACAACTGAAAATATTTCAAAGCAAATTGCTGAATACTCAAAACTGGTAGACAATTTCTTTGTTGTTGGCGACAAGCCTGAACTTCCAAATCTTTTAGAACTTAAAAAAGAATTAGTGTGCCTGCAAATGATTATTAATGATAAAATTGTTACAGAAATAAAAGAGGACATCACAGTACTTGGAAGCGAACATATTGATGCTTTATTTCAGTTAGTTACTTTGGTTCTACCTGGCTATTTTAAAAAAAAGACAGCTTTACTGGGTAATTATTGTGGAATATTTAAAAAGAGACAGCTTATTGCTGTAACAGGTGAACGTATGAAGATGAATGACTTTGTTGAAGTAAGTGCAATAGTGACGCATCCAGACCAAACAGGACAAGGATATGCAAAACAACTCATTGCGCATACAGTAAATAACATTTTCAATCAAAGTAAGACTCCTTACCTACACGTAACAGACACAAATATTGGAGCAATAAAACTTTACGAAAAATTAGGTTTCACGACAAGGCGAAAAATGAGTTTTTGGAACATTACGAAATAGAACTATAGCCTACATGCGGCTTGGATACAATACAGTCAGAGACAATCTTAATATTGAAGTTGTCAAAGAAATTTTTAACTTCATCACCAAAACAAGACAATGGCTAAAGAACATGGAACAAAGGAAAATCCCTGGATGCTAAAAACTCCCCCCCTAACTTCTGACTTTACTATGCACAAGGATACCAAAGAGGGGAAAGATATTTTAGTATGTACTGTTGGGAAAACTATTTTGCATTATGATTATCGTTGCCTTTCTGACCTACACGCAATGCTTAAAAAACATGGTGATTGGATGGAACTCGGCAGCGCAGATGAACAAAACCCAGCTAAGGAAAATACAGTTGAAGCTTGGGGACGTTCGGAAAATAATCCTGTCGGCGGCTGGTACGGATTAAAAAAAGGCCTTCGTGGACGTTTTGGTATGTATGTTCCGCCATTAATGGAGAAATTGGGATTAGCAGAAGTCACTCATGATCCGAAAGGAAATAAAATGCGATCAAAATAGCAATAGTAAAAATAAATTAAATTATTAATTGGCCAGCTGCACTATAGCCAACTGTCTTCTTCTGTTCGGGGTTGACCGTTTATTAATTCGCCTGCGCATTTTGCTACGCTCGCAGTGCACAGGCTTACTTTGGTGTTTTCAAAAATGTTTACGTTCTTTAATAACCATCAGCTCCGGGTGGATTGCTATGCCAAAGCAGCGGTATTAAATTGTAACCCCATTAAAAATAGGTAGCTGCAAAAAAAAAACTCATCACACTAATAAAATCAGACAAAAAATTTAAATACATGTTCCTCAAAAGTTATAATATATTTGATAGCTCAATCACAAATAAAATGAAAAATTTCTTTTTTATTACCCTATTATCCGTGATCTCTTTTAATTGTCAAAAGGAAATCAGCACTGAAAATGGTTCAATTGGCTTGACAACAGCATTGCCTGCGCTTACCACTACAGCAATAACTTCAATAACTTCTACTACTTCTACAAGTGGTGGTAATATAACTTCAGATGGTGGTGCAACAGTAACATCACGTGGTGTTTGCTGGAGTACATCACCAAATCCTGTTGTTACCGGAAATCACAGCATTGACGGCAATGGAACAGGAACATTCACAAGTGCAATTGCAGGTCTTACATCAGCTACAATTTATTATGTAAGGGCATACGCAACAAACAATATAGGAGCTGCTTATGGTAATGAAATTAGTTTTACAACCACAACCACTACAAATACTTTACCCACGCTAACCACAACTGCAATATCTTCTATAACAACTACAACTGCATCAAGTGGTGGCAATATTACTTCCGATGGTGGTACAGCAGTAACTACACGTGGTGTTTGTTGGAGCACTACATCAAATCCAGTTGTTACCGGAAATCACAGTACTGAAGGCAATGGTATAGGTTCTTTTACAAGTTCCATAACCGGGCTTAATTCAGCTACTGTTTACTATGTAAGGGCTTATGCTACAAATAGTGTGGGTACTGCTTATGGTAATGAATTAGCATTAACGACAGTATCACCAGATGTATACATTACAGGTGCCGGTTACTCATCTCCACAAGTAGCCACCATTTGGAAAAATGAATTACCAACACCATTAACAAGTGGATCTTCCTATGCCACCTGTATTTTTATAAAGGATGCTGACGTGTATGTAGGCGGTAATATTTATAATGGAACAAGTAACGATGCTGCGATTTGGAAAAATGGGGTACCGAGCCTTTTACCCCAGGGAACCGGAGTTAACAGCCTAATCGTTTCAGGTAGTGATGTATATGCAGCAGGATATGGAACTTATATTAATGGTGTAGGACAAAATACGTCAATTGCAAGATATTGGAAAAATGGAAATGTAATTAATATCATATCACCAAATACTTATTCTTACTTGTATGGAATAGCTGTAAAAGGTACTGATGTTTATGTAGTAGGAAGTATTTTTAGTGGTGGTACTGCAGGTAGAATGGTAGCTACTATCTGGAAAAATGGTGTTCCAACATCACTTTCAAACGGTACCAATAGTGCAGATGCAACTGATATATGTATTAATGGGAATGATATATATGTTAGTGGACAGGAACAAATCGGAGCGCCATATTATCCTTTACTTTGGAAAAATAATTCAAATATCCCCCTGTCTACTCCAACAATATACGGTCGCACTGGCGGGGTGAATGTTAATAATGACACCGTTTATGTAATAGGTACTTCTGCTTCTGCAAATGGAACAAATGACGCAGCAACTGTTTGGAAAAATGGTGTAGCCAGTTATTTACCAGCTACTGCTCCAAATAAAAATACTTACGCTACGGACATAAAATTTTTAGGGAATGATGTATTTATATCTGGAATAGAGGTTGGGACGGGAGCAAGATATTGGAAAAATGGTATAGGTTTGACTTTGCCGTCATCTGCTACGCAAGGTCAGGGAAACAGTATTTTTGTAAAATAATTTTCTTTACTATTAACTTTTGACAAAGCACAGCAGCCATCATTAGGTTTTGTGCAAGTGAGGGTTGACAAACAAATATCTGCCAATTGTGTAAACAATCTTTGTATGAAACGACAAATTAAAAGATGGACACTTCGGCTGTCAGTAACAGGACTATTTATTGTTGTGCTTTTGCTGATTATTATTGTGAACCCCATTTTAACCTGCGCGAACAAAACGACTCATGATAATTATTTAATCTTTCACAATAAAGCACTTGACCCTGCACTGACCATTAAACTTGACCAAGCAACAGAACTTTTAAAAGCGAGTGAATTTTACAACTCTAAACTTCAACTAAACATTTGTTTAAATGACGGCTCAAAATATCCAAAACTTATACAAGCATTGCATGGACAGGCTTTTGCGTGGGGCTTCTATAACAAAGTCGTTCTGCAAGGTACTGCAAACTATAAAAACAATTATGTTGAATTAAATGGCTACAAGTGGAATTTGACACAATTGTTAGCTCACGAAATGACACATTGTTTACAGTTTGACAAATTAGGTTTTTGGAAATCAAAACCCATTGCAAATATCCCAAATTGGAAATGGGAAGGCTATGCAGAATATGTATCCCGACAAAATAATGACCAAAAAGAACTTTCAAAAAGCATCGCACGATTTATTGCTACAGGTAAAAATAGTTGGGCGATAAACTTTGCTGACGGTACAATTGCACCAAGTGATTATTTCGACTATTGGACGTTAGTTCAGTATTGTATGGACATCAAAAAAATGAGTTACAAACAACTTCTTGGAGACACAACAAACGAACAAACAATCAGACAAGAAATGATGAATTGGTACAATGAACGAGAATAAAAGCGAACGTACAACATAGGATGGGTTTTTGTTCAAGCTGGCCTGGACGTTCAAACTTCGACATGCTTTGACGATAGTACAGCATCAAACCGATAGACTAAATTTGGACATGTATAAAAGTGTTACGACTGACATAAAAAAAATAAAACTCAACTCCGACTTATATCAACTCCACAAGGACGGAACAGGAAAAAGTAACTTCGGAATGGACAATACTTCCGAATTACTTAATGGTGGTTTCGGACTTTATTCAACATTCGATTTAAAGAAGAACATTGGACCGGTTAAGACAGATTATTTCAGAATTTCATTGACCCGGGCAGGCACCGCCAGTTTTGACATCGGACTTGAAAAATATCAACCTCACCGCAACTATATTTTGTTTGGCATACCCGGACAAATCTTTTCACTTCACGACATCAGCAAGGACTTTCTAGCTTACTATATGTTATTTAGTGAGTCGTTTATTTACGACACCCTTTTGAAATTAAACAGGAAACAGCACTTCCCTTTTCTAACTTATTCGGGACTGCAATGTTTTGAAGTTGATGACGACACGGCAAACGAAATTGAATTCATTATTTTAAAAATAAATGATGAGATTAAAAAGAACAAATCGGAATGCATTGAGGTTATTCGCTTATACATTCAACTCATTCTCATCTATGCTAACAGGAATTATGGAGCAACGCTGCTTTCTAATTTTGGAACATCAAACACACTGCAAAACCTGTTCAACAGTTATTTGAAATTGGTGAGCCAGCATTTTCTTACGGTTCGCAAAGTTTCTGATTATGCTGAATTGCTGTATGTCTCGCCAGACCACCTGAACAGAGCAATCAAATCATGTTCGGACAGAACTGCACATGAACATATTGATGAAATGATTTTGATGGAGGCAAAAGCATATCTGGTTCATTCTAACATGACGGTTTCTGAAATTGCTTACAAACTTGAGTTTGCTGATCCGTCTCACTTCAACCGCTTTTTCAAAAAACATAGCAACCAAACACCACTTGAATTTCGCAAACAGTCGTAAGTGTTCCATTTAAAGCCGGATTTATACAGAGTTATTACCTGTTGTTTTGATGATTTTTGTCCCGCTAATTATCGGGATCAATTCAATTATTCAGTAATTAAATTCAAAAATAAAATGACAACAGATCAAAACAAAGCACTTGTCCGCAGGGTAAACAAAGAGTTTATCGAAGGCGGAAACATGCACACCTTCAATGAAATCTTTGCTGAAGATTTTGTAAACCATACGGCTCCTCCGGGCTCACCAAAAAATCGTGACGGTGTTGTTTACTTTTTCAATCATTTATTGAAACCTGCTTTCCCTGACTTGAAAGTAGAAATTCACGACATGATTGCCGAAGGCGACAAGGTAACAACACGAAAGTCTTTTCATGCCACACACAAAGGAGAGTTTTTCGGAGTGCAACCAACTAATAAAAGTGTCGTTATGGAGGTAATTGACATCATTCAACTACGCGACAAAAAGTATATAGGACATTGGGGCATCTTTGACCTGCACAGCCTGATGGCCCAACTTACTCCTTGAAAAAGTAACACAAACGCACAGGACCGAGGTTTTCTGCTATGTTGGCGACCAATTTTCCTGCATTTCGCTAACTTAAAAGACTTTGGACATTCTATTGTGGTTGACGGCTATTGTTATAAAGACGGCCATTTTATGATACATACAAATCAAGGACAAGGTGGACCTGACGATGGTTGGTATAACTTTTATAAAGGAATTTTGCGTTCAAATGACAATGCTTTACGGGTTGTTTATACATTCAAACCTTACTGACAAAAAAGCCTACCGCTTAAGGTTTGGCAAAAGTGGCGGTTCAGAACTCCGCAGATCCCGATGCATCGGGATGGTTAATCTAATATGGGTTCTTTGCATTAACACTTGTTGTGAAAATCGCCACTTTTGCCTAGCCCAAAAATGTCTTGACGTGAAATAGGTTTACCAAAAAAACCATTTGCAACTAGGCCGTTTAGTAAACCACAAAACATAGCATATATTTACAACAGCATTTTTTAAAAAGAAAAACTAAAACCTCCACCCTATGACTAAATTATTGGCACATATAAATGAGCTTGAAAGCAAAATTACTCACAATGAAAAACTGAATAATGTTGTTTCCAAAGCATCGGTTGGATGGCATATACAGCATAGCTTACTGACAGCCATGCAGATCATCAATGCAGTAGAAAAATCGAACCCGGCCGATTACCGATGGGAATTTAATGGCAAACGGTTATTGGTTTTTACGCTTAATAAAATTCCAAGAGGAAGAGGAAAAGCACCCGAATCGGTTAAGCCAACAAATGTATTTAATACAAATGATCTGACTAAAGATTTTCAATTGCTGAAATCCAGGCTGAATGTACTGAACACTTTACTGCCCAACCATTATTTTAAACATCCTTATTTTGGCGATCTGAATGTAAAAGTCACTATCAAAATGCTGCAAATTCATACCAAACACCATATTGCTATCATCAACGATATTATCAGGGGTTGACAAGTTGCGATTCATCTTAAAGAATGGCACATAAATACAAATCAATAAATTTCCCTTACGACCTGCCGTAAAATTGACTATTTAATTTATATATGGGCTGCCTGACAATTTGCCCTTGGTTTTATCTTTGGTTTTGCAACATTTAAAAAAATCAATTCCGATGCTGACCATTGCCTATATTTTCTTTTTAGTAATGATGGTTGGCCACTTCTCTATTGGAATTTCACAAAAAGAAAATTCACTTATCATTGGTGCTTTAGTAATGTGTATTATTCTTCAGTACTGATATTTACAATAAATAAGAGAAAATAATGTCTTAATAACTTTTAGTACTTTCGATACCCACGAACAAAACCATTTTACAGATTTTATCAAACACAAAAAACATGAGTTACTTTAAACCTGCGTTTCTGAAGTTCTTTAAAGAACTTTCAAAAAACAACACAACGGTATGGTTCAACGAGAACCGGAAAACCTATGAAAAAGAGGTAAAGGAACCCTTTTCGGTTTTTGTTGAAGAAATGATACAACGCATACGAAAATATGAACCCGATATTAAAATAAAAGCCCCGGATGCCATTATGAGGATCAATAAGGACATTCGCTTTTCAAAGGATAAAACACCCTACAACACCTATGTGGCAGCCAATATTTCCATTTATGGAAAAAAAGATAAATCTTACCCCGGCTTTTATTTTCAGCTTTCGCACGAAAATATTAAGATCTTTGGCGGGGCATATTTGATAGAAACACCGGCATTGCAGATACTAAGAACAAATATTGCAAAAGATCTAAAAAACTTTGCGGTGGTATACAACGACAAAAATTTCAAACAGAAATTTGGCGCCATACAAGGTGAGAAAAACAAAAGAGTACCGGAAGAATTTCAAAATATAGCCATTAATGAACCGCTTATATTAAATAAACAGTTCTACTACAGCGCTGAAATTAAGCCGGACATACTTACTAAAAACGAACTGCCGGACAAATTAATGGAATACTTTACCGCAGGTAAAAAATTAAATGACTTTTTGAGATCAGCTTTGAAAAAATGACTGAAAAATAAAATATTTATAACTTTATCGCCCGGGGCAACAATTAAACCCTGAATATTATGAAAAGAAATACAGCGTCCTGGTTTGGGATCCTGGGTGCAGCATTATTTGTTATTACGACTATTTCAGGCGGGCTGCTATCGCCGGGTTACAGCCACATCTCACAATTGATCAGTGAATCCTATTCAATCGGAACAACTTACGGTGTTCATCTCCGGTTTTTAGGTTTTTTACCAAGCGGATTATGTATTGCTGCATTTGCATTTCTTGCCATAAAAGCGTTGCCCCGATCCCCGGCTACCAGAATCGGATTTTTGGGAATTGGAATATTTTATGGCCTGGCAACGATTCTGGTCAGCCTGTTCCCCTGCGATAAAGGATGTGATAAAGAAATGGTTGACCCCAGCCTGTCACAATTGATCCATAATCTTACCGGACTTTTAACCTACCTGGTTGTTCCCATCAGTTTACTGATTCTTGGATTAGCCGCACGTAAATGGGTAAATGGAAAAACTATGTCTGTTGCCGGTTTTATTTGCGGACTTACCGCCATAGTTTTTGTTGGTATTTTATCAGCCGACCTAACATCAGAATTTGCCGGCCTCTATCAACGCATAATTGAAGGTTCGGTACTTGCCTGGATAGTTGTATGTTCATTTTATCTCAGGAAATTGCACAAAGGTTGAGGAACTATGTAGCGGCAACAAAAAAAAATCTATTTCATTTTTGCATTAATCGCCCTTAACAAATGTTGTCCGGTATTGAGCCGCACCCTGCCTGATGACAAAATTATAAACCCCGGCAGGAAGATAACTTATATTCACCAGGCCAATGCCATCCATTTGTTTATGCACCAAAACCCTCTTCCCTTCGGTATTAAAAATATTTATTTCAAATGCCTGTGTATCGTTGCCGGAAAAACTAAAACGCAGATTACCATTCGTTACCGGGTTGGGCGCTACTACCAGTCTTTCGTTTTTTTCACCGGTCATTACAGCAATGATATGACTGAAATTGATTCTACCCGCATTCATTTCTTTTATCCTGTAGTACTGTATCCCGTTTTGAACCGATACATCGATATACTGATAGGTTGCTGTATTTGTTCCGGTACCATTCACTGTACCCATTTTTATAAAATGGGTGCCGTCCAGGCTTTTTTCTACTTCGTATTTTGTGTTGTACAGTTCGCCGCTTACTTTCCAGTTTAGTTTTACAACATTGTTTTCTTTTATTGCATTAAAGGAAAGCCATTTAACGGCTACTATACCCCCAATAAATAATGGCGTTTGCCAAACACCCCGGCCATAGGTTGCAACCCTTAACTGGTTTGCATTATATTGTATCTCCAGTTCATTAACGGCTACGGTGGGCAGGTTGCCGGTATAGTTGAGCCAGGCACTCATGGTATCGTTCTTATAATACACCCCCGTGTTCATTCCCACATAAATACCCTGCACAGCATTATTCTCCACCACCAAAGAACGGGCTGCAACAGTTGGTAATCCGGATGAAATGCTGGCAAAGCTTGCGCCGGCATTGACAGATAACTGCACATTATTAGATGAACCGGTGGTGGTGATATAAATTTTACCCGGGATGGTCCGGTGCACACAAATATCGCTGATGGTGCCCGGCGCCGTACGGGTAACCCAGGTGGCACCACCATCAGTGGATACATATAATGCTGAACCCCGGGATGCATAAAGATAATTGGGATCGGATGGGGCAACAGCAATATCATCCAGGGCTGAAGTAATAACAGCACCGGAAAGCAGGGTCCATGCACTGCCGCTGTTTATAGATTTATAAAAACCGGTCCAGCCACCGTAAATAGTTGTTTCTGTTGTGGGGTGGCTGGCTAATGGTGTTATCCAGTTACCGGATGATGGCTTGGTTAACCCCGAATAACTATTGCCTCCATTGGTTGATCTGTAGATAGATCCGTTTTGTGAAGTGCCCCATAAATTATTTGCATTAACAGGACTTACCAATCCTTCCATACCATCAGCGCCTAACCAATCTACCCAATTACCGGCAGGTTTGCGGGTCACACTCCCATTATCCTGTGCTCCTCCTGTAATTACATTTGCATCGGTAGGTGAACAGGCGATCCGGTAAAACTGTCTTATTCCCAGGCCGGTTGAAATATTGGTCCAGTTATCGGCCCGGTCCATACTTTTAAAAACACCCCCATCGCTGTTACTGTAAATGGTATTATTTATCCATCGCAGGCCATGCACATCAGCATGATTATAACCGGTTCCATTGGGATAACTCCAAATGGTTTGAGCAATAAAACTGCTGCCTCCGTTGGTAGAACGCCAGACAATGATACCGGCAAGATATACTTCATCGGCATTGGTTGGGGAGGCGCAAAGTGCCATATCGTATCCTCCCTGTCCGCCTGCTTCTGTACCGGCCGGAGAATATCCAAAATAGTTTGTACCTGTTAACGTGCTGCCAACAACTGTGGTGATAAAATTAAGGCCGGCATCTGCAGAACGGTACATGCGGCCAAATTCGCTGCCATTGGCCTGAATGATATAAACATAATTTGGATTGGCAGGGGTAACCGTTACTAAACTTCGGCCGGTATTGGTAATACCCTGAGCCACTCCAACAACTGTCCAGCTAACACCATTATTTATTGACCGTACAACGGAACTGCTCCCGGTGGCATACATGATGTTGGTATCATCCGGTTTAAATTCAATGTCTTCAATCTGGGTTGCATATACCTGAGTCCAGTTTGTACCACCATTAGTGGATCGGTGAATACCTGACGATGAACAAACGAATACAATATTGGAGTTGGAAGGATGTACCATTATCTTTCTAACTGTTCCGCCTGGGCCTGATCCAAGGTTTGTCCAGGATGATCCTGCATTAATACTCTTCATGGTACTGCCCGAAGCATTACCGGCATACACAGTATTTATATCAGAAGGATCAATAGTGACAGAATACATATTCATCCAGGTAGCATTAAAGTCCAGGAGAGGTATCCAGCTGTTGCCGCTGTTAGTACTTTTCCATATGCCCCCGCCCGGCGAAGTTACATACATGATGGTTGTATCGGAAGAATGAACAGCTACGTCGGTAAGCCGCCCCGTGCCCGGGTTCCAGCCAGAAGTATAGGCCCATCCCCAGGGGCCCAGTTCGGCCCAGGTAACTGCATTTATAAGATTCGGCGGGCTTGATTGTTTCCATGTTTCCCATTCTGTTTCAGCATCTATAAAGTATCCATTTTCATCTGTATGAAAACGGCGTTCATATAACCAGCGCTGAAAATGATTGTAACCCGTACTGCGTCCGGTACCTGCCGAATCAAAATATTGCTGGGCCATATCCGCCGCTTCCTGCACCTTTATATCGTTTCTTTCCATCAATTTAAAAATAAATTCCTGGGCATTGCCGGGCAGATAAATCAGGAATAAAGCGGTTGCAGTTACAATAATCTTTTTCATCAGAATCATATAAAAAATGTGTAGAAAACAATCCCCAAAATTACATCTTTTAATATGATCATCCTATAGTAAGAATACGTTTTTATCGTTGTACAGGGACCGGTTGAATTGATAACCCTCTAGAAAAAATTACAGCTTTGTTAAAAATCAGCTAATGGATCACCTGGATCAATGGGTATGTAATTTTTATAATTTTTATCCTGTAAATTTAATACTGAATGCTATTTAAAAAAAGATACCTCATTTCTTATACCCTGATCCTGCTGGTATTTAATTTACCGGCACAAAATCTTACCGGTACCTGGGAAGGTGACCTGGGCAATGACCAGTTTCTGCAACTTAATATTATACAGAACGGAGATAAAATATGCGGTTATTCCAGTGATCATGTAAAAGCAGACCGGCGAAGCTATTGTAAAGCATATTTTACAGGTTATTATGATAAGAAGAAAGGCAAGTGGTTACTGGAAGGCAGTTCATTTATAGATAACAGCGGAGGCCATCTGCTTATGCGGATGAGTTTAGGTAATCATTTTACGGATGGCGAAAATATATTAGAAGGGCCTTCCAATATAAAATCCCTTTTTATTTCATTACTCAGCGGAGGAGTACCGGAATATGTTTACATAAAAAAAATTTCCAACAGGCCCCAACAGGTTCTTGAAAGAATGAAGGACTGTTTTCCTGAAGAAAAAAAAATAAAGAAGTCGGTAATAAAAAAAGATACCATAGCTAAGGTAATGGTACCAATAAAACAGGCTGACAGTACCAGCATGGTTAAACCTGTTGACAGTATTGCAAAAATAATTCCCCCGGCGATCATCACAAAAGACAGCATTTCGATTCCCAAAGAGCTGGTTAAAAGAAAAAATTCAGAACAAAGTCATATTGAAGTAAATGTAAAAAGCATTACCCTGAATATGTATGACAATGCCATTGTGGATGGGGATACCATCAGTGTTTTTTATAACGGCAAACTATTACTCAGCCACCAGCGCCTTTCTGAAAAACCTGTTATTATTAATCTGGAGCTTGACGAAAACCAAACCCGGCATGAACTTATTTTATTTGCCGAAAACCTGGGCAGTATTCCACCCAATACAGCACTTATAGTTATTTATGCAGGCACTAAACGGTACGAATTATTTTCAAGCGCCAGCCTGGAAGAAAATGCGGTGCTGGTCTTTGATTACCGGCCGGCTGTTAATAAATGACGGTATATTTATATTATAAAATTCCAGCCATGCACATCCCTATCCAAACCCAATCGTATCTGCTCCAGTTTATTTTTTAATGTATACATCAGGTTATCCGTTTCATATAACGGGAGTTTGAAATCAATACCATTGATATGGATGACCTGTATGGGTGCTACAACGGCTGCCGTGCCGGCGCCAAAGGCTTCTGTGATAGTTCCAGCTTTAAAAGCGGCTTCCAGTTCGGCAACGGCAACAGGCCGTTCTTCTGTTTTATACCCAAGGTCTTTTGCAAGGGTTAACAAAGAATCCCTGGTTACGCCATCCAGTATCGAATCCGATAAAGGGGCTGTAACCAGTGTGCCATTGATCACAAACATGACATTCATCATTCCGGATTCTTCCATGTATTTATGATCCCTGGCATCGGTCCATAAAACCTGGTCGTAACCTTCTTTACGGGCCTGTTGGGTGGGATAAAATGCAGCACCATAATTACCTCCGCATTTTGCAAAACCGGTTCCGCCCTTCGCAGCTCTTATGTATTGTGTTTCTACTTTTACTTTTATGGGATCAGTATATAATGCAGGAACGGGGCCAGTGAAAATTACAAACCGGTATTCATCAGAAACTTTTACACCAAATCTTTCTTCACTTGCAAAAACAAAGGGGCGCAGGTAAAGGGCATGGCCTGCTTTTTTGGGTACCCATGCCTTATCCAGTCCGATCAACTGCATTAAACCTTCCATAAAAATTTCTTTGGGAGGAACGGCCATGCACATCCTTTCCAATGACCGTACAAAACGATCATAGTGTTTATCCATCCTGAAAATATTGATACGGCCGTCATTCCCACCGGGTCCTGTGGACATCCGGAAGGCCTTCATGCCTTCAAAAACGGTTTGCCCGTAATGTAAGGCCAGCGCTGAAGGGCTTAAAGAAAGATTGGCATAAGGAACGATCTGGGGCCTTTTCCATGATGCATGTGCATAATCACATACCAGCATATGGTCGGAAATATACTTTCCGAATTCAAGGTGGTTAAAATCCACTTCGGCAATCCGGGAGTGATTTGTTTTATGTACCGGTATGTCTGTTGAGATTTCCATTTTAATTGATTTAATTATTGATAAGACAAAAATTGTCATTTTTTTTTTGTAAAAAACAGATGCAGATTTAGTATTTTTGACTATATCAGATTTTACAGGTATGAAAACAAATTATAATACAGAAGACCATTTGTATATACAGGTGGCCGATGGTTTGGAAAAAATGATCGCAGAAGAAGTATTGAAGATCGGCGATAAACTCCCTTCAGTAAGACTTTTAAGTGATAAGTACGGGATCAGTATGGGCACGGCTTTCCAGGCCTATTACCACCTGGAAGGCAGGGGGCTTATTGAGGCCAGGCCTAAGTCGGGATACTATGTACGTTTCAATCATAACCGTTTTCCGGATCTGCCCAACCTGGTGATGTCTGATATAACCACACATGAGGTTAGTGTAAAAGAAATGGTCGCGTCTATCTATACCGACATTGCCGCAACAGGCGTAACTAATTTTGCACTGGCGGTTCCGGATGCCTCCTTATTACCCGCAGCCAAACTGAATAAATCAGTGGTATATGCATTACGTAATACCAAGGATCATTGCAT
The DNA here is from genome assembly GCA_031414035.1 of Chitinophagaceae bacterium. GTDB lineage: Bacteria > Bacteroidota > Bacteroidia > Chitinophagales > Chitinophagaceae > Ferruginibacter. Next base: position 8,478 of record JANOGE010000202.1, on the reverse strand, counting down.
GGATTATGAACACACCCAGGGTAATGTTGAACTGCGTAAACAAATAACAAAGCTGGCTTTTAACTGGGGCGGCAATGTAAAAACAGATGATGTGATCGTAACATCGGGTTGCCTTGAAGCGATCAGTTTATGTTTAAAAGCAGTTACCAGCCATGGTGACACGGTAGCCGTAGAGAGCCCGACCTATTTTGGAATTTACCAGGCCATTGAAAGCCTGGGATTAAAAGTGGTGGAGATCTCAACGGATCCTTTGGCAGGCGTTGATCTTGATCATCTGCAAAAAGCCATTAAAAAATTTGATGTTAAAGCCTGTGTATTTATACCCAACTTTAATAACCCTCTGGGAAGTTGTATGACGGATGAAAATAAAAAGAAACTGGTGGACATTATTATAAAGCATAACATTCCTCTGATTGAAGATGATATTTACGGAGAACTTTATTTTGGTAAAACAAGGCCAAAGAATTGTAAGTATTTCGATACAAAGGGTTTGGTGATGTATTGCTCTTCACTCTCCAAATCACTTACACCGGGCTACCGAATCGGGTGGGTGATCCCCGGAAAGTTTTTTGAACCGGTAAAACAATTAAAAAGGGTACAGAACATCAGCAGCCCCACCCTTACCCAAGCTGCCATGGCGCATTACTTAAAACATGGCCGTTATGAATTTCATTTAAAAAATTTGCGAAAGTCATTACACACACAAAGTTTAAGATATGTACAGGCCATCATTAAATATTTTCCTGCCGATACTAAAGTATCAAGGCCGCATGGCGGATTTGTATTGTGGCTTGAACTGAATAAAAAAATAAATGCATTTAAACTGCGTACCGAAGCCATGAAACAACATATATCCATTGTGCCGGGTAAAATTTTTTCGGCCGGAAATAATTATTCTAATTGCATCCGCATCAGTTTTGGCAAACCCTGGAATGAGGATACAGATTATGGGCTGATGATGCTGGGAAAGCTGATCAAAAAAATGATATAAAGCTGTTTACATATTTTAGTTAAAACTGAAAATAAATAAACGAACTGCTGCTCTCCTGGCTCCAGATCAACAGCAATAAAATTACGGCCCAGATAATACCAAAAAGCCACCACGAAAGTTTAGGGATTACATCCAGCACTTTTGTATTTCTCATCAGCCAATGGGCAATTACCATACAGGTTACTATTACCGCTACTTTAATAATTGCCAATGTGGTTAAAAGTGCCTCTCCCTTTTGTACAAAGCCGAACATTGATTTCAGCAGGTCCCATGCCTGTGTAAATGTGCCGGCCCTGAAAAAGACCCAGGTAACATTTATTAAAAAGAAAGTGAATAATGCGATCGCAAAATTCCTTACTGTTTTTGGTTTAAAAGTTTCGGGTACCGCACCCAATACCCCCACTTCTGCCGAAGCCGTGGCGGCAATTGCAGCTACCTTATCATGCCGGAAATCTGCGATAGCTTTCTCCACCCATAAATAAAATCCATGCAAGCCGCCCCAAACTACAAATGTCCAGTTGGCGCCATGCCATAGGCCCCCAAGTAACATCGTTATCATAAGATTTATATAGGTCCTGATTTGCCCATTTCTGTTTCCGCCCAAAGGTATGTACAGGTAATCCCGAAGCCATGCAGACAAAGTGATATGCCATCTTCTCCAAAAATCTGAGAAGCCTATGGCCGCATAGGGATAAAAAAAGTTTTGTGGTAATACAAAACCTAAACAGGCAGCCACACCAATGGCACAGGTGGAATACCCGGCAAAATCAAAAAATATTTGCCCCGAAAATGCCAGCACACCCATCCAGGCATCCAATGATGCTAATTTACTTTCAGATCCAAATACCGTATTTGCAGTTGCAGACAGCATACTATCTGCCAGCACAACTTTCATGAACAGGCCAAGCGTTATCAAAAACAAGCCTTCCATTATTTGTTTTTGAGTAGCCTTGCGTTCTGTTTCAAACTGCGGTACCAGTTGCGGCGGACGAACAATAGGACCGGCAACCAAATGCGGAAAGAATGTAACAAACAAAGAAAAATCAAGCATGGATTTAACCGGCTTGCTTTTTTTCTTATACATATCTATGGTATAGCAAAGTGTGGTGAATGTATAAAAGGAAATACCTGCAGGTAAAATAATATTAGGTTTGGCAGGATGAAAATCCATACCTACAGCATTAACCAGGTGCGTAAAATTTTCCAGTAAAAAAGCCCCATATTTAAAAAAGCATAGCATGCCCAGGTTTCCTATCAAACTAATAATGAGTAATAATTTTCTTTTGTGCTTATTCTCCTGGTTATACAGTGCCCTGCCCACATAAAAATCTACAACCGTAGATAACCACAGCAGCAAAATGAAAGGCGGGTTCCATGCCGCATAAAAAACATAACTAGCCAGTAACAGGTTTATCTTTTTCACTTTCCACGAAAAAGGAAGGTTATGCAGGATAAGCATAATGATAAAAAAGACGATGAAGGTGTAAGAGTTAAATACCATAAAGCAATAAGGTTAATGGTTGAAAATTATTTTAAGGTTGTATTTGTTTTGGAAACTTCCATCCTTTTTCTTCACTTAATATTTTAATAATGTTTTTGGTAAAAACGCTGGCATCCGAAAGGCTTAAATGAGAATCTTCGGGACAGATAAAATGATCAATAGCAGGATAATCAGCATAATGAATTCCAGGGCAATTTGTGAAGGCTAACAACCTGTCCCAATATTTTTCCCTGGCGAAAAACTTCAATTCTCCCATCTTAAATCCTCCACTGGACGGTGTTCTTACAAACAATACCTGCCCTCCCCTTGCTTTTATTTTATCAACGGCCGTTTTTACAACAGTTAATATTGAATCCATTTTCGTACCGCTGGCAGGAGGTTCTTTGCTGGCTTTAATAAATTTAAACCATATATTTTTTACAATGTTTTGTAATGTAGTATCAGATGAAAATTTATTTGTCAGGTATTCCTGGCGGTTAAATTTTACCCTGCCAAAATCGGGAGGGAAACCATGAAAATTATATACACCGGGCCGGTCGGGAATGTATAAGTCTTCTAACCTTGCATTTAAAGAGTTCCATTCTTTATCTAAAAAAACAAATTGCGATTCCAGCAGGTGATTGATATGAAAACCTGCCCGTTGAGCCGGCGTACGTTCCTTAAAATATTTCAAATTTTCAACCGGCCTTCTTGCATTACCCTTTGTAGTGGAAAAAAACAATCCTTCTGTTACATCAACAATTAATCTTCCTTTAAAATTTTTATCATTGGCCAGGTTTTCCAGAACTGGAATGGGCGTACTGCCCACACAGGCCAGTTGTATGGCATGATCCCCGGTCATATTTTGCCAGGTATCAATATCCAGGTCGAATTTAATACGCGAAGATCCGATGAAGACTGTTGCTTTTTCGGCGGGTTCATAAACCATATCCCGCTTATTTGTCCATAAGGCCGGGTCATCGTAAAAAGTAGTTTCAAAACCTTTATTACGCAGGTAAAGCTCCCAGCTTACTAAAGTGGTTATTACCAATACTAGTGTTAATATCCCTGCTTTTACTAAAGAAGAAGTATTCATTTCTTATAAATTAATGAACAAATAAATATTGTATATGGAATAGGAAATACAAAGCGATGTTAGTTTTATTGTCTCAAACCTGTTTCTGTTTTTCGGAAAAAAGGTTTCTATAAATCTTTCTGGCTTTCTAAAGATATATTTTAGAATTTGAAAATCATAACAATTTTTAAAAAAGACACTTATCTATAAAAGGTTATACATGCAGGAACAGCTTTTTACTACTAAATACCCCGGTATTGAAATATCGGGAGGAAAATAAAATTTCTAAACCCAGATATGCTGCTCCATGTTATAGCTGATAAGTAAGTAAATTCAAAAGGCCGTCATCGCGGCCCCTTCTAATTTTAATGTTGTCTTCATAATGTATAATTTTCAACAAGTTTAATATGAACGAAATGCTGGCTTAACATCAAATAATAAATGCGGGCGAAGGAACTTGTATTTATACTTTATATTTAGGCGCTGTTTAATAATTGTAAAACAAGTACAAATAACAATTTTAGTTTTGCAGAAATAATCTAAGACAATGAAAGCCATCGTTTATACAAAATACGGGCCACCTGAAGTAGCCCATCTTACTGAGGTAGAAAAGCCTGTTCCAAAAGACAACGAGGTATTGATAAAAATATATGCCACCACAGTAAACCGCACCGACTGCGGGTTTAGAAGTGCCCAATATTTTATTGTACGATTTTTTGCCGGGCTTATCTATCCAAAAAATAAAATACTTGGAAACGAGTTTGCCGGCGAAATTGAAGCCATTGGCAACAACGTACAAACGTATAAGCCGGGTAATAAAGTATTTGGTTATGATGATAAAAAATTTGGCGCTCATGCTGAGTATAAAGTGATGGTAGCTGATGATTCATTAACCACCATGCCTGTCAATATGAGTTATGAGGAAGTCGCACCAATAACAGAAGGCGGGCACTATGCCCTTTGTAATATCAGGGCCGCAAAAATTAAAAGCGGGCAACATATTTTAATCAATGGCGCCACAGGTGCTATCGGCTCAGCAGCCGTGCAACTCGTGAAACATTTTGGTGCAACTGTAACTGCCGTTTGTGATACTAAACATATTGCCCTTGTAAAATCATTGGGCGCTGATACAGTCATTGATTATACCAAAGAAGATTTCACCCGATTGAATCAGTCATTTGATGTGATATTTGATGCTGTTGGCAAAAGCTCCTTTGGAAAATGTAAACCACTCCTAAAAAAAGGAGGTATTTATATGTCAACCGAATTGGGTTATATGTCTCAAAACCCTTTTTTAGCGCTCATTACTCCATTACTTGGCGGAAAAAAGGTTTTATTCCCCATTCCAACAATCAGTAAAGAAGATGTTGTCTTTTTAAAAGAGCTGGTGGAAGCTGGCAAATACAAACCTGTGATCGACCGCAGTTACACTTTAGAACAGATAGTGGATGCTTACAAGTATGTGGAGACGGGACAAAAAACCGGGAATGTGATTATCATATTATAAGAATAATTTAGAAAATCCTATTTTAAAAAACCATTAATCTATTGCTTATGTAAAAGTGGCCGGTGTCCTGAGCAATTAATTAAATGCCATAAAATCTGTCAGCAATTAAAATAACTTCTGGCTTTCCTGGCAAAAAGCAGGTGCGTACATTGCCCCCGGAAGCAAATAGCAAATCATCTGACAATAATCACAATTGCTTTCTTGAAAGGCTGTTCTTACTTAGTAAAATATTCCGGGGATCAAATTCCAACTTATCAGGTGTCCCATTAACAGTAAAGGTTTGCACTTGTTGTTTTTTGGTAAGATTCATTTTTAAAATGGTTGGAGTGGTACTGCCATCCTTATAATAACCAATTTCGACCGGAACATTAAATACAATATCTCCTATTTGTGTTTGTTCTACCTGAATAGTAATTTTTTTTGCTTTAGCATTATATTCCCAGGTTACGTTTATTGCCGGATTTATGGGCTGATACAACCACTGCTTAAAAAATAATTTTAGATCTTTGCCGTATACTTTTTCCATGGCTGCTCTAAAATCATCGGTAGTGGCATTTGCGTTATAAAATTTTGTATAATAGGATCGGATACCTTTTTTAAAATTTACTTCTCCCACCAAATTCCTAAGCATATGCAATACCCACGCACCTTTTTGATAAGTGATGCCACTGGTTACGGGTTCCTTTTCTGCTGACCGGGAACTTACTATACTAAAGTCAGGCATTTTTACGGCCATATCAAATACGGATTTCCTGGCCTTAATGATTCCTTTTACATATTCTTCCTTTCCATATTCCTTCTCAATAAATAACAATGTGAAAAAAGTGGCAAACCCCTCACTTAGCCATGCATCATCCCAGGTAGTTTCAGTTACAGCATTGCCAAACCATTGATGCGCAATTTCATGTATGACTATATTCCTGGTTCGTTCGTCCCTTTTCCCATTAACTAAATCTTCTCCATAAAAAATAGCGGATGACGTTTCCATACCCCCATTCACACTTGCGCATTGAATATTAGCCAATTTTTCATAAGCAAATGGACCTGCATAACTACTGTAAAATTCCAGCACCGCTTTGGTGGGTTTGTCAAAATCATAAAAACCGGCTTCCCTGTTTTTTGCATATACCCAGGATTCAATTGATTTACCATTAAATTGATCGACATATTTAACTGCAAATTCGGCAACACCTAATACAAATAACCAACAGGAAACGGGTACCGATTGTTTCCAATGGGTAAGCCTGGTATTGTTGCCCATATCGGATTCTTCTAACAACAACCCATTAGATATTACTTTGTAATGTGCAGGTGCGGTTACCATAAATTCCGAAGTGGCTTTATCTGAGGGATGATCCAGGGTAGGTAACCATTGCCTTGCCCTATTGGGCCAGTTCTCATTAAAAAAACTTCTATCGCCAAATTTTGTAGCGCCGATTCTTAATCCATCAAAAGGAATTCCATGATAGGTGATGGTAAAAACTATTGTTGCATTAGCGGCTGAAGGTTTTGGTAAACTAAGGATAACTTCATCGTTCAGGTGAGTATAGGCAACGGGTTCATTATTAATCCTGATAGCATCAATAACCATCCCCTTACCTTGTCTATCCGGGGTTTTATTCGTGAGATCCAATCTAAAATTCTGCATCCCTGCCTTCTTAAACAATATGGTGATATGTGCATTACCATAAATCACATCAGCACTATCAGATAAACTAAGTTCAAACTTATAATGTTTAATGTCGATATTTTTATTAACCGGGTAGGTATCTGCCCATACAAAAAAAGGCATTAAAAATAACGTAGCCGGTAAAATAAATGTTAGCAGAATTTTCATTATTGTATGGTTATTTTTTTCAAATAAAATCCCCCGGGATCCACCTGGGGAGGTGATACACTTTTTACAACAATGCCTTCAGCCGGAATTACCATTTTACCGGATCTATCATTTGCCATTATGTCAAATGGCAATGGCATAAAGAAATTATTGATCTTTATTTGATATTTCTGAAAACCAATTTCCTTCACATTCACTTCTATTACATGGTTGGTTCTTAAATAAAAATCGAAAAATGGTTTAAGGTCTATTCCCGAAGCGTTACTGAATAATTTTTCTACATCCCCTGTTGTAACAAAGTTATCATAAGTATACGCAGGATCCGTTGCCAGCTTTTTCAACGTGGGAAAGAAAACAGCATCGCCAATCAAATAACGCAGGCTATGCATAAAAAAAGATCCTTTTCCATAAATATCCCCACCTGAATATACTTCTTCTTCCGTTATTTCATCGCCTAATACCATTGCTTTTTTATTTCTTACATTTCTTCTGTGGCCGGCAATGATTTCGTTATAAGCCGCTTCCCCGCCTAATTCCAACATAGCCAATGCTTCGGCATAAGTGGCAATTCCTTCCTGTATCCACATATGTGCCCAATCTTTATTGGTAACCTTATTGGCCCACCATTCGTGTGCATATTCATGAAACAGGTTTGCCGAATAATCCTGTCCGCCTACTTTTTTATAAATAAATTTATTGGCAAAAGTAATCATCGTTTGATGCTCCATGCCCGGGTTGGGCACTTCAGCAATTCCGATCTTCTCTTTTACCCAGGGATATTCACCAAAATACTTTTCTAATATCCGGCTATCCCTGATCCTTGTTTCTATTACTTTTTTTGCATGCATGGTATCTACCTCTAATACATAATACTCGATGGGTACGCGGGTGCCTTCAATAGTTGTATAAACATCTTTTACCACTTTGTATTTACCTATATTAAAAACAATACAGTAATTGCTGATGGTATAATTTGTTTTCCAATGATATGTAGATTTATTTTTTTTAGCCCTTACACTCATTAATAAACCAGGCCCTGCCACCACCAAATTGGAAGGAACAGTAATTTTTAAATCGGCCCCTTCGTTGGGTTCATCACCTGGATGGTCTTTACAGGGAAAATACATTTCACCTCCCTCCCCCTGGATATTTATGGCTACCCAGTCATTCCCATTGGTATCCTTAGTCCAGGTAAATCCACCGTCCCATGGCGGCTTTATAGCAACTGGCGGAATTCCATTGTATTCAATATTTACTTTTTGATTTCCAATTTCAAAACCCGTAGAAGAAGTAATAAATATTTTATCATCGTGTTGATCAAAGCCCGCAATTTTTTTATTTACTGTGATTTTAGTTACGGTATATAGATGAACCAGGTTAAGTAAAATGGTATCTGTTCTTTTTGACAGGTTCAAACTTACCTCAACAGCTCCATTGATAGATTGCTGTTTTATATCTATATCTAAAACAATAGTATAATGCCTAATGTCCATAATGGCCTGCAGGGGCGCCAGCGGCAAGCCGATCATCGTGCCATCGCAGGACATCGTGCTCGGCATCTACTACATCACGCTCGAGCGCGACGGCG
>JANOGE010000201.1:0-6630 GCA_031414035.1 Chitinophagaceae bacterium | reverse complement strand
GGACCTGCAGAAATATATCAGGCTTATTTCTTCCACACCTATCCGCAATATGGCTACCATGGGTGGCAATCTTGTAAATGCATCACCTATTGGCGACATGAGTATTTTCTTTCTGGCACTGGATGGCGATCTTGTATTGAGTAAGAAAGGGACCATAAGAACCATAAAACTTAGGGATTTTTATAAGGGCTATAAACAAATTGATAAAGCAGAGGAAGAGATCATTGAAAAAATAATTTTCACACCACCACAAAACAATAATTTCAACTTTGAAAAAGTAAGTAAGCGGACACATTTGGACATTGCCAGTGTAAACTCAGCCTGTCTTATACAGGTAAATAAAGATGGAGTTATTGAAGACATACATCTTTCGGCAGGAGGCGTGGCACCTTTTCCAAAATACCTTTTTGCTACATCTTCCGCTTTAAAAGGTAAAAAAATCAATGCAGGAGTATTAAAAGAAGCCATTGCTGTAATGAATACTGAAATTACACCTATCAGCGATGTTAGAGGAACAAAAGAATATAAAAGACTTTTGTTAAGGCAATTGTTTCTGGCGCATTTTAAAACAAATGATGAAGTAATCAGGCAGGTGATCGGTTTATAAATTCAAATTGAATATTAAATTAGTGAGTAAAGATAAAAAGATAAAGGACATTCATAACTCTCTTCCTCCTCAGCAAACTCTACAAGAGGATGGTAGCGGTAATATTGATGCAGCGGGTCATGTAACTGGCAGATCTGTTTATGTAGATGATATTCCTGTTATGGAAGGGGTGCTTTTTGTAAAAGTTTTTGATTCACCGCATGCACATGGAACGATCAGGCATATTGATTTTGCTGCTGCTGAACAAATGAAAGGGATCGTAAAAATATTTTCCTTTAAAGACATACCCGGCGAAAACCAGATCGGCGGCATTATTCCGGATGAACCATTTTTAGCAGAATACGAAGTTCATTACCAGGGCCAGCCCATATTACTGATCATTGCAGAAAATGAAGATGCTGCCGAAGAGGCATATAAAGAGATTATCATAGATATTGATCCGCTTCCGGTCATTACTGATCCGCGGGAAGCATTTAAACAGGGAAAGATATTAAGTCCATCAAGAAAATTTGTAAAAGGAAACGTGACAGAAGCTTTTTCTACATGTACATATATTTTTGAAGGAAAGGCAGAAACAGGCGGCCAGGAACAATTATACCTTGAAACGCAGGGAGCATATGCCTATCCGGCTGAACAGGACAGTGTAAAAATATTTTCATCCACTCAGGGGCCCACACAGGTGCAACGCACAGTGGCAAGGGTACTTGGTGTTGGTATGCATAAGGTTGAAGTGGATGTGCCACGCCTCGGTGGGGGTTTTGGCGGAAAAGAGGACCAGGCATCTGCATGGGGTGCCATGGTGGCCATGACGGCATGGATATTAAAAAGGCCTGCCAAATGTATTCCTCATCGTATAGAAGATATGCGGATAACAGGGAAAAGAAATCCATACAGCAGCGATTATAAAATTGGCCTGGATAGTGATCTTAATATTGTTGCTTACGAAGCAACCTTTTATCAAAATGGAGGAGCTGCAGCAGACCTCTCCCCGGCCATTTTAGAACGGACTTTATTTCATGCTACCAACAGTTATCATATTCCTCATGTACAGGTAACCGCACATTCCTGCAAAACAAATCTCCCTCCTAATACCGCTTTTCGCGGATTTGGAGGCCCACAGGGCATGTTTGTGATCGAAGCCGCTATTGATCATGCTGCAAAAAAATTACAGGTTGATCCGGATCTTATCCAGCGGAAAAACATGATGGATAACGGAGATGAATTTCCGTACGGCCAAATGGTAAAAGAGTGCCAGGCGAAAAATTGCTGGGATGAAGCGATAGAGGCTTATGATGTAGAAACGGCTAAAATAGAAATTCAAACCTTTAATCAGCAAAACGAATTTTATAAAAAAGGATTATCACTAATGCCGGTTTGTTTTGGTATTTCTTTCACCAATACCATGATGAACCAGGCCAGGGCATTGGTGCATGTGTATTCAGATGGAACGGTTGGGGTAAGCACCGGTGCTGTGGAAATGGGACAGGGAGTAAATTCAAAAATGCTGCAGGTGGCGGCAAGCTGCTTTGGTATATCACCCGGTAAAATAAAACTGGAAAGTACCAATACAACCAGGGTTGCCAATACATCACCATCGGCAGCAAGTTCTACGGCCGATCTGAATGGGAAGGCATTGCTTGATGCATGTGATCAAATCAAAGAACGGTTGTTTTCTTTTATCAAAACTGAATTAACAGGAAAAGAAGATGTTACCGTTGAAATAAAAGAAGAGGTGGTTTTTATTAATGATGAAGCCTCCATTTTCAACTGGAAGAATTTGATTCAACAGGCCTTTATGAAACGAATAAATCTGAGTGCAAAAGGGCATTATGCCACACCATTGATTCATTATGACAAGACCATTGAAAAGGGTCATCCTTTTGCCTATCATGTTTATGGCACAGCACTTACCATTACAACGGTTGATTGTTTAAGAGGTACCTATGAGATTGATGCCGTAAAAGCAGTTCATGATTTTGGCAGCAGCATGAACAGGGCTGTTGACCTGGGCCAGTGCGAAGGAGGTATTGTACAGGGCATTGGCTGGATGACGATGGAAGAGATTATTTATAATGCAGAAGGTAAATTATTATCCAATGCATTATCAACGTATAAAATACCCGATATTTATTCTGTTCCTAAAATTCTTGATATAAAATTTTTGCAAACGGATGGAAATGATATGGCTATTTACAGATCAAAAGCTGTTGGTGAACCACCGCTCATGTATGGCATTGGGGCTTACTTTGCCATTCGAAATGCTGTTCTTGCGTTTAATCCTGCAGCTGATATTATATATGCCGCACCCATTACGCCTGAAAAAGTTCTGATGGCTTTATATTCCGCCCATGACAAATAAAAGATCGATATATAGTAACCGTTGCTGGCTGGAAGGGAAACTTCAACCGGCAACAGTTTGTTTTGAAAAAGGGATCATCACTGAAATTCAGTTTAATAAAATGGACGATGCAGAAGATGCGGGCAATCATATTTTAATGCCCGGTATCATTGATGCACATGTTCACATCAACGAACCCGGCAGAACTGAATGGGAAGGTTTTGACACGGCAACTCAGGCCGCTGCTGCGGGTGGAATTACAACCATTGTTGATATGCCTTTAAATGCCATCCCGGTTACTACAAATGCAAATGCACTTGATGAAAAATTAAAGGCTTCAAAAAATAAATTACATGTTAATGTTGGTTTTTACGGTGGACTGATCCCGGACAATACACCGCATCCTTCGGATCAGCATGAACTGGAAGGGTTGATGCAGGCCGGGGTCCTGGGCATTAAATGTTTTCTCACACATTCCGGCATTGATGAGTTTCCGAATGTGCATGAAAAAGAAATAGCAATGGCAATGCCCGTAATAGCGAAATATGATCTGCCTTTATTGGCACATTGCGAAATGTATAAAAAAGAAGTTAAAAATCAATTTTCAGATTTTCCGAACAGTTACCGCTATTATTTAGCCAGCAGGCCAAAGCAATGGGAGAATGATGCCGTTGAACTGATGATAAATCTTTGCCGGAAATACAACTGTAAGACGCATATCGTTCATGTGTCATCTGCAGAGGCGTTAATAAAAATTCAAAAAGCAAAGGAAGAAGGGTTACCGGTAACGGCTGAAACCTGTGCCCATTATATTTATTTTAATGCAGAGGATATTCCGGATTCGAATTGTTTGTATAAATGTGCACCACCCATCAGGGAAAAAGAAAATAATGACCTTTTGAAAAAAGCGTTGATAAATGGCATACTTGATTTTATCACCAGCGATCATTCACCTGCCCCGCCCGATATTAAAGAACTGGAATCGGGCAACCTGCAAAAAGCCTGGGGCGGTATAGCCGGACTGCAGTTTTTATTGCCTGCAAGCTGGACAGCCATTAAAGAAATAATTTCTATTGAAAAATTCATTCCTTTGCTCACAGAGCATCCGGCTAAGTTTTTAAAATTAGAAAAAAGGAAAGGAAAATTGGCCGTTGGATATGATGCTGACCTGGTTTTGTGGGATCCGGAAAAAAATTTTGAAGTAAAGGCTTCAGCTATTTTGCATCGGTATGATTGCAGTCCGTATTGTGGAAAGCATCTTTTTGGAACGGTACATCAAACAATTGTAAATGGTGAAATGGTTTTTAATAGAGAAACAATTGTTGATAAATCAAAACCGCAGGGAAATATAATCATAGCTTAAATTAATAGACATTAAATAATAAGGTTCTAAAAGTCCTCCTTTTTGGGGAGGATTTAAGAGGGGCCGAAAACGTAGGATATGGGTTTTGAAAAAGTAAAAGAAATAATTAAAGAAGTGCCGGCATTAGCTCAGCTGACCGATCTGGCTGCAGAAAGACTGGGGGGCAAAGTAATATTTGCCACCGATGACTTTTTTGCAGAAAAAGAAAACCTCATCAAACCATCGCGGGGAATTTTTATAACTGATAAATATACCGACCGGGGCAAATGGATGGATGGCTGGGAAAGCCGCCGCAAGCGTAACCCGGGCCACGACTGGGCTGTTGTACAACTGGCAACTCCCGGGAAAATTGTTGGCTTTGATATTGACACTCATTTTTTCCTGGGAAATCATCCGCCAAATGCATCTGTTGAAGCAGTTTACCTGCCTGCCGGTAGGCAAGGCTTAAATGATGCTGATCCGGTTAAAGACTGGGAAATTATTGAATGGAAAGAAATTTTACCGAAGTCTCATCTGGATGCCGGCTCACAAAATTTTTATGAAAGCAACAGCAATGAAATTTATACGCACATCCGTTTACACATTTATCCCGATGGTGGTGTTGCCAGATTAAGGGTGTATGGCGAGGTTTTTAAAAACTGGGATACAGTTCCTGCTGGTGAAGAAATAGATCTGGCTGCAGCTATCAACGGTGGTAAAGCCATTGCCTGCAATGATATGTTCTTTAGTGCCATGGGTAACCTGATCATGCCGGCCCGTGGCATTAACATGGGTGACGGTTGGGAAACCAAACGCAACCGTACGCCGGGTAACAGGGATTGGGTGATTTTAAAACTGGCAACGCCGGGAAATATTGAACGTATTGTTGTGGATACGGGTCATTTTAAGGGCAACTATCCTGATCGTTGTTCCATTGAAGCGTGTATTACAAACAACGATGAGGATGTTGTAAATAATAAAATTCAATGGGAGCTTTTGTTACCGGATCAAAAATTAAGTGCAGATAATGAACATGAATTTGTAAAGGAGATAAATCATTTGCCAGGGGTTACCCATGTCAGGTTAAATATTTTTCCTGATGGCGGCATCAGCCGGTTACGTTTATTTGGTAAGAAAAAAGGATAATTAATGCCTGGAATTATTTTATTGTGGATGTTGGGATTTGTTTTGGTTATGCTTACCGTCATAACGTTTTACCTGCGTTCAGTAATCAAACAATATGATGCAGATGACGATCCCGATAGCTATCGGGATGGGTTAGAAAAAAAGAAAACAGCAATAGCGGGCTCGCAAACCATTGTCTACACCGCTATTATACTGGTTTCTGTTGCCATGGTTGGGGCATTGTATATTTATGTAAAAGGCACGCCATGGGAAGGGCATTTAATGGAATGGCTGAATATTATTGTTCGGTTATTACATTTCACATTTGGTATTGCCTGGATAGGGGCTTCTTTTTATTTTGTTTTTTTAGAGAATGCATTGAACCGTACCCATAATGTTCGTGATGAACTGGCAGGTAATCTCTGGGCCATACACGGTGGCGGATTTTATTATCTCGAAAAATATAAGGTTGCACCTAAAACCATCCCCAAACATTTACACTGGTTTAAATATGAAGCTTACTTTACCTGGATATCAGGATTTTGTTTACTGTTTGTGGTTTATTATTTTAATGCATCGGCACTGCTGATCGATAAAAATGTTTTAGATATAACGCCTTTTACCGGCATTGCCATCGGTATTGGTTCTTTTATTGTTGCCTGGGCTCTTTATGATCTTCTTTGTAAAACGGCATTAATAAAAAAAGGAATTTGGTTTACGTTTACCGGGTTCATCCTGGCAACCGGGTTTGCATATTTCTACAGCCATATATTCAGTGGCCGTGCGGCTTATATACATTTTGGAGCTATGATCGGAAGCATTATGGTAGCCAATGTTTTTTTTGTAATTATTCCTGCACAAAAAGCCATGGTAAAAGCGGCCAGGGAAGGGCTTCGCTTAGATCCGCAGCTGGGAAAGAATGCATTAAGCCGTTCAATACACAATAACTATTTTACCCTGCCGGTTTTGTTTGTGATGATCAGCAATCATTTTCCAACCACATTTGGTTATGAAAATCCATGGCTGATATTGATCATCATTTCTTTAGGGACTGCGGGAGTAAAACATTATCTTAACCTCAGGGAAAAAGGACAATTGTCTGTATGGGTGATGCCGGTATCGGTGGTTATTTTACTGGCTGGCGCTTTTATTTCGGCACCGCCAAAAGATCCGGGGGCATGTAATGTAAAAATTGAATTCAGCGAAGTGAATGCGATC
>JANOGE010000200.1:0-7841 GCA_031414035.1 Chitinophagaceae bacterium | reverse complement strand
AAAAGCAGTCTCTTCAAAGCTTTTGTGCTATTGTTACATATATTAGTAAATAATTTTTATTACATCGTATTAACTATCCGTTAAACTAAACTAGCAGATAAATCAAAATACCAATAGAAAACAGTGTAAATCCTGTTTTTGAATTTAATGGTTTAATTTCGCACCATTCGAAAAATGAAATGATGAAAAAACTAACTACCCTCAGTCTTTTATGTACTATTTTCTCTTCTGTTTATGCTCAAAAAAAAAGTAAATTACTTTCGGGTATGTATATTCAATGGGGCTATAATACTGAATGGTATACCCGTAGCACCATTCATTTTAATACCGTTGCGGAAGGTGTGCATTATAATTTTACCATGTATAAAGCCAAAGGACATGACCAGAATGATATGGATGCCATTTTAAAAAGTCCGCTTGCCTTTTCAGTACCGCAATACAATTACCGTATTGGGTTTTACCTGAATAAAAAACATACCAAAGCCATCGAATTAAATTACGATCATGCAAAATATATTGTGAACAACGACCAGGTTGTTCGTATTAAAGGGAATATCGGAAACCAATATTTTGATAAGGACAGTTCCTTTTCGGTAACTGATCTACATTTTGAACATACCAATGGAGCCAATTTTTACCAGATAAATTATGTTCAACAATACGAATTAAAAAGGAATGGAAAACGACCGGTTTTTACCCTCTTATGGAAAGCCGGTGCCGGAATACTTTTTCCTAAAACCTATATTATCCTCAATAATAAAGGCGTTGACAACAAGTTTAATATTGCAGGCTATTGTTTTGGTGCCGAAGGAGGTGCCCGGTGGTATATCAGCAGAAAATTATTTTTTGAAGGAACAGCCAAAGCCGGCTTTGCTCATTATACCAATGCCCTTGGTTACGGAAATGGAAAAGTAAACCACCATTTTGGTTACTTTGAGCTGATCGGGACCATTGGTTATGATATCCATTTTTAAACAGATCAAATCATTTAAAAGCCCTGCACCATCGCAGGGCTATTGTATTTTTATAAAAAAGGAACTTATGTACGAACATAAAAAACAAAAATTAGCACCCATTAAAGTATACTACCGCAGACTTTGGAAAAATGCTTTCGTTGGTACGGCCATCATGTTATTATGTTTATTTACCGGCGTAGGGGGATATAAATTAACGATACCTGAACTGGATTGGTACGACAGCCTGTTAAATGCATCTATGATATTAAGCGGCATGGGGCCTATGATTAACCCTACAATTATATTAACCAAAAATGCCAAGGTATTTGCATCGCTGTATGCTTTATTCAGTGGCGTGGCTTTTATAAGTACCATTGGTATATTAATTGCCCCCATCGCTCACCGTTTTTTTCATAAACTTCATGTAGAAGATACTTCTGCGGATTGATGAGTAATGTACAAAAACATACTGACTTCATTAAAACCATTGCTGCTGAAACGGGTTTCGATTACTGCGGTATAGCCAAAGCGATGATACTGGATGATGATGCAAAACGCCTGGAAAACTGGCTCAGTAAGGGCATGCACGGCACTATGCAATATATGGAGAATCATTTTGACCTTCGTATCGATCCTTGTAAATTGGTTCCGGGAGCTAAATCTGTTATTACCTTATTGATTAATTATTTTCCTGCACAAAGGCAATCAGGGCATGCACCAAAGATCTCAAAATATGCTTTTGGAAATGATTATCATGAAGTGATCAGAGAAAAATTAAACCTTTTTCTTATACAAATTAAAGAACAGATAGGTGACGTGCAGGGACGTGGTTTTGTCGACAGTGCTCCGGTTTTGGAAAGAGCCTGGGCACAAAAAGCAGGCATAGGATGGATCGGTAAAAACGGGAACCTTATTAATAAACAAAGTGGCTCCTTTTTTTTTATTGCTACACTGATTGTTGACCTCGAATTAGCATATGATGATTCATTTGTAAAAGATTATTGTGGCACCTGTACTAAATGTATTGATGATTGCCCAACGGGTGCCATCCTGCCCGATAAAGTAATAGATGGCAGTAAATGCATTTCTTATTTCACTATCGAACTAAAAGATGCACTGATACCGGATGCCATGAAAGGCAAATTTAATGACTGGATGTTTGGCTGTGATGTTTGCCAGGATGTATGCCCATGGAACAGGTTCTCAAAACCGGCAACGGAAATAAATTTTACCCCCTTTCCTGAAATTTTAAACTTATCAAAAAATGACTGGGAAGAAATGACAGAAGAATCATTTAAAAGCATTTTTAAAAATTCTCCGCTCAAAAGAAGTAAGTTTGAAGGTATAAAGCGTAACCTGAATTTTATTCAGCCATAATATGAATCCCCAAATTCAAAAACTATATGATATTACCAATAAACCCAAAAGACAGATCATTGGTTTAATGAGCGGCACTTCCCTGGATGGGCTGGATATTGCACTATGCCGTGTTGAAGGAAATGGGCCGGATACCAAACTGGAGGTATTGAACTTTGAAACCATCTCTTACTCTGTTGATTATAAAAATGAGATCAAAACGGTTTTTTCCAAAAAAGAAATTGATCTTGAAAAACTCTGTTTGCTCAATCCCTGGATTGCTTTGCACCATGCAGGGCTCATCAATTCCAGTTTGCAAAAATGGAATATTAAAAAGGAGGAAGTTGACCTGATAGCGAGTCACGGCCAAACCATTTATCATGCACCACAGCATTTACACCGGCAGCAGAAATTTGGGAATGCTACATTACAAATCGGAGATGGAGACCATTTAGCCGCTGCTACAGGTATCATAACCATCAGTGATTTCAGACAAAAGAATATCGCAGCCGGCGGCGAAGGAGCGCCCCTGGCTGTTTACGGAGACCATTTATTATTCAGTAAAAAAGGGGAAGACCGTATTCTATTAAACATAGGAGGCATTGCCAATTTTACTTTTTTACCCGGCAGGGACGAAATTGAAAAGATCATTTGTACAGATGTTGGCCCGGGCAATACCCTGATGGATGCATTTGTACAACAACAATTCCCCGGAAAATTTTATGATACAGATGCTGCCATTGCAAAAAAGGGAACAATAAATGATTCATTACTGGCTGCGCTTAAAGAAGATAATTTCTTTATGCAACCTTTTCCAAAAACAACCGGGCCGGAATTATTCAATCTGCACTACCTGAAAAAAGCGAAACAAAAATCAAATACTATTTCCCTCTCGGCTGAGGATACCATGGCAACCCTCAACAAATTTGCAGCAGACCAGATCGTTTATGCTATTACCATCTGCATAAAAGATAAAAACGGGATTAAGATTTTTGGAAGTGGTGGCGGAATTCATAACCCTTTACTATTACAGCATCTGAAAGAACAATTGCCAGGCTGCAGTTTACATACTACTGCTGAATTAGGAATAAACCCCGATGCCAAAGAAGCGGTCCTATTTGCACTTTTAGCAAATGAATGTGTATGCGGTGATGTTTCAGATTTCGAAAATGCTGCAAAGGGCATACTGCCTGTTTCCATGGGGAAAATAAGTTTTCCGGCCTAATGATTTTCCGTGTATTCTTTTAAACTGTTCAAAGCATCTTCATATCCCTGACCGGTGATATTTTCTATAAAAATACCATAGAATTTTTCCCAGGGATACCATTTTAATTTTATCAGCACATTCCACTCTGCCTGCACCTGGTTAATATCTGACAGGGGTAAGACTCGTATCGTATTTAATACTTCATGCTCCCCATCTCTTACTAAGGATGCCGTCAATATATTATCTTTTTGAGAAGTTATAATTAATTTGTTTTTTTTACCCTTAGAGTCCCATTCACATGAATTACGGGTATCATAATTGATGTTGACAGAATCATTCTTAAAAACAGGTTGCCAATGTTTCCAGTTTTTAAGGTCACTTATTTCTGCAAATACTTTACCTGCATTGGCGTTTATCACTACCCCCCTTGTTACCCTTACTCTTGATGGGATAAACAATGAAAACAGGGTAATAAAAATAAATAATCCCGCTAACGCTATAATAAAACCCTTAAGTAAACGCATAGTAATTTATTATTCCCATTTAAAAACTTTAACGGCTACAAAATAAACGGCAATACCCCATAATAATAAGATCCCGATTTCCATACGCACATCCCATAAATTCTGTCCTTCAAATGCAACGTTTCGCATGGCAGTATTTAAATGCGTAAGCGGCATTGCTTTTGAAATGGGCTGTAACCATTTTGGAAATGCTTCTATTGAAAAAAAAGTTCCTCCAATCAGGAACTGTGGCATGGTGATCAGATTGGCAAATGGCGGAATAGCACTGTCGTTTTTGGCCATTCCACTCACAATAAAACCGAAGCCCATAAATACCATCAGGCCAATAAAACTGAGTACCAGCATCTCCAGTAAAGTCTGAAATCCATTGATCAACGTAAAGCCAAACATAAAGCGGCCTACCAGAATAATAACAATGGCGGTTATCATTTGAAAGATAACCCTGCTCAATCCTTCGCCCATTACAATGTAAGCACGGCTTATCGGTGTTGCAAAGAAACGTTTAAGAACCAGTGTACTTCTTAAATTAAAAAACATAAACGCTACTCCAAAAACACCAGAACTCAGTAAGGAAAAACCAAGCTGGCCCGGCAAAATAAAATCAATGGTTTTGTATTCCCTTACTGTTTCAATTTCTGCCGGCATTACATCAGGTACGGCATAAGCAGGCCGGTTAGCAAATTTGCTGTTACTTACTTTATTGGAGAGTGCATTGATAACGGATAACAGTTGAGGCCATTTATCATCACTGGCATTGGTACTTCTAATAGTATAGGTATAGGCAGGTATGACTTGCTGTGTCTTTGAGATTTTTAAAATACCGGCTATCCGGCCTTTAACGAGGTTCTTACGTAATTCCTTTTCATTCGAAAAGGAAACAATCTTTATCCTGTTACTCAGTTTAATTGAATCAAAAAGAGCATTGCTGGTATCACATTCTTTATCAATAACCAGCTTGTATACCGGGGTTCCGCCACCATCGCCAATGAATCCAAATACCAGTATGAAAATAAAAGGGAATACAAAACTGAAAACCACTGCCGAAGGGCTTCTGAAAATGGCCTTTAGGCTTGCTTTAGTTATGGCCAGCATAGCCCTAACCTGACTGTATTTTTGCATCATTAAGCCTGTTTGAGGCGCAAAGCTATTGGTAAAAAAGGATTCAAAAAAATTTGGAGTTGCCGACATATGTCGTATATTCGTACGACATATGTCGGGTGCATGAAAAAGAAAGAAAAAAATATTCCGTATAAGCCAACCACTTTGGCGACTACAGTAAAAGAGCCGGTACCCATATACCGCAGTGTAAAAGCATTGCCTTTGTTAAAAGATTTTACCTATAACGAATTTAAAAAAATTGCTGACAAAACTCCTTTTACACAATCAGAATGGGCTGCCCTCTTACATGTTAGCGAACGAACATTACAACGCTATGCAAAAAACAATGGAGTTTTTGCCCCCATTAATGCAGAAAGGGCCCTGCAAATAGCAACTATTATTGCTGAAGGCAAACGGACTTTTGGTAAATCAGAGATGTTCTATCAATGGATAAAAAGCAATCCATATATGCTGGAGGGTTCACTTTCATTTGAATCTTTAACAACCGCTCATGGTATCCAGATGATATTAATACAATTGGCCAGAATTCAACACGGCATACTTGCATGATTATTTACAGGCTTTGCAACGAAGAATTTAAAGATGATATTTCAGGTACCGGTGCAAAATTAACCGGAGGCAGATGGAATTCCATTGGCATTCCGGCTTTATATACCACTGAAAATATTTCTTTAGCCGTTTTGGAAATACTGGTAAACACCAATACCAGCTTAATTCCGCTTTCCTATTACCTGTTTAAGTTAGAGATCCCGGATACCATACTTCCTATAACCATTACAAAAGAAAAATTAAAAAAAGACTGGAAGGATGATGTTGAATATACAAAATGGATGGGAACTGAATTCTGTAATGCCGGCAAAGCCTTATTTTTAAAAGTACCTTCTGCCGTTGTGGATGAAGAAAGTAATTTTATTTTTAATCCGCTGCAAAAAGATTTTAAAAAATGTAAAGTAGTGTCGGCCAAAAAATTCCATTTCGATAAAAGACTTTACTTAAAGAATGAATAAAACCTATCTACTTCTCGGCAGCAATATGGGTAACCGCAATAAGCAGTTATCCAAAGCGATCCTGCTTATTGAAAAGCATATCGGCAAAATCCTTCGTCAATCCGGCTTATATTCAACGGCTGCCTGGGGTAATACCCATCAACCCGACTTTATAAACCAGGTAATTATTGTACAAACAAAGTTAACCGCATTGCAAACCATACAAACCATTTTAAACATTGAAAAAAAAATGGGCCGGCTGAGAACCATTAAAAATGCTCCCCGTATCATTGATATTGACATTTTATTTTTCAATAAAGAAATAATTGACCGGGAGGAACTCACAGTACCGCACCCACAATTACAAAACAGGCGGTTTGTATTGGTGCCGCTTAATGAACTTTCTCCCAATTTTAAACATCCATTACTTAAAAAAACAATCCACCGGCTTTTTATACACTGTACCGATAAATTAAATGTGGAAAAGTTTTAAGGGCTCAAAAGTTGTTTCCCCTTATTTTGCAGTTCGCTGGTAATGTTTCGGTTTGTTTTGTCATGCTGAGCGATAGCGAAGCATCTGCCAAACGATGATTCGGATGTTCAGCTTCAGTGCAGTTGCCTGACAGATTCCTCCTTCGTCGGAATGACAAAACGAAACATTACCAGTTCGCTTGAAAAGTTCAGCATGAAATATAATTTCGTTACCATAGAAGGGAATATAGGTGCCGGTAAAACCACGCTGGCGCATATGTTAAGCAAACATTTTAATGCCCGTTTGATACTGGAAGAATTTGCCGACAACCCCTTTCTGCCAAAATTTTATGAAAACCCGGCGCAATATGCTTTTCCATTGGAGCTGTTCTTTATGGCCGAACGCTATAAACAACTGAAAGACCTGTTACAGACAAAAGATATGTTTCAGCATATTACCGTCTCCGATTATCTTTTCACCAAATGCCTCTTATTTGCCAAAGTAAATTTATCCGAAGAAGAATTCCGTTTGTATCAAAAACTTTTTGAGATCATCAATCCGCAGATCGTTCAGCCGGATATCCTTATCTATCTGCATACCCCCGTTAAAAAATTACAGGAGAATATTAAAAAACGTAACCGGGAATATGAACAGGAAATTCCTAATGATTATCTTTTTACTTTACAGGAAACCTATACCCAGTACATTAAGCAGCATAATATTAAAACCCTGTTTGTAGATGCAGGCAATGCCGATTTCCTGGGTAATGATGAGCATCTGAAAATTATTATATATGCATTGGATAAAGAGTATGAGGAAGGGCAACATTATTTAACTTTGCCCTAATCAAAATAAATGAGCAGCGATAAACTCCCCAAAGAATTCCGGAATTTTATTTATGCCCGCCTTTTCTTTGTGCTGGGGTTACGCATGATAACCACAATTGTCATTTACCAGGTCTTTCATTTAGCCAGCACTTATATGGTGGGTTTTGCCGGCCTTGCCGAATTTGTTCCGGCTGTTATTGCCGCTTTATATGCCGGCCATTACATAGACACACACAACAAAAAAAATATCCTGGTATGGTCTTATATTTTTTATATGCTATGCGGAATATCTTTAGCCCTCATCAGCCTCCCTTATTTTCAAATATCCAATACTACAAAACTCACTGTAATACTATCGGCTGTTTTTTGTACCGGCATCATCCGTTCCTTTGCC
>JANOGE010000199.1:0-8544 GCA_031414035.1 Chitinophagaceae bacterium | reverse complement strand
CATCGCATTGGGTATCTGTTGGATAGTTTTTTCCGGGACCGGGTTTCAGGTATTGCAAAAATTCAACTCCCGGGCCTGCTGTGGCAGCCAGACCTGTAATTTGCAGCTCGGCATTTTTTACGAAATTTAAATGCGCCTGCTCAGTACCTTTGTTATGGCTTTCTCCTTTTTTTTCTAAGGAGAGATTATTTCCCCAATATTGTAAACTATTATTGGTATTGCTTACTCCGATGGCAGTATGATCAATGCCCAGGAAAATATTTTTATTAGGGTTTTGCCATTTTGCTTTTCCCTTTCCTTTGGGAAAATAAATCAGCTCCAGGTTGTGGTTGTCATTATCATGAAAATAGAATGCTTTAATTCCTGCTGCTGCTGCATTGCTCAAAGGTATTGTTTGCGGCATGGTAGAAACAAACTCAACATTATGTTTCTGTAAAGTTTTAAAAGCCGCATCCATGTCTTTTACTACAATGGCTATGTGTTGAAACGCCAGGTCATTGCTTTGTTGTGTTTCCGGAATGCTTCTGCCCCCGCTTGTTAAATAATCAATCAAATCCACATACTCATCGCCCAATTGCAAGTGGGCAATTTTATAATGAATACCGAATTTTCCAAACAACTGCTCATGGCTTTCACCATAATAATCTTCGGTGCCAATATGCTTGAACTGCAGCACATGGGTATAAAATTTTAAAGAAGGAGCCAATTCCTTAACGGTGATGCAGATAGCGCCAACCCTGGTAACTTTTTGCGCCAGTATAACCCCGGGCAGCAAAAGAAACAATACGATAACAATCCCACTTATTATTCTACTGAGCATTATTGATTAATTTACACCATAGACGGCCTGTTTTTAATTTCCTTACATTTTTTTGGCAGCAATTTTCCCCCCCGTTAAAGTGCGGATTTTATATAGGCTGGTATGTGCTGTCAGGTATAAGGTTTTGCCATCAGCATCGCCCCAGGCCATATTTGCCGGGCGCTCAGGGCATTCAATTTTCCCTAATAATTTAGCGTTGGCATCTAAAACATAAACACCACCGGGGGCAGATGAAAATATATTGCCTGCATTATCAACTTTCAATCCATCTAATGCCTCATCATCCAATGTATAATTGAAACTGTAGAATACTTTTCCGTTTTTTAAAGTGCCGTCTTCCTGTACTTCGTACCTCCAGATATCTTTTGTGTGATGAATGTCCCTGATGTCCCAATTGCTTACATACAGAAACTTTTCATCTGGCGAAAAGGCAATACCATTGGGGCCACCACAGTCTTTTGCCACAGTTGTTACTTTGACCCGTCCGAACGGGTCATCCGGGCGGGCATTTTTTATCATGATTACTCCCTGGTAATCCAGTTCCTTTTTTGCATCCTGGTAATGATTGGCCAGGCCATAGGGCGGATCTGTTAAATAAATGGTACCATCGCTTTTTATTACCACATCATTGGGACTATTCAATCTTTTACCATCTACTTTATCTGCAAGTATTGTTACCGGGCCTTTTAACTCATGCCTTACCAGTTGCCGGTTACCATGCTGGCACACTACCAGTCTTCCCTCCCCATCTATGGCTAATCCATTGCTGCCAGGCTGGCCTAAAGTACCAATATCAGTTCCGGTATAGCCACTGTGGCTTTGGTAGATGGTTACATTTTTGTTTACAGGATTATACCGGTAGATTACGTTAAGATTAGGGTCGCTAAAAAGCAGAAAACCATCAGGGTGCCAAACCGGGCCTTCGGTAAAGCTGAAACCATCTGCTAATTTTTCAACAGTTGTTTTTGGTGCTATAATATTGTCAAGCGCATTTTCAATTTTGTAAACTTTACCTTTTTTTTCATTGCTGAAAAGGTCTGGTTTATAAATATCCAGCACGGCATTTCTTATCCAGACATAATTATCGGGTTCGTTGCCTACTGTACCGTTAATTACCAACACAGCAATATCAAATTTTTCACCTGGTTTTGCATTGGTAGTAAGTGGCAGCCTGTTCCTGGCATTAAAGCCTGAAATTACTCCTGCACCAGTTTGCCCAAACTGCTTATTTTGTTTTCCGTTTACATATATTTCACTATAATCATCGGCGGTTATTTCAAAATATATTGTTGTACCGTCAATATCATTGCCATTTACTTTTGCAGGAATTGTAATGGATGTTTTATACCAAACAAAAGATAATTTTCCACTTCCCTGTCTTTGTTCAAGATCACCTGCATTCACTTTTTTCCATTTGTTATCATTAAATGCTGTATCTGCAATGTTTGGAAAAATATTATGTGTATTTATTTTTTTGCCGGTTGGATACAGCAACATAGCATCTGTTTTCGACGGCCCCGGTGCATTAAAGGAAACCGTTTTAATTTCCGCCTCCCGTACCTGCCATTGAGCGTTCATCAATTCAGTACCAGCTGTATTTTTTAAATCTATAACAGATATGGGTCTGTAGACTGCCAACTCTCTTGTTTCCTGTGCAATGGAAACCAATCCAATTAATAGTGCCAGGAAAGTAGAAAATATCTTATTCATGTAAATTATTTTGTGAAGCGGGCAGTAAGTAACTTTAATAAGTGTAATACTGCCCTGCCCTCGTTTAACTAATGTGAAATGTTTTTTAAATTAATTATCAAAGACGGCTTTGGCACCAGCTTCGGCCAATTGCACATCCTGGTCGGCACTTGCTGTGCCACTTACACCTATGGCACCAATTACCTGCCCTTTGTAAACAACAGGCACACCACCTTTAAGCATATTGGGACCTACAGTAATCAAAGCGGGCCTATCGGCATTAATTTTGTCCTCAAAGAATTTGGTTTCCTTTTTAAACAAAGCGGCAGTTTGCGCTTTGGCAATACTTACTTCACTTGCTTTAAGAAAAGTGCCGTCTAATCTTTCTAATAGTACCAGGGTTCCAGCATCATCAACAATGGCAATGCTTCCACCTGGTGCATTAAGGGTTTTGGCCAATTGCAAAGCTTCATCCATAATTTTATGTGCTGCTTTTTGAGTAAGCACATACTTAGTTGGTAATTGTGCAAAAGATGCTGTTTCAAAACCAAGCAGCAATATTGCAGCGATGATTAATTTTAATTTCATAATGATAAATTGATAAGTGAGTTAATTATTTTTTGGTTCTTCAAATGATGTTGCCGCTAAAGATGCCTGTGTTTCGTTACTGTGCAGTATATCATACTTAGCTTCTTTTATACCGACGGCTGGCCAGTTTTTATTTGCTTTTTTTAGTTTTTTTCCGGCGTTATTATCCCACAAACCTTTTGCTTTGGCGTTATGATTTACTACTAAAAAACCATTGGTAATTTCATGTGTCCAAACCTGTACCGGCCTTAAATTTCCTTCAGTAACTGCTACTGCACAAAATCCGCCATACAATGGTGCATATTTTTGCGGAGCCGCATCAAATGTTGCTTTGTTTTCTGCAGATACAAACCAGTATTTAGCACCTTGAAACTTGCTTTCAAATTTTGCATCACCTTTTAAAGTTTTATCAGGCATCGTAAACATCGCTACCACATCATATCCCCGGAGTATGCATCCATTTTCATCAAGGTTTAATACATACATATTGTCCGGTGATTTAGTGGGTACCTGTGCATGTACTGCATTTGTGGTTATTAAAAGGCATAACCCTGCCGTTAAATTTGTAAGAACCTTTTTCATTTTGTTTTTTTATTTATTATGATTAAATAATTGACTTGATATAATCTGCTACCCGTAAGGCATTGGCTGCAATAGTAAGTGAAGGATTGTAAGCACCGCAACTTGGGAAAAAAGAAGCATCTACTACAAATACATTCGTTACTTCATGCAGTTGGCAATTGGTATTTAAAACAGACGATGACTTATCGTTTCCAAAAGCTAAAGTGCCGCATTGATGGCTTACACCACTGATACCAAGGTCATAACCACCCCAAATGATTTCTGCTAAATCTTTATCAACTTTTCCAACTTCTGCCATGATATGCTTCAGTTTCAGTTTTAATTTTTCAAACGATTGCACATTGTTTTTATCCCTGTGATAGATTAATTGAATATCATTTTGGGTTGTGAGTGCCACCCTGTTTTCATGCATGGGAATATCTTCACTGGTTAGCCAAAAATCTATGGCATGCCGGGCTATGTAATTGCTGTCTTTCCCTTCAAAAACCGAAGGCGGGTTCCAGGCATAAGTTGCAGGATCATTTTTGCCCATCAATTGTATTTCGCCTAAAGGATATTCGTAATCCTTATCGCCCCAATAATAATCACCAATGCAAAAATATTTTTGAAAAGCCGCATCATTTAATTTGTTGGGTGTAAAGGCAATCATGCAGCCATTGATGTGGCTCATATAATTTCTGCCCACCAGATCATTGTTATTCCCCAATCCATCAGGATGTAGCGGTGAAGACGAACGCAGAAGCAATGCAGCACTATTTACTGCCCCGGCACCTATGATAACGATATCACAGTAAAATACTACAGGCTCATCATTGATCACAGCATGTACTTTAGAAACTTCCTTACCGGTTGCTTCAGTTTCTAACTTAACTGCCATTACATTGGTAAGCAATGTTACATTTGGATTTTTTAAAGCGGGCCTGATTCCAAGGATATGAGCATCTGATTTGCTTTCTGTAGGGTCGGGAAAACCATCAAAATTTCCTAATACAATTGGTGCATCCTGTTTACCACTATCCTCTATAAGGCTTATTGCCATTGGTATGGGGTATGCTTTTACACCGGTCGTTCGAACGTTTTCAAATAACTCTTTAGTAAATGGCTCTACCGGAATTGGAGGGAATGGATAAGCTTTATCTGTGAATGGTTCTGTTGGGTCTTCATTTGTTGCTCCATGCACGTTCATAAAAACTTCAGCCTGGTCATAATAAGGCTTATAATCAGTATAGCTTAACGGCCATGCCGGGGAAATGCCTGCAGGGGTTTGATAGGCCGTAAAATCTTTTTCACGCAATCTGAATGCCGCTGCACCATACACTTTACTGTTGCCGCCAACGACATAATGTGTATAAGGCTCAAATGCATTGTTGTCCTTATCAAACCATTTTTCTTTCGTACGGTAGCGGCCTTTCTCCACCACTTCCACCGGATCCCAATTTTCTTTTTCTTTTGGAATAAATCCGCCTCTTTCTAAAATCAATATTTTTTTTCCGGTGGCTGCTAGGCTTTGTGCAATAGTACCTCCGCCTATTCCTGTGCCGATGATGATAATGTCAAAATGATTGCTGCTCATGATTGTTTGGTTCTTAGATGATATTTACTTTTTTTGCATTGGTTATTTCAAACGATTGGTTGTTTTGAATAAAAGCAACTACTAAATAATTTTCTTTTATAAAATTATCCGGCAAGCTAAAAGTAGCTATGCCTTTGCTTTCATTCTTTTGAACAAGACCCTGCACAATATTGATGTGGCTTAATGTAGCACCGCTGTTTTCACCACGCTTTACCTGTGTTTTGGCATTTTTAAGTATCAATGCCAACACTACCTGTTCATTTACCTGCAATTCAGGGTAATTATATTTAACTGAAATCTGATTATTATTAACCAGTCCTATTTCCGTTTCAATAACATTATAGCTTAAACTTTTGTAGTTACTGATGGCATTCCATAAAGCAGATTTATTGGAACCTACAAACTCTGTCTTTCCGTTTACAATTACCTGTGGTGTATAAACCGATTCAAGGTTTAGGTGTTGAGCATAATGCCGCTGCCTGTCTGAGTAAGTGCTTTTACTAAAAGGGTCTTTCCAACCTAACTTGTCCCAGTAATCAACATGGTAACTCAGCACAATGGTGTTATCATCAAATTCTTTTTGTGCTACTGCCATCAGCCTGTCTGCCGCAGGGCAGCTTGAGCAACCTTCGGAAGTAAATAATTCCACCACCGAAGGGCTTGAGTTTTTTGTTTGTAGTAATACTGCTGTTGTAGTATTTTTTGCAGTATTTTCTAAGCTCATTTTCCACATCATATCTACCACTATCTTTGCAGAAAAAGTAAACAGGCCTCCAAAAATCACTACATAAATAATGGTGGGGTATGGTATGGCCAAAATTTTTTCATTTGAGATATACATGGTCTTCAAATTAAAGAGTGGGAAATATTATTTAAGGAATTTAGTCCAGGCAGCATCGGCCTTCGATTTTAAATTAGCCTCATCTTTATTCCACTTAGGCAACGTGTTGTTGCTCCATGTATGATAGAACAGGTAAAGTTTGCCACCAACAATCTTAAAAGTCTCGGGGTCAATTTCTACTTTTTCTCCTGTTGCTCCCATTGCATACGCACACCACCCACCGTATTGTGGCTCATACTTTTTGTAATCTTTTTTAAACAGTTCTTTATCTTCTGCCGTGGCAAAATAATAAGTAACCCCTTCTGCAGCTACTGCTAATTCTTTTTTGCCCTTAACGGCTTTGTTTTGTGTGAAATAAGCAACCGGGTCGTAGCTCTGGAGGGCCACTCCTTTTTCAACGTTAAACAGTGCGGAACGGGTGGTTTGTTGTGCCAAAGCAGTGCTGCATAATAAAAGAACTGCAAATAAGGTTGTTAACATTGTTGTGAATATTTTCATTCTTTTCATTTAAATTTTATATATACGAATAGATTTTTAACCGGTAATTTTTAAATATATGCGGGTAAAAAAGGAAGCTAAATGATTTGCTTTTTTTGCTGCTGCATCTTTCTCCTACAAATAGTCGGGACATAATTGATATCCTTACAGAAAGAAAAAAAAATTTTGATTTTAGTTTTAGGTTGTAAAAGTAAGCGGGAGTGGGAGAACGAGTTGCGGTAAAATAGCGCCAAAAGTTAATGCCGATATAAAATACTGGTATTTTCAAAAACGATACTTATAGTTTTGCTATGAGACTATACTACCGGTCAAAAAAATAATTATTTGTTAACACAAATTTAATCCAGGTATTGTTATTTGTTGGCGCATAAAGCCAGTATACAATCTTCCTGCTTATCAATAAAATATTGCAATGAAAATTCTTTGTTGATTTTTTGTGTTGGGGAACAGTGAGATTAAGATTGTAACAATAAGCAATTAATTATTATGGTAAAAACGTCCAAACATTTTCATTAACCTCCAAAAAGTATTATTTGAATTGTTCTTTCATCCGGGCTTTAAAGTCTTCTGAGGCTTTTACCGGTAGATTATTATCAATATCTTCAAAAAAAGCTTTCATAGATTCATCAATCATAGGAGATTGTTTTATAAAATTTCGGCAGCATTTACAAAAAAAGACATGAAACTTCATTTCAAATTTTTGTTTAAGCGTAATTTTCTCTTCTTCATTTTTCAGAGAAAGTAACGAAGCCTCAACGCAGTTGTTTAATATTTTTTTAAAATATCCCATCTTTAATTTAGTACACCTTTTTTTTCAAGGCAGTTACGCAATAAAGTTTTTGACCTGAATATGATTACCCAATAATTTGACGGGGTAATGTTAAATTCCTTACAAATCTTCTCTGATTTTTCATCTTCAAGGTATTTTGAAACAAATACAGCCTTTAATTTTGGCGGCATTTTTTCAAGGCAAATGCTTAAAAACTTTTGAAACTCTTTACTGACAAGGTAACCATCGGCTGCTTTAGAAAAATAATTCTCATCAATATCCTCATTCCATCTACCATGGTTATCAAGGTTGTAAAATGAATTTTGAAAAGAATCCTCTGTTTGGTCTAAATACGTTGAAAAACTATCCGTTAGTTTCGGTTTACGGTAATAATCAATTATCTTATTTTTTAGTATAGCCATTAACCAGGTTTTTTCTGAAGCAGCGCCATTATAAGTTTCCCTGCCCTTGTAAGCCGACAAAAATGTTTCCTGTACCATGTCTTCAGCTTCTTCTTTTTTACCCACTTTATAAAAGGCAAAGTTGTATAAATAGTCTGTATAATTATCCACCCAGCTATCAATGTTCAAAGTATTTACCTGCATATTTTTTGTAACTGTTTATCCTTAATAGTCTAAACGCAAATATAAACGAAAACACGTGAACAGTCACAATGGAAAGTTTGGTTCTACTGTTGTTTGTTTATCATCAAAAACTGTAATTTAAACCTAAATTAAGACCTGCGCTTTGCGGTACAAACCTGCAAACACCACCCACACAAATCAACCCTCCACGCTGCCTGCCGTAGCCCAACTGCACCCTGTATGCACCCTTATTAAAGGAAGTACCAACATTATAAAAGTGCAATCTGTCGGCGGCTGTACTGTTGCCGTAATTATATAAATCCAATGCAAAAATGGACCAGGTTGTATTAAAATTAAATTCTGCCAGAGCAGCAGCCCAATTTTTAAACCCACCATCTGCCCACTGGTGCTGCAATTCAAGCCGGATAGATGTTGATTTTTTTAACCGGAGTGTATTATCAAAAACAACCGTGTTGGCATTTACTTCGCCGGTAGCCTCTTCTACATAACGGGCATTGTAGTACTGGTTGAGATAAGTAAAAACTGACGACCATTTTTTGTTCCATTTCTTTCTAATCTCTAAGCTGGCATCCCGGTAAT
>JANOGE010000198.1:0-1508 GCA_031414035.1 Chitinophagaceae bacterium | reverse complement strand
ATGGCAGACGGGGCTTCATAAAAAATGTTGCCATTGCTACAGTTGCAACAGCAGCATGTGGAAGCCTGTCCTGCTCCTGCAATTCAAAAAAACCGGTAATAACAGAAAAAATAAAACTGCTTTCACCCGATGGCGAAATTGTTGAAATTGATTCTGTGTACCTCAACCACCACGAGAACATGGCTGTTCTATCGCAGCATGAACAAAGGGTAGGTATTGCAGGAAAGAAATTTGTAATGGTGGTAGACCTGGCCCTTTGTAAAAATGCACGAAAATGTATTACGGCCTGCCAAAAATGGCATTACCGGCCCGAAGAAACAGAATGGCTAACCGTTAAATTAATGAAGGATAGTGAAAAAGCAGCACCATACTGGTTTCCTAAACAGTGCTTCCATTGCGATAATCCACCTTGTGTAAAGGTTTGCCCGGTAGATGCCACTTTTAAAAGGGATGACGGATTGGTTTTAATTGATAATGACAGATGCATAGGCTGCAAATTCTGTATGGCTGCCTGTCCTTATTCAACCCGTGTATTTAACTGGAATGAACCTGAAATGCCCTTTGATATAAGAGATTTAAAATATTCTGCTGAGAACGGAGTGCCTGCAAAAGTGGGTACGGTGGAGAAATGTGATTTCTGCCCTGACAGGACACGGGAAGGTCTGCTGCCTCCTTGTGTGGAATCATGCCCCAACGGTGTGTTTTATTTTGGCGATGAAAATGAAGATACAGTAACCAATGGCTCCGAAACGGTAAGCTTTAGCCAATTGTTGAAAGACAGGGCAGGTTACCGTTTTTTGGAAGAACTGGGTACAAAACCTAGGGTTTATTACCTGCCACCAAAAGACAGGCAGTTCCCTATTGAAAGAGGATATGATAACCTGCAGGAAAATATTAAGGAAAGGTTTAAGGATATTATGGAAGCGGAGAAAAAAAGCTGATGAGAATAGAAACCCTTATTTAAATTAATGAATACCATCTATTATGGAACTCAATACATACCAACAGGAGGCCTTTAATTACCAGCGCCCCAATATTGAAAAATTTGGGAAACGAAACCTGGTCTGGTCCATTTTCTTTCTGCTTTGGATAGTTGTTGGCCTTTATGCGCTGTACTTACAGATTGCAAAAGGGCATGGTATCACCGGAATGCGGGATAATGTAGTTTGGGGTTTGTATATTGTAAATTTTATTTTTTTTATCGGCCTTAGTTATGCAGGTGCAATTATTTCCGGCTTACTGCACCTGTTTAAAGTATCATGGGGCAAACCCATCATCAGGCTGGCACAAATGATGACTATCGTTTCAGTTATTGTAGGGCCAATCTTTATTCTGTTATGTGTTGGCCGCTTTGACAGGCTTCATCATTTGTTTATTTATCCAAGATTGCAATCTCCCCTCACATGGGATGTATTGGCCATCCTTACTTATTTTGTTGGAAGTGTTCTTTTCCTCTACATGGCTTTGATCAAAGATTTTGCTGTTTACCGTGATGCAAAAATGAATAT
>JANOGE010000197.1:0-97411 GCA_031414035.1 Chitinophagaceae bacterium | reverse complement strand
ACCTATATTATCAATGTCTTCATTTATTTTATTGTCTGGCTTTTTGTCTAAAATATATTTTACGGTTAAGTATCCGCCAAAAGCACAAACCAGACCCAGGGCCATTAAACTATAAATATTTCCTGATCCAAAAAAGATAAGGCCAAGCATAAGACCGGCCATTTCGAATCCAAGCCACCCCATAACAGTAATAAATTTCCATCTTCCCGGAGGTAAACCCTTTTTAGCGGCTGTAGCCCCAATGCTTTTAGTAAGAAAAAACAGTACGATTATTTCTATCATTTGTGTAATTTAAAATCATAAAAAACTTTGCCAAAGTTTCAAACTTTGGCAAAATTTCAAGCATTACACCAAATCAATATCAAAATTCACCAGCTGTACAAATTCTTCCAGCCTTTCATCAATATCTTTTTTGGTAATTTCTTTTAACCTTTCAGGCCCGAATTTTTCAACGCAAAAACTGGCCATGGCACTTCCAATGATGATGGCTGTTTTCATATTTTCAAAACTAATATCTTTGGTTTTAGCCAGGTGGCCTATAAAGCCCCCCGCAAAAGTATCGCCGGCACCGGTTGGATCAAAGACTTCTTCCAATGGCAGGGCCGGGGCAAAGAAAACATGGTTTTCATGAAATAATAAGGCACCATGCTCGCCCTTCTTAATGATCAGAAATTTAGGCCCCATCTTAATAATTTCACGTGCCGCTTTAACCAATGAAAGTTCTCCGCTTAACTGCCTGGCTTCTGCATCATTTACCAACAGCACATCCACTTTTTGCAAAACTTCTTTTAAATCGTCCATGGCAATGTCCATCCAGAAATTCATGGTATCCATTACGATCAGTTTAGGACGAACGGTTAATTGATTAATTACGCTCAGCTGTAATTTAGGCATTAAATTACCGAGCATTAAAAATTCTGCACCCTGGTATGAATCCGGTACTATGGGATTGAAATCTTCCAGCACATTCAGATCCGTAACCAGGGTATCACGGCTGTTCATATCCATATGGTATTTACCGCTCCAGAAAAATGATTTTTTATCTTTTACGATCTCTACACCATCAAGCGATATGCCGCGTTTTTTCATTTCTTCCATTTCTTCCCGGGGGAAATCATAGCCAACAATTGAAATCTGCTTTACGGGGCGTATAAAATTACCTGCGGCATAGGCTACATAAGTGGCAGATCCACCTACAATTTTATCAATCTTACCAAATGGTGTTTCAATGGCATCAAAAGCCATAGTACCAACACATATTACTGACATGATAATTTAATATTTATTGAGTTAATATTTAATATTTTTGACCGGCACAAAAGTAATGGATTGCTGAGTGTTTTAACCAAAAAATTATGCTGATAAAGATACATCCCGACAATCCACAACCCAGGCTTATTAAGCAGGTGGCTGAATGCCTTAAAGACGGGGGTGTGATCATTTACCCGACGGATACCATCTACGGACTGGGCTGCGATATTAATCAACACAAAGCTGTTGACCGTATCTGTAAAATAAAAGAAGTAGATCCACAGAAAGCACAACTGTCTTTTATCTGTCGCGACCTGAGTCACCTGAGTGATTACACAAAAAGTATTGATACCCCGCTTTACCGGATGCTTAAGCGGTATTTACCCGGGCCATATACATTTATCTTGCCTGCCGGTAAACAGGTTCCTAAGATCCTGCAGAGTAAAAAAAATACCATTGGTTTACGGGTACCGGATAATATCATTTGCCGGCATATTTTGGAAGAACTGGGCCACCCCATATTAAGTGCATCGTTACCCGGAGAAATGGTAGAGGAATATACTGACCCCGAAGTGATGTTTGAAAGATTCGGCGCCGCCGTTGATTATATCATAGACGGAAATATTGGCGGGATGGTGCCATCCACTATTATAGATTGTACCACCCATGAATGGATTATAACAAGACAGGGGCTGGGAGAGTGGGCAAAATAAAAACGAGGCTGTCTTAAAAGTCAAACATTGCTGTCAGACTGAGCTTGTCGAAGTCCTTTGAAGATACGGTATATACTCAAATATGTTTCGACAAGCTCAACATGACATACTTTTGAGACAGTCTCGTTCTTTAACGATTTTTCTTTAACAAATTTAAATACGGTTTCTCTGGTTGTGTTTTGAACGATAAATGGCCTGGTTGTTCATCCTTTTATACCTGCGAATTTCAAGTCGCTCCCTTCGGGTAATTACGCCGTCTGATTTTGCCCTTCGTATATTACAGCGGAGATTTCTTTGGCGGATGACGAGATTCCTGGTTTCAACCCTGGTAAGTTCACCACTTCTTACCCCTTGTTCAATCCGATGTCTTTGTACTCCCCGGCCCGGTTGTGCTTCTGCTGTGTTTAACCCAAGGGCCAGTACTAAAATTGTGGATACTAATAATTTTAATTTCATGATAGGGACTTTAAAATTTTAAATGATTCAGTTTCATAAAATATACAGACAGGCATTCATGTGCAAAGTTTAAAGTAACAGTAATAGAAATTATGCGGGAAGTGAAGCCAGGGGATATATAGTAAAGCTTTTTCGGTGATAGCTGCATAATCCATATTGATCTATAGCATTTCGGTGGGCAGCCGTACCGTAACCTTTATTTTTATTCCAGCCATATTGTGGAAATGCCCTGTCAATTTTTTGCATGAATTCATCCCGGTAGGTTTTGGCTAAGATCCCGGCAGCAGCTATGGAGGCGTATTTTCCATCGCCTTTAATGATACATTGGTGCGGTATTTTTTTATAGGGTTTAAAACGGTTGCCGTCAATTAATAAGTACTGGGGCCTTGTTTTTAATTCATCCAGCGAAAGATGCATGGCCATAAAGCTGGCCTGCAGAATATTTATATTATCTATTGTTTCGTTATCCACTGATGCCACCGCAAATGCAATACTTTCTTTTTCTATAACAGGCCTTAAAAGATCTCTCTGTTTTTCGCTCAATTG
This sequence comes from Chitinophagaceae bacterium, assembly GCA_031414035.1. Classification (GTDB taxonomy): domain Bacteria; phylum Bacteroidota; class Bacteroidia; order Chitinophagales; family Chitinophagaceae; genus Ferruginibacter. The sequence continues at coordinate 94,445 of JANOGE010000197.1, read as the reverse complement.
TTTGCTGTCGTTTAGCAAAGGATGAAAAAAATCTTTTGGCAGAATTACAGCTGCTGCGAATACCGGGCCGGCATAGCAACCACGTCCGGCTTCATCTAAACCGGCTTCCGTTAAATGATGATGTAAAAAGGGTGGCAGCATTTGTGTTTAACAAATATCCGTTAAATGCATAAAAAAACAATTGATTATGCATTAACTACATTTGCTGCTGTAAATTTGTGCCTTACATGGTTAATTTATCACAACAGCGTTCTTCCCGGCAAATTGCCATTTGGTTATTGATAGGTGCCGGAATGATCATCATCCAGGTTTTAATAGGGGGAATAACCCGGTTAACAGAATCGGGACTTTCAATAACGGAGTGGAAGCCCATTACCGGTACGTTGCCTCCGATGGATAATGCTGCCTGGCAGGCTGAGTTTGATAAATATAAAGTCACCGACCAGTTTAAATATGTACACCCCTATTTTTCATTATCAGAGTTTAAGTTTATTTTTTTCTGGGAATGGTTTCACCGTACCTGGGCAAGGTTGATGGGCTTGGTGTTTTTATTTGGCTTTATTTATTTTCTGGCTACTAAAAAATTCAATAAAGGAATGATAAAACCGATGATCATTCTTTTTTTGCTGGGAGGTGTACAGGGTTTTATTGGCTGGTTTATGGTAAAAAGCGGGTTGGTGCCCGAAAAATATTTTGTCGGCCATATTGAGCTTACTATCCACTTTATAGCAGCATTGGGATTGTTATGTTTCACGTTATGGTTTGCATTGCGACTTTTAATTAATGCACAGCAAAAAATTATAAATGTACCCTTGCATAATTTTTTATTGCTGATCCTGGCGGTATTATTTTTTCAACTGATCTATGGCGGTTTTATGGCTGGGCTGAGAGCCGGAATTACTGCGCCAACCTGGCCGGATATAAACGGCAGTATGATCCCTGCTTCCATAATTGACCTTTCGCCGCTTACTAAAAATCTGGTTGCCAATCCAATTACCATTCATTTTATACATCGGGGATTAGCTTATTTACTTTTAGTGCTTATTGGTATATGGTGGTTTACATCAAGGACAGTCAGGAATAATAAATTGTTTACCAAACTCCGGTTTATTGTTTTAGTGATGGTTTTACTGCAGGTTTTATTAGGCATATTTACGTTGCTGAATGCAACTTATCCAAACCGCCTGGTAGTATTGGGAGTATCTCACCAGTTTTTTGCAATGCTTTTACTGATGATAATAGTAACATTACTTTTTGTTGTGCGAAAAAAACAAACGGCCTGATTCATTTTACGGTTGCTTCCTGTTTATTTAAATGGTAATTTTAGAAAACACGTCAATCCATGAAGCAAATACTGAAAGATATTTTTTATTCCTTCCCTATTCAGCTTTTTATTCTTCATTTTCGCAAGTCACAGGTATTACTGGTGTTTTGGTATTTACTGGGCAGTACCATCAACAGCAGCTTTATGAAAGGCTATGGGGCCGATGCGTTGTTTTTTGCCCCTGAATATCTGGGTGAGGTAAATATACTGAGTGCTGCCATTGTTGGCATTGCCATGGGTGTTTTTATTATGAGTTGGAACATCACTACATTTATTTTACACAGTAAAAGGTGCCGGTTCTTAGCTACCACTACACAGCCCTTCCTGAAATACTGTCTTAATAATGGCATACTGCCGGTAGCTTTTATCGGGTTTTATTTTATACGCCTTTTTCCTTTTGACCGGCAGAAAGAATTAATGAGTACCGGCGAGGTTTTTATTATGTTCGCAGGGATCTTAGCGGGATTTATTCTATTGCTGGCTATTTCATTTGCTTACTTTTTTAGTGCCGAAAGGACCATACAGCGTACCATAACACCCATTATTGAAAGAGACCAGCATTTTAATCAGAACTATTCCGTTGCACATGAACCTCAGGAAAGTTTCGGGCTGAAGGTGAGCTATTATATGAGCAAGGGGTTTCGTTTTAAAAAAGCAAGAAATGTAGCGCACTATAACCGGGAGTTCATAGATAAGGTTTTTAAGCATCATCATTTTTCAAGTATCATCAGTATTGCATTGGCTTTTATTTTTTTAATTATTGTCGGGTTTTTTATGGACAGTAAAATTTTCCAGGTACCGGCTGCGGCCAGCATCTTTATTTTTTTTGCAGCCATGACTGCCGTTATTGGTTCCTTAGCTTATTTTTTAGAAAGCTGGAGTCTGCCGATCTTTATTATTCTCATTTTATTTATTGATATCCTTTACCAGAATGATATCATTGATACCCGGAATAAGGCATACGGCCTGAATTATATTAATAAAGCAGAAAGACCCGATTATAATAAACAGGCACTGCAAAAACTTTGTTTGCCTGAAAAGATCACTGCAGATAAAGTTAATATGATCGAAATACTGGAGAACTGGAAGAAAAAGCAAAAAGAAGAAAAACCGGTGATGCTCTTTATTAATGTAAGCGGGGGAGGATTGCGCAGCGCTACATTTGTTATGAATACCCTTCAGCAATTAGACAAAGAAACAAATGGAAACCTGTTGCCGCATACAATGATGATAAGCGGGGCCAGCGGAGGTATGCTGGCAGCCTCGTACTTTCGTGAGTTATACCGGCAACAGAAAAGGGGTGAAACCGTAAACCTGCAAAACCAGGATTACATCAATAACATAGCCGAAGATCTGCTGAACCCTCTTTTTTCATCGATGGTGGCCCGCGATATTTTTGCACCTGCACAAAAATTCAACGTTGGTGATTTTAAATATATAAAAGACAGGGGCTATGCATTTGAACAAAAGCTGAATAATAATTGTAAATGGATATTGGATCACCAGTTAAAAGATTACAGTAAAGAGGAAAGATCAGCCGGTATTCCGTTAATGATATTTAATTCCACCATAACAAGGGATGGACGGAGAATGATGATCAGCACACAGCCCATTAGTTTTATGATGAAACCATATGTGTTTGCAGGCGATACCACTGCAAGTCCGGATGCGGTTGATTTTACGGCTATGTTTGTAAAGCAGGGGCCATTAAATATCCGGCTGCTTTCGGCATTGAGAATGAATGCCACATTCCCTTATGTATTACCCAATGTATGGTTGCCAAGCAATCCGGTTATTGATGTGATGGATGCCGGGTTGAGAGATAACTTCGGCCTGGAGACAACATTAAGATTCATAGAAAATTTTAAAGACTGGCTGAAGGAAAATACAAGTGACGTCATTATTATTCAAATGAGAGACCGAATGCAGGATAACTGGCAACAGCCTTTTGAACCAGGTTCTGTTACAGATATTATTATCAAGCCGGCCACCATGCTGCAACATAATTGGTATAAACTGCAGGACTATGCCGAAACCGATCAATACAGCTACCTGCATAATTCGTTTGATTCAGGTTTACACCTTATCAACTTTACCTATGTACCAAAAAAAGCAGATAAAGGAGCCGCCCTTAATTTTCATTTAACCAACAGTGAAAAAAGAGATGTTAAAGAATCATTTAGTAACCATTTCAACCAGGGATCGCTGAAGAGGTTGAAAGATCTATTGAACAAAAGTGATTAAGGCATTATTAATTTAAACGCTTTTTCAATGATCTCAATTACAAATATCCTGTTGGTTTCAACAGGATCACCATCAATATGTAATGGGGCAAGTTGCGGGTTATTTATAATTAGTTTTTTTGTCTGAAAGTAATGAATATCGTTGCGATGATATTTTTTGTCTTCATACAGCCGGACCTGCCCATTACGTATCTGTTTTAAAATAGTCCAAATCAAACGGAGTTTACTCATCTTATTTACTATTACAATATCCAGTAAACCATCATGCAGGCTGGCCTGCGGCGCAATGGTAAAATTATTGCCAAACTGGTTGCTGTTTGCAATGCTGATAAAAAATGCGTCTGTATGAATGATTTTGCCGTCAAGGTTTAATTCAAAAGGATAAGTTTTTGCAACAAAGAAATTTTTAACGGATTGTTTCACATACGTAATTAATCCCCGTTTATTTTGCTTTGCAAAATCATGTGCCACCTGTGCATCAAAACCAAGTCCGCAAAGCATACAACTGAATTTTTTATTGATGTAAAAGCTATCAATGTATTCTGCTTTTCCGGAAAAAATGATGTCCAGGGCCCTGTCTATATTTTTTGGGATTTTTGCAGCAAAAGCAAGCCCGTTTCCACTGCCCATGGGAATGATACCGATAGGTACCCGTATCCCCTGTATGGCATTGGCAATCTGGTTTACCGTTCCATCGCCACCGCAAATGATAATAAGGGTAATGTTTTCTGAAACAATTTTTTCTTTCAGATAAGCATATTCACCTGCTGCATTGGTATGGAGTATTTCGAACGGGATATTTTTTTCAGACGTTTTCTCTTTAATAATCTTCAGCAATAATACCTGGTCGCCTGCACCCGATATGGGATTAATAAAATAAATGAATTTTTTATACATACAGCGATCACTTCATCATTAAATTACCTAAATAAATTCTTTTGGATGGTATCTTCATTCTTGGGTTGGATGGATCCATGATGAGGTACAGGGCAATTGATTTGCCGGCCAATAATTGTTTTTTTGAATCGGTCCCGGAAATATCAAAATGTCCGGGCTTGTTTTTTGTTTCATCGATGATAATACTGCCGGGTCCTGTAATTTCAAGCGATCTTTTATATAATTCGCCGTCAATATGCTCACCACTTATTTTAATGATACATGAGCCGGATCTCTTATAGTCTGATTTATTTATCTGCAACAGGGCTGCTGTTTCACCGGGTTTAATTACAGCCTGTGCCGCTTTTTTATTATTAATATAAACCACTGTTGTATCCTGTGCCATCACCCCTGCCGAAAAAAAGACAGATGCAAATATGATCAGAAAATATTTCATTACTATTTTATTGAAATGAAGCCACGGAAAAATAAATTTCATAAAGAATACTCTTTGTAAACATATATTTACCAGCGGATTAAAGCGCCCGCCCAGGTAAAACCACTGCCAAATGCAGCCAGGCAAACGAGGTCTCCTTCCTTTATTTTCCCTTCTTCCCAGGCTTCGCACAAGGCAATGGGCACCGAAGCTGCAGTTGTGTTACCGTATTTTTGAATATTATTATGTACCTGGTCGTCTCTTAATTTTAGTTTATGTTGTACAAACTGGGCAATTCGTAAATTAGCCTGGTGGGGTATCAGCATATTTATATCTGCCGTTGTTAATCCATTTGCAGTCAGCGCTTCTTCAACAACTTCAGGCATTTTAATAATAGCTTTTTTAAAAACGGCGGGCCCGTCCATATTCGGAAAATTTTGTGCCTCATCAATCATGTCATGACTCATAAACATTTTCCCTATTTCGGCATCATCAAAATGGGCTACTGATTGAGGAACCCAATGATTGGCGTGTGTGCCGGGATTATACATGGCGAGGATCTCGGCACTTTCACCATCACTGTGTAAATGGGTACTTAAAATTCCCTGTCCTTCTTTTTGAGTTGGTTGCAACACCACTGCACCGGCACCATCGCCAAAAATCACACTCACATTTCTTCCCCGGGTACTAAAGTCCAGGCCGAAGGAATGTTTTTCGCTGCCAACAACTAAAATATTTTTATACATACCGGTTTTAATAAACTGATCAGCAACCGATAAGGCATATACAAAACCGCTGCATTGATTACGCACATCCAGTGCCCCTATTTCTTTCATTTTTAAAGCACGCTGTAGCAATACACCACAACCCGGGAAAAAATAATCCGGGCTTAGGGTTGCAAAAACAATAAAATCCACATCCTGTGCTGTTATCCCGGCTCTTTTAATTGCAATTTTTGCAGCTTCTACACCCATAGTAGCAGTGGTTTCGCCTGTTCGGTCAGCATAGCGCCTTTCCTTTATGCCGGTTCTTTCCTGTATCCATTCATCGGAAGTATCCATATATTTTTTCAGGTCCTCATTGGTAAAAATATTTTCAGGAACATAATAGCCTATTCCGGCAATTTTACTTCGTTGCATGCAATCAATCGTTTGTGGAAAGGCAATTTACGGAAAGAAAAGGAGATGCGGTTCTCTCTTAACTTCGTTCGTTCCCGGTAGTGATTCCGGCAAAGGGAGGAAATACAGAGAATTGTTATGCAGAATTACAAAATATAACTAAAGGGAAGACAGCCTGCAGGGCGTAAGGTAAACATACAGGGTTGGCTCAACAGCATATTTGAAGCAGAAACCGGGTAACGTGAAGGTCAGGAATAAAGTTTGTGAAGAGCAGGCTGATTAATTATACTTAACCATACCCCTTAAGCAAAAATCATCATCCAGCATAGGGTGAACCCTGCTTTTGTAATGAAAATCTACAGAGTTTCTCAGGGCTGTACTGTTAAAGATCATTTTGCCTGTAAAATTTTCGGCCAGGGGAAGCAGGGAGAGTTTATCGTCCTTCAATTTTAATTCGGCAATGTAAATTCTTGCATTTATATTGATATTTAAAAATTGTTTACCACCAATGGTAGACATAAAAGCGCTGCCTGAAATAGAGTCGGTATTTTTTTTAATAAAGGGACGGATAACTTCCAGGTAGCCGCTGAAATTAATATTATATTCAGTCTCTGACCTTTTACTTAAACTAAGGTATATTGCTTCTTCTCTTTTACCGCCGGGTGTTTTTACAAAAGTTAACCAGTTACCCAGCAAGGCGTCTTCCACATAAATATTCGGTGTCTCATCTAAATAATAAGCAGAACTGTAGGGACAGGAACAAAGGGAAACGGATAACAGAAACAGTAACGGTATTTCGATTACTTTTTTCATTATTTGAATACATAAAATTAAAAACGAATTCTTACAAATACAATAGTAAAACCACTCAGTGTTTAGTGCATTGCTCAGTAACGGGAAGATTCCCTCCGCTTATGTACTGCTGCTTGTATTGATGATTAAAAATCATTTTCATAGATATTATTCTTACTGCATTTTGTCAAATACCTGCCCGTAGTCACTTGTTGTCAAAAAAATGAATGGATCAATTCCTTTCAGCAAGGTAATGTATTGAAGTTATATACCCGTCATTGATATCGGGGTTCAACATAAATAAGGGAAATGTCACTTCTGAAAAAAGAAGTTTCGTAATAATCAGTCATTTTTTATGAATGAACCAATCCAGCTTCCGGCTTCCATTAACCACGCAATACCAAGATGTACTATTAAACCTCCCCATATACTTTGTGTGTTATAACTTATTATTCCCAACAAAAGACCTCCCCAGAAACTACTGATGGCTTCGCCCATGGGTTTACCAAAATGAATGGTGCAATAAAAACAGGCAACCGGAATTATACAATACGGGCCACATATTTTTGCCAGGGATAAAATTAAAAAACCACGAAAGAAAAATTCAATACTGATAAAATCAAATCCATAACAAAGTTCATAAATAAAATAATGCCATTTTTTTTGTGACAGACCGAGCTGTTCTATAAAATTTGCCCTGGGATACATCTGCAAAAAATCTTTTTGTGTGCCCGCCAATGCAATGAGCGGTATCATGATCAGCAACATGAACAAATAGGGCCTTATGTCTTTTAATGCAGCGGTGCCATAAAAAGGCTGGTTGTTCCTGTCTTTTATCCACCATATAATGAATACCGGGACCAGCACAACAAAAACCCTTACTACCCAGTTTAAACTGCGAAGCCAGAATATTTGTGCATCTCCGTTCCATATATCTTTTATAAAGGATTGATGAAAATTGAAATTTACCCTGAATGAAAAAAAGGCAGGCGCCAGAAACAGGATGATCCAAAACCACTGATTTTTATAGTAGGTACAATCCTTAAAAAAAAATAACTGCAGAAAAAAGGCGCTTGCAAAGGGAATGAAGTACAGTAAATAGTAACCCCAAAAATTACCCCATTTTGCCTGGCCACCTGCAACATACCTGGCCTCCAGAAAGTGCCAGTAGTTCAAATAAATAAGTGTACCGGTCAATAACAGGATGCATAAGAAATAATACGGGTTAAACTCCTTTTGATAAAACTCCCTGATGTAAATAAAAACGGTCGACAATTATTTTTCTATTTTATGAAGATAACCAACAGCATTACATTAAATTAAAAAGAGGCTGTCTCAAAAGTCAAACATTGCTGTCAGACTGAGCTTGTCGAAGTCATTTGAACATACGTTTTATACTCAAATATGTTTCGACAAGCTCAACATGACATACTTTTGAGACAGCCTCGTTGTATTAAAAGATAAAATTTTTATTTGTAACCGGTCCATTTACGCATTTCCATATTGAATAGCCAGTAGATTCCATTGGCAAAAGCAAAGTTAAAGGAAGGTTCTGCGGGGGCATCATCCGGCAGGTTCATTTTTTTAGTTAAAAACCCATCCGCATAGCTGTATAATTCCACCCGGTTTTCAGCCTTATTTAAAAATCCCAGCTCAGCATTTTTAATTCCTGTATATATTACTGTTTTATTATTATAGCCATCGGGTTCCAGGTCAGTATCTTCATCTTCATCAGCGCCCTCTGATTTCTTTTTTCCCCAATGTATCATAACAGAATAATCCGTCATTCCATATTTATCATAGCAATACACTTTACTGCCCTGCAGAAAGAGAACATATTTTTCAACAGGATGGTAAGACCCAACACTTTGCTCGGATGGTTGATTTAACCCTGTTAACAGGATACTGTCGCTTTTCACCATTCCTGCTTTATTCAGTTTGTAAGCAAACCATCCGTTTTCACCATAGGCATTTCCATTTATTTGTTTAGTTACCGGGTTGTACCATAAGCCCCTGATGTCGGCTAAACAGGTTAAACTATCCGGAGATAATCTTTTGGCTTTAATATCAAAAATGGCCAAAGGATAATCTTTGTTACCGGCCATGGCAGCATAATATTTATTTTGCAAAGGATGCCAGACAACGGAGGCTCCCCTGGTACCGGGCATATCATCATCGGCTGTTTTAGGCATTTGCAATTCCATTACTTTTTTTAATGTAATGATAGTTTGTGAGGTAACCGCCATATTCCAGAAAAGAAGAGCAGTTAAGAATAAAAAGTATTTTTTCATAACAATAATTTTATGCAAATAAGGTAATAATTAAACGAAATACAATACCCATCGTTGGGTATTTATACCTTTGTTAATGTGTTTAAGGTTTTCCAAAGCAGGTCTTTAAGCTCTGTTAACCCTACCCCGGTAACAGATGAAATAAAAATATGAGGAATATTTTGCGGCAATTCTTTTTGTATAGCGGCCTTTAGCTCATCGTCAAGCATATCACTTTTACTGATGGCGATCACAAAATCTTTTTGCAGCATTTCGGGGTTGTATTGCTTCAACTCGTTGTGTAAAATTTCAAATTCTTTTTTGTGGTCCTTACTGTCGGCAGGGATCAGGAAAAGTAAAATAGAATTACGTTCAATATGCCTTAAAAACCGGTGTCCCAGCCCCTTTCCTTCAGCAGCACCTTCTATAATGCCTGGCAGATCTGCCATACAAAAACTTTTTGCATCCCGGTATTCAACCATGCCCAGCTGGGGAACCAGGGTGGTAAAAGCATAGTCTGCAATTTTTGGTTTGGCGGCAGTAACCCTGCTTAATAAGGTTGATTTGCCTGCATTGGGAAATCCTACCAGCCCTACATCCGCCAATACCTTTAACTCCAGTATTTTCCAGCCTTCCACACCTTCTTCGCCGGGTTGTGCATAATCAGGGGCCTGGTTGGTAGCTGTTTTAAAGTTACTGTTACCCAATCCGCCGCGGCCGCCTTTTAATAATATGGCTTCCTGGCCATCTTCTAAAATTTCAGCTTCTTTTTCGCCACTGATCTCATCCCTTGCAATTGTTCCTAATGGAACTTCAATAATAATATCTTTACCCGTTCTGCCACTCGAATTATTTTTACTGCCATTCTCTCCATCTTCTGCCAGTATATTTTTATAATACCTCAGGTGCAAAAGGGTCCATAACTGGGCATTGCCTTTTAAGATAATATGAGCACCCCTGCCACCGTCACCACCGTCAGGACCACCCATTGCAGTTAATTTATTACGCATAAAATGCTTGCTTCCGGCACCACCGTGTCCGCTCCGCCCGAATATCTTTATCTGGTCTACAAAATTTGATCTTTCCATTATTGGCGCAAAGGTCTGCAAAATTTAAAGATAAATACGGGTTAACTTCTTTTTATGCTTTTGGAAAGCCATAAAACTTTAATTCATGTTACATTTGTATCCGGTAAAACGAAATAAATAAAATGATCAAATTAATTTTTATAATGGGAGCAGGTATTTTGAGTTGTGGACCTGTAAAGACAACCCGGTCCTTAGAAAAGGCAGATTCTGTAAAAACAAATATATCCACAGATCAACCGGTACAGGTAAATGCAGCGTCACAAACGTCTATGGATACAACGCCTGTCAGCAAAAAAGACATGGCTTCCATACCAACCTGTATTAAAAAAAAGATCGACTCATTTAAAGTAATGCAAAAACATGAGCAACCTCAAAGCGTAACAGAATATATGTACAAGGGTAAAAAGGTTTACTATATTGTAATGCCCTGCTGTGATTTTTTTAGTGAGGTTTATGATGCAGCCTGTACATTTCTTGGATCACCTGATGGTGGAATAACCGGGAAAGGAGATGGAAAGCTGCCGGATTTCTTTAAAGAGACAACTAAAGAGAAGCGGATATGGGAAGCCGCTAAATAATTACTTGTTTTCATTCCATGTTTTATAACCTTTAGCCTGTGGTTTACGGTCCGGTGGAACTGTTCTTAACGGTTCACAAACTTTCCAGGTTTCAAACATGTCTTTTGGTAATTGCTGATACCATTTTGTACCTTCTGTTTTCCATTTGATCATTTCATCCGTTACTTCTTTTATTTTTTTTGCAGGATTACCAATGATCAGGCACCTGTTTTCAAAAATTTCATCAGCCTTTATAAAACTTAAAGCACCTACAATACATTCATCTCCCAATATTACGTTATCCATGATCACAGAATTCATGCCCACCAAACAGTTTTTACCAATGGTTGCACCGTGTATAATGGCCCCGTGGCCAATATGAGCGCCTTGTTTTAAAATAACCGTTACGCCGGGAAACAGGTGAATGGTACAATTTTCCTGCACATTGCATCCGTCTTCAATAATGATCTGGCCCCAGTCGCCACGTATGGCTGCACCGGGACCGATATAACAATCCCTGCCAATGATCACATTTCCGGTAACAGCCGCCTGGGGATGAATAAATGAAGATTCATGTATGACCGGTTTATACCCTCCGAATTCGTAGATCATATCAATGTTTTGTTAATGCGAAAACAGGTGCCTTTAAAAAGCGCCACTATATGATTGTTTTGATTGGTTATGGTAATATGATAGAGTCCGGTGGATCTTCCATTATGTAATTCTTTTGCTTCAGCGGTTAAAATATCGCCAACATGAACGGGCTTTAAAAAATTAATGGCTGTATCTAAAGCAACAGATAAAACATTCCGGTTATTACAGGCAAAAGCAAATGCACTGTCGGATAAGGCAAATGCAATGCCGCCATGTACAATACCAAAGCCATTGATCATTTCATTGCGTACCATCATTTTTATCCTGCTGTAACCTTCTTTCACTTCCAGTATTTCTATTCCCAACCACTGGCTGAAAAGGTCGTTTTCCATCATGTGTGCCACTACATCATTGGCAAGTTTGTCATTCCCGGGGGTCATCTTATTTTCCTTTAAAGGTGGGGATTCTTTTTTCCAAAAAGGCAGTTACGCCTTCCTGGAAATCTTCAGTAGCCGCTGCTTTTTGCTGGTACTTATCTTCCAGCGATAACTGCTCTTCCCAGATACTGTGAAAAGAATTGTTCAGGACATGTTTGGTATAAGCCAGTCCTTTTGTTGGCATGTGCGAAAGGGTGACGGCTATCTTTTTGCTCTCCTCTTCAAACGAATTCTCTTCAAAAACCTTATAGATCATGCCAAGCCGTTCTGCTTCTGTTGCATTTACTTTATCACCCGTCATCATTAAAGCACTTGCTTTTTGCCAGCCCACCAAACGGGGTAAAGTATACGTTCCCCCGCTATCGGGGATCAATCCTATTTTACTGAAAGCCTGTATAAATGATGCCGACGCGATTGCCACAACCACATCGCAGCATAAAGCAATATTGGCACCCGCACCGGCAGCTACACCGTTAACTGCTGCTACCACGGGTTTTGGCAGGTTCCTGATCCGTTTTACAATAGGGTTAAAATGTTCTGAAAGGATTTGACCGATCGCTATTCTTTTTTCTCCTGCCAGTTCACTTATATCCTGCCCGGCCGAAAATGCTTTTCCTGCACCTGTAATATACACACATCGTACTTCGTGTAAGGATGCCGCTTCATCCAGTTTTGCCTGTAATAACAAAGCCATTTCGCGGTTGAAAGTATTAAATTTTTCGGGGCGGTTTAACGTAATATATGCAATACTGTTTTTTATTTCAAATAAAATGGAAGACATCGGTATGGGTTTAATTGATCATAAATAATAACGGGCTAATCCTTAACATCAAACATCAAAACTTTTTACTTCCTTATGGCATAATAAAAACTGGTTGACCAGGTCATAATTCCTGTCAGGGGAACTGATCCGGTAAAGATAGACAGTGTCATTATTTTCCTTAACAAACTTCATACACCGGAATGAATGATTATGGGTATTAAAAAAAATTTCTAATTCGGAATGAAAATTTCTGCCTAATTCAACTGTCCGTATTTTATAATCCTTAACCTTATGAAACCAGTTGATAATACGTTGTACAGGTTCTAAAACAAACAGGGCTATTACCACCATTACCGATACCACAATAGCCAGCGGATAATTATGATATCCAATGGCCATACCTAATGCAGCCGTTACCCAAATGAGTGCTGTGTAGTTAATCCGTTAACGGTGATGCCTTCTTTAAAAATTACCCCGGCGCCAATAAAACCAATTCCGGTTACAATATTACTGGCAATCCTGTCGGCATTGTCTGCCCCGGTTTCTTTTGACAGGATGGTGTATAAACAGGAACCCACACAGATCAGGATCATGGTTCTGAACCCGGCCGGCTTACTTCTGAATTCTCTTTCAAACCCTATAATGGCGCCAATTATAAAGGCTGCAGATACCTGTGCAGCTTCTTCAAAATAAATAGATAGATCCATGTATTTTAGTTTGAACTAAAATAAAGTTAAGCATATTAATGACACTTAAAATAATCAAACGGTTCTTTACAATCCCTGCATTGGTATAAAGCCTTACAGGCCGTACTTCCAAATTCGCTGATGAGTTTAGTGCAGGTGGAATTACAAAGAGGGCATGCCACACCATCTACGGCGATTTCAAATTTTCTGTCAGGAGCCGCAATACCGTAATCTTTTAGCTTTCTTTTTCCTTCTTCACTCATCCAGTCCGTTGTCCAGGCAGGTGAAAGAACAGAGGTAATCTTTATTTTTTTGTAACCCTTTTCAAGTAGTGCCCATTTTATGTTTATGGCAATCATATCCATGGCCGGGCAGCCTGTATAAGTGGGTGTAATTATTATTTCAACTTCATTATCTTTTATTTTTACATCCCTGATAATACCCAGGTCTGTTACAGTAAGAACAGGTACCTCAGGGTCGCAAACCGTTTCAAGTATTTGCCATATTTTTTTTGTAGATATTTCTGAATCAATTACCATGTTGCATTTGGATAGGCCCGTTGCAGGTATTGCAGTTCCGTTAAAATAAAACCCAGGTGTTCTGTATGGATCCCGGTTTTACCACCTGTTTGCATAAATACTTTTTCAGGAACCGGCAATGTGGCTTCATTAAAAACGGTTACAATTTTTTCCATCCATTCGTCTTTTAACAGGGATACATCTGCCCCTGTGCTTTTTTCATAATCAGCGGCAATAAATAACTCTCCGGTGTATCTCCACAATTCATCAATGGCTGTTAACATTCGCTGATGGCTTTCTTTAGTTCCATCACCAAGGCGGATCACCCACTCGCTGCTCCAGCGGAGGTGATAAGTAACTTCTTTCAATGCCTTTTCGGCAATAGCGGAAAGTTGCTCGTCTGAACCATCCTTTAATTTTTTGTAAAGCAGGAATTGGTAGGCGCTGAAAAAAAACTGGCGCAAAATGGTTTGTCCCCAGTCGCCGTTCGGCTGCTCTACCAGCAAACAGTTTTTAAATTCTCTTTCGGTTCTCAGGTATGCCAGGGAATCCTCCGTTGCATCATTACCCATAAGCGTTGCCGTATACTGGTAAAAATTTCTAGCCTGCCCCAGCAGGTCCAGTGAAATGTTAGTGATCGCTATATCCTGTTCCAGTATGGGACCATGGCCGCACCATTCCGCATTTCGCTGTGCAATGATCAATGCATTGTCGGCAAGCTGTAAAATATGGTCAATGGAAGAAATCTTCATCGGTAAAATCATTTGATCTTTTCAGTAAACATTTACATGTGTCCAACTTCATCGGGCAATTGATAAAAAGTAGGATGCCGGTACACTTTATCGTTGGCAGGGTCGTAGAGGCTTTCTGCTTCCCCGGGATCAGAAGCATGTATGTATTTGCTTTCTACCGCCCAAATACTTACCCCTTCCTGCCTTCTGGTGTATACGTCCCTTGCATTTTCAATGGCCATGGCGGCATCTGCTGCATGCAGGCTTCCAACATGTTTGTGATCGAGCCCCTGTTTGCTCCGGATAAAAATTTCCCAGAGCGGCCAGTCGTTTTTTGAATCAATATGGGCAGGTGAATGGGTGCCGCCTGTATGATCTTCGGGGATATCGCCGTAATAAAATTTTCTGATCTGAATGGACATATAAAATATTTTAAGCTGCTTTTTCTTTTTGCCTGTTTAATTTTTTCTCTGCATATACTTTTGCCGCTTCCCTTATCCATGCACCTTCATCATGTGCCTTATTTCTTGCTGCAAGGCGTTGTTTATTGCATGGGCCATTTCCTTTTACCACATTCCAGAATTCATCCCAGTTTATTTCTCCAAAATCATAATGTTTTCTTGCCGGGTTCCATTTTAATTTATCATCGGGTAAAGTCATACCCAATACTTTTACCTGTACGGCAATCATATCTATAAACTGTTGCCGCAGTTCATCATTTGTTTTTCTTTTAATTTTCCATTTCATGCTTTGATCACTGTTGGTGCTTTCGCTGTCTTTTGGTCCAAACATCATCAGGCTTGGCCACCACCAGCGATTGATGGCATCCTGGCACATGGCCTTTTGTTCGCTGGTTCCTTTGCTCAATACCAGTAGTGATTCAAAACCCTGCCGTTGATGAAAACTTTCTTCCTTACAGATACGCACCATGGCCCTGGCATATGGACCATAAGAAGTACGGCATAACATTACCTGGTTTAAAATGGCGGCACCATCAACCAGCCAGCCTATAGCGCCCATATCGGCCCAGGTTAAACTGGGATAATTAAAGATAGAAGAATACTTTGCTTTACCGTTGTGCAGATCGGTAATCATTTCATCACGGGAGCTGCCTAAGGTTTCAGCCGATGAATATAAATATAAACCATGCCCGGCTTCATCCTGTACTTTTGCAATGAGAATAGCCTTGCGTTTTAATGATGGTGCACGGCTGATCCAGTTGCCTTCGGGTAACATGCCTACCACTTCACTGTGGGCATGCTGGCTTATTTGCCGGATATTAGTTTTGCGGTATGCATCAGGCATCCAGTCCTTTGGTTCAATTTTAATTTCTTTATCGATCTTATCCTGGAATATTTTTTCCAGATCCTGTATGGGCATAATTATCCTTTTAGACTGTAAAAATAGTATAAAAAAACTAACAAGTGTTAGTTAGGGGGAGGAAAATTAAGGCAGGCAAACCCTAAACAAAAGCCCCTGCCGGTCGTAGTAAAAAAATGAAATCTTCCCTTTTTATTAAAATGGGTAATAGAAAATGGGC
The DNA here is from genome assembly GCA_031414035.1 of Chitinophagaceae bacterium. GTDB lineage: Bacteria > Bacteroidota > Bacteroidia > Chitinophagales > Chitinophagaceae > Ferruginibacter. The sequence continues at coordinate 78,472 of JANOGE010000197.1, read as the reverse complement.
CAAAGCCGGTATGTAAAAATCTAATACAAATTAAGTATAGGGCATACGGGGCAGTAAACAGACATTTACTGTACAAAAAACGGTCATTTTAATATTAAGTTTACAAAATCCAATGAGCATCTTGTCATCATAATCTTTTCAGTAATTTTTCCTGATCTGGTCTTAAAATGGCGGAGGGCATGCATTTGAGATCAGTAAGGATTACCGGGAAATAAAAAAAACGCATTTTAAGCTGAATATTATTAATTTTAAGAACTTAATTCCTGTCCCTGTTTGTAAAACTCTATTCGCAATAAGCAGCCTCTTTCAATAAGGAATAATTGTAAACATCGGTATGCCAAACGAATAAGAAATTACCATTCGGTTTGTAGTTATAAACTACTTTTTTTACTCTTTTGATATCCTGTTCATAAAACCGATTCTGGCTTTCAGTAATAATAGCCTGTATAATTAAGTAATATTTAATCAAATAATAAACCCCAAAACTAAGCAACATGAGCACAACTATTGAACGATATGTCATCCGACATACATCAGGAACCAAAGCCGGACAGGTTGAAGAATTCGATTTCAACAAAGCCGAATTAACCATTGGCCGTACTTCCGGAAGTGATATCCAGTTTGATCCGGAACAGGAAGTTATTGTAAGCCGGGAACATGGAAAAATCACCAGGGTCAGTGCTGATCCTCCAGCGTTTACCATCAATGATAATAACAGCCGCAACGGGATTTTTGTAAATAAAAACAGGGTAAAAGGATCAGCTTCTTTAAACCCCGGCGATGAAGTTCAACTGGGAAGTAATGGGCCGGTTTTTTCTTTCGATATATATCCACGGCCTCAGAACATGATGATGGAAACCAAAGTGATGGATATACCCACCTCTATCAGGGCAACAACATTGTCAGAAGTAACACAAAGTGCCGTAGCAACATCTGAACCGTTAAAAACAGGCCTGGGAAAACAAACGGTAGAAAGAATGCTGGTGGCAGAAAGAAAAAAATCATATAGCGGGATGGCATATATCCTGGGGGGGCTGGTTATTGTATTGGGCCTTTTGGGTTATTTCTTCAGGGATAAAATATTTGGAAAGAATACTACAACGGTTGTTAATGTGGGAGATACGACAAATAAGTTTAAAAAGACCCCTGATGTTATTGCAAAAGAAAATTCTGATAAAGTGGTACAGATAGAATTTGGATGGCAGTTATTTGATGCCAATTCAGGCCAGGAATTATGGCACCAGTATATGCAGTCTAAAGACCAGGCCGGGCAGATAACCTACCGTGCTGTATACATTGAAAACAGCAACGGCGAAATAGAACCTTACCTGGATTTACAAAAAAATGTACAAATTGGCGTACCGTTGGGTATTGCGGGTGCTTCAGGATCGGGTTTTGTGGTATCGGAAGATGGTTTTATACTCACTAACCGCCATGTGGCTGCAAGCTGGAATACCAGATATGGTTTTCCCGAGTTCGCTTTTCCGGGAGTGTTGGTTCGGAAGATCAATGGCAAAAACCAGGTTGATCCCAATTACCAGGTAATGCCCCAGGACCTGGGATCTTATGTACCCGCTACTGCCACAATGGTAGGTGGCAGTACTGCAAATGAAGGTTCAATTAAAGGCCAGAACACTTACATGTATGTGATATTTGCCAACACAGCACTTCGCCGGCCCATACAGTCTTCAACACCTTCGGATCAGCATGATGTAGCTATGATAAAGGTGGAACTGCCTACATCCTTATCAAAAGTAACCATGAAGGATAATTATGATGCTGTAAAACCCGGACAGACGGTTACCGTTATGGGCTATCCGGGCGTTGCACCGGATCAGTATGTTGTTCGTAAATCAAACGATCCATTTAACAAAAAAAGCCAGGTTACCACCATACCTACACCTACTGTAACTACGGGTAATATTGGAAGAATTATCCCGGCAAGTTCTGATAAAACTAATATTTACAGTGGCTTTGGAGATTCATACCAGCTTACCATTAATGCAACTGGCGGTGGAAACAGCGGTGGCCCAATGTTTGATGATGAGGGCAATGTAATTGGTATATATTATGCCGGAAAAACAGATGCACGTGGAACCCAGATATCTTTTGCCGTGCCTATTAAATATGGTATGGAGTTGATGGGAGTAAAAAAAGTGCAATAGATTGGCAGGTATATAAATACTAACAACATTGCTTAACCAGGCATTACAATGGGGGTCACTTACGGACAGATAAAGGAAATTGCCGGATACCACCTGGCCGAACGGATCGGGTCAGGTGGTATGGGCGATGTGTATAAAGCCTATAACAAGGACCTGCAGCGGATGGCTGCGGTAAAGATACTGCACCAAAAAAATATGGCCGACCGGTTCAGGAACGAGGCCTATATCCAGTCCTCCATAAGTCATCCCAACATTGCTTGTCTTTATGAGTATATTATTTTGAACGATACACCATGTATCATAATGGAATATGTGGAAGGAGAATCATTGGATAATTACCTGCATAGAAAAGGTAAACTTTCCAATGAAGAAACGGAAAGCATCATTCGGCAGATTGCCTCTGCCCTTGCATATCTCCATAAAAAAGACATTCTTCACAGGGATGTGAAACCTCAGAATTTTAAGATACAGACTGACGGAAAAGTTACCATGCTTGATTTTGGAATTGCCAAGTCAAAATACACACCCAAACTCACCCAACAGGGTTTTGTAGTGGGCACCACAGAATATATGGCTCCAGAACAGTTTCAGCAGCAGGTAGAAAAAAAATCGGATATATGGAGTCTCGGTATACTGGCCTATGAATTAATTACGGGGTACCTGCCTTTTGAAGCCAACAACCCAGTAACCCTACGGTCAAAAATTGAGAAAGGGTCATTTACAAATCCCAAAATAATGGTGCCACAGGTTTCAGAAAAACTGAACACAATTATTGAAAAGAGCCTTCGCCTTAATCCGGCAAGCCGTATTACTGCCGGTGACATTGAGCATTTATTAAGCAATAAACAACAACTGACATTTGCAGGCAGGGATAAACAAAGCCTGTTTAAATTTGAACTAAACCGGAAAAACCTGCTCATCACTGCAGGCGTTTTATTTTTTATTTTCGTTGTAATTTTTATTGCCAGGCAGCCGGATAATAATAAGGAAAAACCTGCGGTGACTGAAATTGAACATCCGGGCCTGCAAAAATTGATAATTGCTGTTCCCAATGCACCCAATGCCCATATTGTTTTTCCTGATGGCAGTACAAAAAAACTTCCCTTTGAAATTGCAGGGGATGAAGGAGACTACTTTAAGTTTACACTGGAAGCCGAAGGTTATATCTCCAGGGAAATAGAAGTGCCAATTACAAACAGGCGGAAATCATATGAGTATAACCTTGAAAAAATAAAGGAATAAATATGAACTGGTTTAATTTATTTGGAAAAAAAACAAAACAAAGGGTACCTGAAAAAAATAACGGGGCTTTTGATTCAGGGAACCTTAAGGTTATTGTACTTTCCGACCTTGGTAATATAAGGACCAATAATGAAGACATGGGCTTGTTCTTCAAAATTGCCGATGAAAATATCATTCGTGAAAAAGGATATTTACTGATCGTAGCCGATGGAATGGGTGGCCACCAGGCCGGGGAAGTTGCCAGCAGAATGGCAGCAGACATTATCAGCCGTGAATACTTTAATCAAAAAAACAGTGATGTTGAAAAAAACCTGCAAAAAGTATTAGCCCTTGCCAATAAGAATATTTTTGAAAAGGCCTCATCCCAAAGTGCATTTAAGGGAATGGGAACAACCTGTACTGTCCTGGTTGTAATTGATCAAACGGTTTATTTTGCACAGGTAGGAGATAGCCGGGCTTATATTCAAAAAGGGGATTCCATCATGCAGATCACCCAGGATCATACTTATGTACAGGAATTGGTTAACAGCGGCGAAATTACTGCAGAAGAAGCAGCCATACACCCCAAAAGAAACATCCTCACCAATGCCATGGGAACAAAACCTGAACTGAGAATTGATACCGGTAAAGGTCAATTTGTTTTTGAGAACAATGACCGACTCCTGCTTTGTTCGGATGGGCTTTATGATTATTTAAGTGATAAAGAACTGAATGAGATCCTAAAAAATAACCGATTAAAAAATGCTGCGGAGTATATGGTGCAACTGGCTAAAGAAAGAGGAGGACACGATAATATTACTGTTGTTTTAGCAGAAAGGACCGCAATCCCGGGGGAACAACCTGTTAAAGAAACAAAAGATTTTGATTTACCCAAAACACGAGAATACGACTTACCATGATAGGACAACAAATTCAAAACTATAATATCATTTCCAAGCTGGGCCAGGGAGGCATGGGTACGGTTTACAAAGCGGTTGATAAAGTACTGGGTCGTGAAGTAGCTTTAAAGATGCTGAATACGCTGATGATAAATCAACCACAGGTGTTGGACAGGTTTAAAAAAGAAGCCCAGGTACTGGCCCGGTTATTACATCCCAATATTGCTGTTATATATAACCTGATAGAACAGGATCAGCAACATTTTATGGTAATGGAATATGTAGAAGGAAAAAACCTGGATGAGTTATTAAGGCAACATAAAACACTTCCCTACCAGGTCGTTGTGCTTATTTTTATGCAGGCTTTGGAAGGGTTGCACCATGCCCATAAAAAAGGGATCTATCACCGTGATATCAAACCCTCCAACCTGATCCTTACACCCGATGGAACGGTGAAACTGATGGATTTTGGAATTGCCAAAGTGGCTGGTGAGCAACGGTTGACACAGGTAAACAAGGTTATTGGAACGGTAGAGTTTTTAGCACCCGAGATTATTGAAGGAAAAGAACCTTCTGTGGCATCTGATATTTATGCCGCAGCGGTTACCATGTATGAATTGCTTTCGGGTAAATTGCCTTTTGAAAGCAGTACAGATTATAACCTGATGCAGGAGATATTGAAAAAGAAACCAATGGCATTAGATAAACTTAATAGTTCGGTTCCAAAGGCTTTAAGCAATATAGTGATGAAGGCATTGGAAAAGAAACCCGAAAACCGTTTTGTGGATGCCGGTGCATTTCAACAGGCACTGTCATTGGCTTTTCCGGAATTAAAAGGAACTGACCTGCGTGCTTTAAGCAGTCAAATGGAAACTATTTCTATACCGGCTCTTACAAAGGAAATTTTACAACCACGAAAAGGTACAGGCAGAAGTTCATTGCAGGCTACACGATTGGAAACACTGACAAAGCCAAATAATGTATTAATGGGCATCGGGACAAAGGCAAGCGGGGTTTGGCAGGTTTTACAGCAAAAATATTTGTCTTCTACCAGGTCACGTGTTATTGCCGGGTTTATCCTTCTTTTATTTGTACTGGTTTTAGGATTTACTATTTTTTCAAATAATAAAAAGCCGGATACAAATATTACTGAAAATATTCACCCAAAAAATAATATTCCTGGAAATAGTAATGAACTAAATACTGGGAATAGCAACCCGGGGGAGAATAATAATATTCCGGTAACCGGGGATATTCCAAAAACACCTGAGAAAACACCTGTGGTTAACCAGGTTCCGGCAGATGTACCGGAAAAAAGGGAACCGGAAAAAAAGGAACAGGCTAAAAAAGACCAGGTTAAAAAGGATAAAATGGAACGGGAAAGGATTGAAAAGGAAAGGATTGAGCAGGAAAAGGTTGAACAGGAAAGAGCCGAAGAGGAAAGAAGACTGCAGGAAAGAAGAGCCCAGGAAAAAAAAGAAATCTATATCCGTTCAAAGGTAGAAGTTAATCTTTCATTACGTGAAAATCTTGATGATGCTCCTGAACGAAAAGATATTCCTGTAAGTTTTACGGTAACCCGCCCTGTTATATATAATGGGGTTACTATAATTAAACAGGGCGCTGTTGCCAATGGAACGATCAAACTGGGAAAAATTCAGACGGATATTGATATTAACACAGTTGTTGCTGCTAACGGCCAGCAAATAAGGTTAAAAACCACCCGGGGTCATGGAAAAAGAAATGAAATTACATCTAACAGGAACTATACAGCAATTATTGAGCCGGGGGTAAAATTGAATTTTTAATCCGGGATTTAATGGTTTTACAAGAATAAAAAAGGGCAGCGGAATGGATTATTATTTCACATCAAAATCCACCACTACTTTTTCTGTTTTAGGATGCGATTGACAGGCAAGAATATAGCCCTGCTCCACTTCTTCCTGCTCCAGGCCCCAGTTAACATCCATGTCCACTTCGCCTTCCAGCAATTTTGCTTTGCAGGTACAACACACACCGCCTTTACAGGCAAAAGGCAGGTCGGCACCCTGTTTTAGGGCGGCATCTAAAATACTGTCCTGGTTAAATCCCAGGTCAAAATCAAAACTTCTGCCATCCAGTTTAACGGTGATTTTACTTTTAGGCATTTGAATGCCAACTGCCAATTGCTTTTTGCCAACGGCTAACTTCTTCTGTCCGGGTGTGGTAAACAATTCAAAATGTACCTTCTTCTTATCAATACCCTGTAGTTCTAAAAAATCTTTTATACAAAAGATCATTTCTTCAGGGCCGCAGATAAAAAAGTCATCTATACCATTATAATCAATCAGTTTTTTTAGTTCTGTCAGCTTACCATTATTTATCCTGCCTGAATTGATAGGGGCATCCGTTTTTTCACGGCTGAGTATATTGATAAAATTAAAACGGTTAAGGTATTTGTTTTTCAAACCTTCAAGTTCTTCAAAGAAGATGATAGAACTGCGGCCCCGGTTACCATATACTAAAGTAAAACGGCTTTCCGGTTCAGATAGTAAAGTGGTTTTAATGATTGAAATAACAGGAGTTATACCGCTTCCGGCTGTAAAAGCAACGTATTTCTTACAATTCGTTGTTTGCAATTTGGTATTGAATTTTCCTGTGGGAGGTAAAATATCTAACTCGTCACCTGCTTTTAACTCCGTGTTTGCATAGCCGGAAAATTTCCCCCCTTCAACTCTTTTTACCGCTATCCTTAATTCGTTTTCATAAGGTGCTGCACATATAGAATAGGAACGGCGGATATCTTCCCCATCCATATTTTTTTTAACCGTTATATTCTGCCCCTGTGCAAACTCAAAATCTTTTTTCAGGTCATCAGGAACTGAAAATAAAACCGAAACACAATCGGGTGTTTCCAGCCGTACTTCTTTTACTTTTAATGTATGAAAATGAACTGCCATAAAACTATTTAATTATTCCTTTTAATAAATGATTAACCATATCATCTTCCAGAACCTGTGTACTTACATTTTGTTTATGCCGCTGCCAAAATTCAAGACCACGTACTGCAGACAGAATTGTTAAAACGGACACATATGGGTTGCTGGTTTTAAATTCCTTTGATTTTATGCCGGCTTCAATCAGCGTTACAAGTCTTTTTTCATAACCCCTCCGTTGATTAAGAAAATTGCTTAAATAGGGTTCCTTTAATTGTTTCCATTCATGATTCGCAACAAATACTTCATCAAAATTATTCAGCATCATCCGTATATGAAAACGGATAATACGTTCAATCGTTGTTACTGTATTCACAGCCGTATTTTCCGCGGCATCTAAATAATCAGTAAACTCATTGGCCACTTTAAAACAAATGGTTTGCAATAATTCGCTCTTTGACCCGATATGGTTATAAAGACTGGGGGCTTCTACACCAACTGCTTCAGCCAATTCTCTCATAGAAGTTGAGGAATAACCTTTTATTTTAAAAAGCGCTGAGGCTTTTTTGGTGATTACATCCTTTTTTGTGGCATTTTTACCTGGCTTTATTTTTGCCATTCAAGTATTTTTGCAAAACTAACACTTATTAGTTTTTTATACTGATTTTTAATACCCATTGTTGAAAATAAAATGGGGCAAATTGTAAGATCGTTTTAAAGTATGAATTCATGGGTTTTAATCATTGGATGAAATTTAAACCGTATAGAAACAGTAAATCCGGCTTAAATAAAAATAAATAAATTATGGTTTATACTCCTGTAAATAGCTAAAATTGTTGCTTTTAACAGCAAAAAACCTTCAAAACAGGCTATATTCATTGAAAACAGGCTTATATTATCAAAACAAAAAAGGAGACTAACAGTCATGGGTAAAAAATAAATTATGATAATATAAATAAATTACTAATTTTACAGCCTGCTCCGTTATCTTAATCTCTCCAATCTTATTAAAAACCCATTCTGTAATATCATTTTGATAGGCCCCCTTATTTAACAAAATCTGATTCATTAATAATAATTCTATTTAAAAATATTCATAACTTTTTTCTTGTGGTTTCAGAGGTAAGCAAGGCCGGAGATTTTTATCTCTGGCCATCTTTTTTTAGTCTCTAGGCTTATGTTGAGATAACCTCATTTTTATAAAAAAACAGTAGGGGTCAAACTTTACCCAATACAATGTGTTTAATTACCGTATATCATTCTGCTGACTGCCATAGGGGATGGATTTTTTGATAATCCGTATGAACCTTTTTCAAATTTTATTGTTTAGAGTTGTTGTTGGCATACCAATTGTAAGCTTTAAGGAAATTAGCCTTTAAAAACTATGACTATGAGCATTTCAGTTTTAAATGCAGTTTTTCTTATCGGTTTACCGGGAGGCAGCGAACGGATACTTATCATTTTTGCCGTGCTGCTGCTTTTTGGCGGCAAAAAAATCCCGGAGTTTATGCAGGGGTTGGTAAAGGGATAAGAGCATTTAAAGAGGCAAAGTAAGGGGTAAGAAATGAATTTGTTATAAAGTTGAATGCTGGCATTAAAAAATAATTTCCGTAATACCGGCAACCTGCTATAGGGAATAGACGATTTTTGTATTGATCGTTGTAATCAACCAGGCCACAAAAGTAAAAATACGTATGGACCAATCTGCAATCTTAGAAAAATTGACATTCATTTTCAGAAAAACGTTTAATGATGAAGCCATTGCGTTAAGTGATGACTTGACAGCTGAACATATTGCCAACTGGGATTCTTTAACACATATGTTAATGATCGGTGAGGTGGAAAACACTTTTTCAGTAAAATTCAAACTCAAAGAAATTGGTAAACTGAATAATGTAGGTAATTTAATTGAGCTGATAAAATCCAAGATGGTTAATGGTATACTGTTATTTCCATTAGTTTCCCCTGTGTAATTAAGGGAGACGGCAAACCGGTTATTTTTTATTCTATTGCCATATTCAAAAAACCGATCAGGGGCTTCATGGCCTGGAAAGTTTTAGCCAGCTCTTTTATAAACGTTTTATGTTGTACTTCACTATCAGTAAAAGGCCTGCTGATGATAAAACTTTTCATTTTCAGGTATTCAAGGGCTGGGTTGCTTTCATCATATCCTTTGGGCGGCCTCAGTAAAACAGTATCACTTTTTACCCCCTCTGTGAATATTTTTTTAAAATTGGCATTTCCGGTTAACCTTTTCCATTCAACAAAACTGTAATCGATCTCCTGGCGTATTTTAACAAGGCCTGGTGGTAAAGGCATCCACATGCCTCCCGCTGCAAAAATCCTTCCGGGTTCAATATGTAAATAATACCCCGCTCCTGTACTTTTCTTGCCACCTTTGTTGAAATACCCTGCCATATGGCTTTTATAAGGACTTTTATCTTTACTGAAACGAACATCCCTGTTAATGCGGAAAAGGCATTCTTTAACCATAAGGTTACCAACCGGAGGATCAAACCGGGCAATGGAAGTGATGAGATCTGCCACCAGGGATTGAAAATCTGTTTTAGCCGTTTCATATTGTTGGCGATGTTGATCAAACCAGGGTTTAGTATTATTCTTTTTCAGGTCTTTCAGAAATTTTAAAGTAGAGGGTTGCAGCATATATTATATTTTTCTGATCAGCGAATTTAGTAAAATAAAAAAAGGAACAGGTTTTAAAACCCATTCCTTTTTAATGCAATAAAAAAAGATTATTTAATACGTCCCCAGTTCTCCCCGCTTTTAATGCGGTACAGGGTCATTTCACTCACTTTGTATTTAGCGGCAAGCTGTTTATAAGTTAATTTTCGTTTTGGATTTTTTATAATGTCTTTAATCACCTTAACCTGGACAGCGTTAAGTTTTAAGCCAACGGTTCTATTAGCCTGCCTTTTTTTATAGGCTATTTTTTCAGGGCTGTTTTGCTGATGAGAGCTGACGATATCCAGTGTTGCCCATTTTAAATTTTTAAAATGGTTGTCTTTCTTTTTGTGATTGACATGAATTACATATTTATATTTGGGAGCAGGTTTTTTACAAAACAGTTTTGCTACTTCACGGTGAATATATATGGTGCCATTCCCGTTTACAACATGCAGGTTCAGTGTTTTATAGCCCGAAGTCAATGAACCATTTAATAATTTTCCGTCTTTTTCAACCTGGTCATTAAAACTGGCGGCCCTGCCATGAGAGGAAACGGCGTATTTTTTGCGAAGTTGTTTATAGCCGCTGAAGAGAATTTGTTTCCAAACTTCGCCGGAATTTTTTTTAATCATAACAGTATGATTTAAAAAGTGAGGTCGGGCCAGCCACCTGCCCGTAGGTTTTTTTAAAAAGGCTTGCTATAAATATAATGTTTTTTTTTGCTAACCAGTCAGCATTTTTAAAAAATCTTCTTCGGAAATAATTTTTATGGAGCCTATTTTTTTTGCTTTTTCCAGTTTACTTCCGGCATCCTGACCAACTACAAGGTAATTCAGCCTGCTGCTTACACCTGCTACAATTTTTCCTCCGTTTTTTTCCACCATTTCTTCAGCGTCACTTCTTTTTAATTGAGCTAAGCTACCGGTAAAAAGGAAGGTTTGCCCAATCAGGTTTCCTTCCTTTACCCCTTCCTTTTTTTTATTCTTTAATTGCACACCCAGGCTTTCCAGTTGTTGAAGCAGATGCAGGTTGTCTTTATTATGAAAAAACCCATACACCGTTCCGGCCACTTTAACACCTACATCATCCAACTCCAACAATTGCTCTTCTGAGAGATCAGCAAACTGCAGCAGGTGATCCACAGCATTGGCTAAAGTTTTGGCGGTGGTCTCGCCTACATATCGAATGCCTAATGCATAAATGATACGGTGCAGGGGTTGTTGCTTCGAGGCTTCTATGGCCGTTTGCAGGTTGGTAATTGATCGTTCACCAAAGCCATCCAGCTTTCTTATTTTTTCATAGGGGAGCGTATACACTTCAGGAATGGTTTTTAATAAGCCCAATTCGTAAAATTTACGCACATTGGCTTCACCAAAGCTTCGGATGTCCATGGCATCCTTACTTACAAAGTGAATAATTCCTTCTACAATATGGGCAGGACAGGTAAGGTTGATACATCTCCACACGGCATCTTCTTCCGGTTTATATAAAGTATCACGGCAAACCGGGCAATGTGTCGGGAACTTGATTTTCTTTTCAGTTCCTTTTCTTAATTCAGCAAATGATTTTACGATCTGAGGTATTACATCTCCACTTCGTTCTATTAAAATGGTATCACCAAGCATCAGGTCCTTTTCTTTGATATATTCTTCATTGTGGATGGAGATACTGCTCACCGTAACACCTCCCACCTGAACCGGTTCTATTTTAGCAACCGGAGTAACAGCGCCGGTCCTGCCTACCTGAAATTCTACCGAAAGTAATGTACTGGTCCCCTGCCTTGCTTTAAACTTAAAAGCAATGGCCCATCGTGGATGGTGTGCGGTCATACCCAGCTCGTCCTGCAACTTCAGGTCATTTACTTTTATCACCATGCCGTCAATTTCATAATCGAGGTTGTTCCGTTCTTTTTCAAATTCATGCACTTGATCTATTACCGCATTCATACCCTGCATCACTTTCATTTCTTTTTTTGGACTTCTGAAACCAAGGTTCCAGAGCATTTCCAGCATACCTGAATGGGTGGAAGGCTGTTTGTTGATTGTTGTTCGCTGGCCGGTTTTTATTTCAGCCGTCTTCCTGTCTGCGGCCAATGGATCATGGTCAACAATAAAACTAACATGATATAAAAAAGCTTCCAGGTTTCTGCGGCTTACTTCAGCCGTGTCTTTAATTCGAAGAGAGCCTGCTGCTGCATTCCTTGGATTGGCCAGCGGAGGGATACCTTCTTCAATTAATGAATCGTTGTATGCTTTAAAATTATTTTTATTCATCAGCACTTCGCCACGTATCTCAATCTGCTCTATACCATACCCGCTGAACTTTGCCGAGAGCGGAACTGATCTGATCTGTTTTATGTTAAGCGTAATCTCATCACCAACTTCACCATCGCCCCTGGTTGCGCCACGGGTAAACAAATCATTTTCGTAAATGAGGGAAATACTGGCGCCGTCAAATTTTGGTTCTACACAATATTCAATTTCCGGCAATCCCGAAAGTTCTTTTGCTTTCCGGTCAAAATCAAGCAGGTCATCAGCATTGTATGAGTTTTCCAAAGACAGCATGGGTACCAGGTGCTGTACTTTTGGAAAATCCTTTATCAACCCTTTGCCTACACGCTGCGTAGGCGAATCTTTCGTAATAGACCCGGGATCTCCTTTTTCGTACTGCTCTAAAAATTTATACAGGGAATCATATTCATAATCACTGATGAGCGGGTCGTTTTGTACATAATACCGGTATTCATGAAAGCGAAGAACCTGGCGAAGGTTTTCAATTTCAGCTGCCTTTTTTTTTGGGGTGCCGGCTTTTTCAATGACAGCAAGCCATTCCACAGTTTCCTTTTGAAATTGTTTTATAAGTTCGTTTCTATACATAAAATAAATATCCTGATAAAGATAAAAAATTTAAAGAAACCGTAATATCAGGTCAGGAGGGTTTTACCTGTTGCAGCTGTTTTTGCAATACGATTTTTAACTGCCTTTTTACAATGGTGCCCATGGTATTGCATTTAGAAAAATAGTCCGTATTAAAATGGCTGTTCAGTTCTTCCCGAAGCATTTTTATTTTATAGCTGTCAGATAGTTCGTCTCTTGCCATAATATTTAATAACTCCACTAATTGTTTACGGCTGGCAAATACACGAAGTGCCATAGCTGTCCGTTCTTCAGCCTGGTATTGTTCTATCACTTCTGCACTGAGTGTTTTTAATACCAGTTCTACATATTCATAATTTTCGCGGTAAAACTGGGGCAGGTAAAGATTTTTTCTTCCTTCATAACATTGCTGGTCAAAATCTATGGCACGCATACGGTATTGGTAATCTTCAATATCAGGGGTGATATCAATTACAAAATTATAACTCCGCATATCACCCAATAACCTGGCAAAACACCGCTCATTGAATTTTACGAATTCCTTGGCAATGCGTATCTTATTCGTTTCCGGCTGCTGTAAATAATCTTCCAGGAAAACATCACCGGGTATGCCGGGGATATGCTCTTCCACCAGTGTATTTTTGTGATATAAAAAGGTAATGCGGTTGGGGCTAAGCAAATGTTCCAGTTCCAGCCCGTAAATGCGGGAAGCATCAGACGCTTTTATATAGTAATGATCATAATTATCATTGATCCGGTTAATGATACGGATGCGAAAAGGGATGCTGTTGCCGAATTCACAAAAATCTATCCGTTCCACATCAAGGTGTTTCGAAAAACTAAGGTTACCTTCTGTTTTTAAAGCAGCATACGTTTTGACAAGGCCTTCTTTTAAAAATTCCATTTCTTTCAGGTCATATACCGCCGTTTCCCAATGGGTCAGTTTTCCTTTTTTATTTCTTAAAGCCGTGGTGTGCCGGTAGTTTAAAAGATCTTTATAGGCCATGGGTAATTCAATATCCCTGCCATACTGGTGCAGGTATTTTTGCAGCCTTTCACTCACCGGATAAAGCTCCTTTTTCATGAGCGGCTTATCCGATTCCTGATTTATTTTGGCATTGATGATCTTATCAAACTGCATACGTAAAGATACGGTTGAAAACCTCACCCCCAACTCCCTCTCCAAAGGGAATGGGGGCTTTAGAGCCTGCTTTGTCAACATAGCAGTTTGAAATGACAGCCAATCAACCTCAATGGATTTACTTATTTTTGAAAATTAAATAAATATCATGTCATCAAAAAAACGGAATATCTCCACGTCTTTCATTTTTCATTTTTCATTTTTCATTCTTCTTTGTACTTCCTGTAAGTTTCGCCAAAAGGCGGATATGATCATTCACCATGCAAAAATTTATACGGTTGATGAATCGTTTTCAGTGGCAGAAGCCATGGCAATAAGGGAGGGTAAAATTATCGCCATTGGCAAAAATGATGAAATACTTAAGCAATACGAATCGGATATGATGGAAGATGCGGCAGGTAAATCAATATATCCGGGGTTTAATGATGCCCATGCCCATTTTGTAGGATATGCTATAAGTTTACAAACCGTAAACCTGGTTGATACAAAAAGCTGGGAGGAAGTACTAACAAAATGCAGTGAATTTGGCAAAGCCTTACCGGAAGGGGCCTGGTTAACCGGCCGTGGATGGGACCAGAATGACTGGGCAGTAAAAGACCTGCCAGCCGGCCGGCAGGATTTTCCGGACAATACAAGACTAAATGAACTTTTTCCCGACCGCCCGGTAATTATAACCAGGATAGATGGACATGCGGCTATCGCCAACCAAAAGGCACTTGATCTTGCCGGCGTAAAACCCGGTGATAAGCTAACAGGGGGAGATATTGAAGTGAAGGATGGAAAACTTACCGGGATATTGATCGACAATGCCGGAGATCTTGTTTATTCAAAGATACCCGGACCAGATGTAGCAAAGACTAAGGCATCTATATTACTTGCACAGGCAAATTGTTTTGCAGTGGGCCTCACTTCTTTACACGATTGCGGGTTGGATTTTAAAACCGTGGAGCTGATTGAGGCCATGCAGAAATCCGGTGAGTTGAAAATGAGAATGAATATTATGCTGAGCGATGCCAAAGAAAATTATGACTATGCTTTTAAAAGGGGGAAAATAAAAACAGATCTTATCAATGTAAGTTCCTTTAAGGTTTATGCCGATGGGGCATTGGGATCAAGGGGTGCCAGTTTGCTGCAGCCTTACAGTGATAAGCCCGGGTGGGCGGGGTTTTTATTAAGCCCACCCGAACATTTTGATTCAGTGGCCAATATCATTTATGCAAAAGGATGGCAGATGTGTACCCACGCCATTGGTGACAGCGGTAACAGAACCATACTTAAAACCTATGCCAAATATTTAACCGGTAAAAATGATCTGCGCTGGCGTATAGAACATGCACAGGTGATCAATGAGAATGATTTTCATTTTTTTGGTGATTATAATATTATTCCATCGGTGCAGCCTACCCATGCCACCAGCGATATGTACTGGGCCGGCGACAGGCTTGGGCCGGCAAGGGTTAAAGGGGCTTATGCTTTTCAGCAATTATTAAAAGAAAACAGCTGGATACCGTTGGGTACTGATTTTCCGGTGGAAGACATCAGCACGTTTAAAACTTTTTTTGCCGCTGTTGCAAGGCAGGATGCCAAAGGGTTTCCGGCAGGCGGCTACCAGATGGAAAATGCATTAACCCGTGAACAAACGTTACGGGGTATGACCAGCTGGGCAGCCAAAGCCTCGTTTGAAGAAAAGAAAAAAGGAAGCCTGGAAAAAGGGAAGTTGGCTGATTTTATTATGCTGGATACTGATTTAATGAGTTGTGAAGCGGATGCTATCTTAAAAACAAAAGTGCTGGCAACGTATAGTGCTGGTAAAAAGGTTTATGGAAAATAATTCTGCTTCTTTAATTTTTATCACAAAAAGTAAGGTAATTATAAAGATCGAAAAACGTGTTATATTAAAGTCCCTGAACTGGATGTTTAATGATATTCGTGATATTTAGCCACAGAAAAGAAAATCAGCATGAAAAAATATCTGTTACTGCCATTGCTTTTGTTGTGTATGGCAACCTGCTTTGCACAGGAAAGCTACTTTGTTACCATTGTAAAAGGGAGTGTATCAAAAGCGGATGGATCGGCCATCCGGCCCGGTTCAAAACTTTTTATCACGGATAAGGTGAGCCTGGGTTCAAAAGAAAGTCTCCTCATCCTCCTTCATTCATCCAAAGGGCGTATTGTTGTTTCAGCACAGGCTGCAACCCCATCAAAGGATAACAGGTTTGTACTTTTAATTAAGGATTATCTTGATCTGAATCAAAAAAATATCAGGCTCAGTTCCAGAACCCTTGACGATATGCCTTTATCGCTGGAAGATTATTTTAAAACAGATACGGATATAAACAGCAGTTGCCTGGTAATTGATACGCTTAAAGTAAAGTTGCCCCGTATGGGGTATACCAAAACCGATAATAAGGAGCATTTCTTTTTTCTTCAGTTGTCGGCGGCAAAACCCGTTAATCACAAACTAACCTGCCTGAATAATACACTCTATATTACAAGAGAAGATATTTTTTTCAACGATACCCTGTATACAAAAAGCGCAGGCCAGCTGAACCTGGGATATATTGAAAATTATTCGGGCGATAAAAAAGCAAAGTTTATTACACCGGTTGAGCCTGTTTACATTACAAAGGAAACGTGCAGCAATGTTATCAAAGTAATTAAAAAAACGTTAAAAGGCAAGCCCGAAAAAGAAATTCTGGAAGAGGTGTACGCCCAAATTTATTACCTGTATGGCAAGCCTGATGAACAGGCCTTAAAAGAAATTTACAGCAGCATTAAATAAATCGTTTTTCAGAATTGAAATTTTTTAAAAAACATTATAAGGCCATTTTCGCCACTTTACATGGTGTTTTCTTATTTATTGTTTTATGGCAGGTAAGCAACAGTTCTTATACATCTGTGATGGATGAAGAGATCATGAAAAAGGTGAACACAACAGTTAACAAATTGTTTGGCAGCAAAACACCTTACGATCATGATTTTGTTTTTGTAAATGTATCCCGTGATCTTAAACTGATGAGCGACCCGGCTGATTATGGCGAAATGGCCATTACCGATAGAAGTAAGCTGGCACGGTTTTTCAGCATATTGGCCAATAACGGCAATAAGCATCATTACGTTTTGTGTGATATTTTCCTGGAGTTTACAAACGATGACGATACGGCCCTTTTGGCAGAAACCAAACGGTGTACAAAACTATTGTTTCCTTACCACCTGGCAGGCGACAGCATACAAAGGCCCTGCCTGGAAGTTCATTCGGCCCTGTCGGATTTTGTAACCAACACCGGCGATTTTTCCAAATTTAAACTGGTATATGATGACACACTAAAAACCATTCCGTTGGTTTTGCTGGAAGAGATCGACAAAAAAAAACACCCGGGGTCTTACCTTGATTTTAAATCCATTTTTCCACGATATTATATCCGCCCTTCACATATTTTTGAAACTAAAAAATACCCGTACTACAACCTTGGCGAGCTGCTGATGCTTTCAGAAGCGGATTCTTTTTATCATAATTTTCTTGAAAATAAATTTATTGTGATCGGTAATTATGAAACGGATGTACACAACAGTGCGGTTGACAATATTGCCGGGCCACTGATCCTGCTCAATACCTATCTTTCTATCCGTAACCGGGGCCATGTCAGCTGGTGGTGGGCCCTGTTTATGATTTCCGGCCTTACAGGGGTAAGCTACCTTTTACTCTTTAAAAAAGTGAAAGCCCCGGTTATATACAAACATCCCTGGCTCGATTTTCTGATGCAGGTGTTTGTAAACAATTATATTTCTTTCTTCGGCTTTTGCCTGCTGCTTGCCGTTTTATCAGAACTGATCTTTTCGGTACAAACGTCTTTTTCTGTTTTGCTGATGTACCTGCTTATTGTACATTTTTTCAGGGAATTTTATAAAAGGCATTTTATAAAACAAAAGGATAAAATATAAGCGAATTAAGTAAATGGAAAGTACTTCCTATACATTCACTATCCCGTTCTTAATGGCATACATCACCAGGCCCACCCTTGTCTTCACATGCAGCTTTTCAAACAGCGCATCCCGGTAGCCATCAATGGTTCGGGGGCTTACAAACATTTTATCGGCAATTTCCTTGTAGGTAAGTTCGGTGCAGGCGTATTTTAAAAAGTCGGTTTCCCGGTCGTTGAGTGGTACCAGGCTTTTAAGGCCATCGCCATTATCATCCATTTTATTGATGGCGTGCATCAGTTTACCACTTACCAGGTCGCTGTAATAAAATCCTTTGTCCATCAGGGCATGAATAGCCGCTTTCAGTTCGGCCGGTTCGCTGTCTTTTAAGATATAACCTTTGGCGCCGCATTTTAACATGCGGATGATGGAGGTTTCGTTGTCGTACATGCTGAGGGCCAAAATATTTATTTCGGGATGGTTAACCTTTAACCAGTAGGCTGTTTCATATCCATCCATTTCGGGCATGTTGATGTCCAGAAGTACGAGATCGGGCAGCGATTTTGTGTTCAGTTTAACTATAAAATCTTTACCATTATTAGCTTCAAACAAAACGTTATGCCCAAGGCTTTTAACCAGTTCGGCCAAACCGTTTCGGAGTAAACTATGATCATCCACTAAAACAATATTTGCCATGGGGGAAGGTTTTAAGTTTAAGGGTTTAAGGGTTTAAAGTTTGTTGGCACTAAGACAGAAATGGAAGTCCCGTTATTTTTTGATGAATGAATAGAAAATGCTCCGCCAATTAATACAGCACGGTTCTGCATATTTTTTAAACCGATACCGGTTTTTGACGATTGTAAAGTTTCAGGATTAAAACTCATACCATCATCGCTGATGGTTAAGGTAAGTGCATCGGGTGTATAATTAAGCTGTACCTGTAAATTATTGGCTTTGGCATGTTTAACGCTGTTATGCAATGCTTCCTGCACAATTCGGTAGAGTACCATTTCTTTTTGCGGGTCCAGTTTATAGATTTCACCGGTAATTATTAAATGGGTTTTAAATTGTCCTGTGTTTTGTAAAATTTTAAGTTCATTTTCAATAGCTTCCTGCAGGCCTATCTCTGCAATTTTATCGCCGTGCAGGCTCCGGCTAAGGTCCCGCAGGTCGTTGATGGCCTTACTTACCAGGTTCTTTGTGCTGTCAATTTTTGTTTGGGCAATGGTGTCATTCATGCTGCCCACTGTATTCAGGTTTAATTTAGCCAGGCTAAGCACCTGGCCAATATTATCGTGTATTTCCTGGCTGATGGTTTTAAGGGTCTGCTCCTGAATTTCTATCTGGGTTTGCAGGAGTTCCTGCTCAAATTGTGTTTTCATGGTAATTTTTTCTTTGAAGTTAGCCTGTTGTCTTTTTTGGTAAAGAAGAATAAAATTTATAATAAAAAAAACGAGCAATAGTAAAACTATAGATGCTACTATTATTAAAATAAACATATAACTACCTTCCGATTTGCCCATTTCGATTTAATTTTACTTCATAATTTAAAGCTAAAAAAATTAATGAATAAAAAATTAGGTTTGAAAAATATAAAAGATAGCCGAACACTTTTGATAACTTATATTCGGTAAAAAATTTCGTGCTGTATATACTCCAGAATAATATATTAACGGTAAAGAAAAAAAGCATACCGGCATTCATCCAAAATGCAGGAGTTTGTGTAATGTTTAAATTACCTGGTTTCAAAAGCCAATCTCTAAACAGGAAGAGAGCTAGAATAATATATAATAAGCTTCGTGAAATAATATTTACATCACTTTCTGCCAAACTCAGGAAAAGAAGTTCGTATAAAAAAACCAATATAATACATACGAACAAAAAGGGAATGAATTTTTTATAAAGTTGCAGGGTAAATAATTTATAGTAAATAATACAAAACAAGCTAACCTGTATAAAAGAGAATATTTCATAAACAAGCAAAGTGTTTTTAATAGTCAGAGCCAATACAACAGCAAGGGTCTCAAAAATAAATGTGGTTGCAACAAGAATAACCAGATACTTAAATGGCATATTCATTTTTTTAAAATGATAAGTTCCGTAAACAAAAATCACAAAAAGAAGTGTTAAGTATATTATTCTTTGAAGCAACCACATAGAAACAAGATTATTACTTTTAATGAGTCCTGTCCATTGGATCCCCGACGACGGGGCCTATAAATAATCCTAACATTTTCCTGCCCACTATTTCTCTTGGACACATAGTAGGACATTTTGACATATCATCAATTACATTAACTACAGGCGTGCCGTGCACTATTTCGTTAAGATAAATATCCTCATTATCTGAACCCGTAGTGGCATCTCGGTATCCAGTTGCAATAATTGAAATTTCTTTAGGCTTGCTTTTATCTTTTAATCCAAAATAAAGACGTAAACCACCAAAATCTGCAGTATCATAGAATTTTTTTATATCCTTTTTTTCTAGATTCAAGGCAAACACTATTGAAAGGTCACTTCTGTCAGCCTTCTCCCTATAATTTCGAACCCAACCATCTGCATCTGCGTATGGAACCGGTCCGGATGGAGTTGCAAAAGTGAACCCTCCAAACTTCGTTTTATCCCCTCCCTTTTCTTTTTTGCAGATGAACTGGTAACAGATACCAATGCCAATTCCAATGCCAATAATTAGAGGCACTAAATAACGTAAGGATTTCATAAATTAAAATATTTAGGTTTATAATTTTATTACACCACTAAAGTCTACAATCATTCCCATAAATGCAATAATCTTTTCACCTTTCTTTTACCGTTATTTCACCCTTCCTTGCTAAAATGATTTTTAATATATTTGTTTAAGAACCACCAAAACCAGGAGATATGAAAAAGTATAACTGTTTTATAATTTCATTCTTTGTTTTTTTATCGGGCTCTGTAGCCCAAAACACAAATCAGTATAAGTGGGGCCCCAAAACACCTATATTAATTGAATGCGATCAATTCGGTACCGCCATAACCGGGTCAAAGGTGGCAATACCTCCTTATTCTTATTTCTGGATAACTAATAAAAAAGATGACAACACAGTAATTGCAACATTGGGGTTATGGGCAAAAATTGAAGGAGACGGTACGGTGAATATAAGTAACGAAACCAGATTCCAACAACTCAATTTAAGTAGCAGCTCAATCAGCAGCCTTACAACAAAAGGAATTGTGAACAACGGAATCACTGCAATGCAAATTCAAAGTAATAGAAAATATTTTTTAGTTCCTGTGTCAGCTCTGGGAACTGATGCCATACCCGTGTATGAGACCGGATGGAAATCTCAACGGCTAACCATTGGAGCCACTACTTTACCATTTAAATTGAGGTTGCATAATTTTGATTTTGCCAAAGACCTTAATATTGGTACTGTAATTGGCGTTAACCGGCGAATACATCCTACCAAAAATAATTTTGTTAACTATCTTTTTAATATCAGTATTTCGGTCAATGATATTGACAATCTCTCAGCCAGGAATGTGCCTGCCGATCAGTTGCCGGCTAAAAACATTGCCTCCCTTACACTTGGCGGTGGGGTGGTATGGCAGTTCGGAAAAGGGCAAGTTGGACTGTTTTATGGGTTCGATTTTATGTCGCACAGCAACTGGACTAAATACCATTGGGTATATAATAAAATGCCCTGGATAGGTATTGGTTTTGGCATTAATATTTTCCAGAAAGATGATTTGAACGCAGGGCCGGGTGATGAAATAAGTAATTATAAAAAACAAAAAGGTCGTTCTACTGCCCCGGAACCAGCGACTAAAAATTAATCCCACTCAAACCTTACGCAATCATCACTCACCCATTCAAAAGAGTGGGCTGTTAAACTTCTTCTCTTCACCTTTCTTTTACCGTTTTTTCACCAAGGTATTTCCCGTTTTTATACCCTTGTTGCAGTCAGGCACTTTTTTCACTTTTACAGTAATATAAATTTAATCACATCTAAAAATTAAGTCATGAAATACAAAACCTTATTTCCGGGGATTATTTGTTTTACTGTTTTATTCTCAGCCGCTTTTATATCTGGCTGCAAAAAAGACGATGCATCATCATCGGAATGTACAGCCAAAACAACAAACGCACCACGTTCAATTAACTTCTTTGATATTAAGGCAGGAAGCCCTTACTTTAACCAGGTGGTTGCCAGTTTTAAATTTAATCAGGGCTCTACATCCTATTCCGGCGGCACTGGTTGCCCGATAAGTGAATGTTCCACAACTTTATCTATTCAAAATATCACAGCTAAGAAGATAACATTTGATTACAACATAATTTTTACACTCAATTTTGTACAATGGAACTATCAGGGCATTGCAGTAATTGACGCCGGTGCTACAATAAATGTTGGGGAAATAAACGCAAGTTGCACCAGTTTGACATTAGGGCAAATCGTTTTACAATCTGCAAGTATTACCTATCAATAACTATCTATCCACAGATGACATCTTTCCAAAAGATGTCATCTGTTATTTTTTTCTTTTCCTTCACAAACATTCCACTTGTATACCTATCATACAACTCAAATAAAAACTCTGTATGTTTTGTTTAAGTGATTACATTACCCATGATGCTACTTTTTCAACAAATATCAATTTTTCATCTTTCACCCCGCCATTTCAGGGTTATTACACCCTTAGCTCGTCTTATCCTTACCGGCATATTTGCAAAAGTTAAAAAAGTCAATTAAATTTATTTTTTAAAATGATTATACTTCCCATATTCATCTAACTTCAATCATAAAAGAAAATTGTACCATCACCTAAACCAAAACAAATTAACATGAAAAAATTATTCGTACTGCTATTGGCAACCATTAGCTCTGTGACCATACAGGCACAAAAAGAAAAGGAAAAAGAGAAAACTAATGAGGAACCTTCTCCTGCAAAGAATATGGTGAAGATCAACCTGCTGGCACTGGGGTTAAAGAACATCAGCTTTCAGTATGAAAGGGCCATTGCCAGAAAAGTTACCGTTGCCGGAACATTCCGGTATATGCCTAACGGGAGCATCCCCCTGAAAAGTACGTTTATTAACCTGGCCGATGACCCGGAAACAGAGCGACAGATAAATAACCTGAATGTAGGTAACATTGCCTTTATGCCGGAGGTGAGGTTTTACTTTGGTAAAAAAGGAGCCTTCCGTGGTTTTTACCTGGGCGCATTTGCAAGTATAGCCAGGTATAATACTGATGTTGTAGTGGAGTATGATGATGCCGGTGTAAAAGAAAGTATTCCCATGAAAGGTGATCTTACCGCCATTACAGGTGGACTTATGATCGGCGCCCAGTTCAAGCTGAGTAAAAAAATATACCTCGACTGGTGGGCACTTGGCCCCAATTACGGCAGCTCAAAGGGAACACTGACCGGCAGTAAAAAAATGGATGCAATGGAACAACAGGAATTAAGAGATGAACTGGCTTCTATTGATATTCCACTTACCAGTTTCACCTATACGGTAGATGGCAACGGTGCTACTATGAATATTAAAGGCCCTTGGGCCGGTATCCGGTCAGGTATATGTATCGGGTTCAGGTTTTAAAAATTTTCGTTTTATTTTACAGATGACATCTTTACGAAAAAGATGTCATCTGTATTTTATTATTTCCCCTTCTCTTTATCCTTTAAAAACAAAAACTCCGCTTTGGTAACCCACGAAAAACCAAATGCCATCAGCGCCAGCGACTCAAACCAAAAAACAAGGTTATAGGTTTTGCTTGCTTCTATTAAAAAGATCATACCAATGGCAATGCAAACAATACAGGCTATGATAATGATGCCGCATGCCAGGTAAATGTTATTGCGTTTATCTTTTTGTTTATTATACCCTTTAGCGTGGTCGCTTTTGCGAAACAGGTAAATGGAGAAAATGATGAACACCGAAAAAAGCAGTAAAGCAAAAACAAAGTGCATGATATGAATAATATAATTGCTGCTGGTAGTGGGGCA
Organism: Chitinophagaceae bacterium; assembly: GCA_031414035.1. Lineage (GTDB taxonomy): Bacteria > Bacteroidota > Bacteroidia > Chitinophagales > Chitinophagaceae > Ferruginibacter. Next base: position 54,658 of record JANOGE010000197.1, on the reverse strand, counting down.
AAGCGCCACACCCAATGCAAACACACAACCCAGGTTGGCCACCCTGCTGTCGGTTTTATTATATCCTTTATAGGTCATTAAAAAGAAACCCAGCACAAAGAGTACGCCCACTAAAATATCTCCGGCCGTACTGTTATCATAATAATCACTCACCGAAAATTCAATGTGAAGGGTACCGGTTGCCATTAAATTTCCAATGATGAGCAGCAGCGGTAACAGCATGCCCGTTGCGCCAATTAAAATACGCAGGGCATAGTAGGAGATGATCTGGTCGTTTTTTTCAGGTGTTTTTATGCCGGGCATTAGATCATTTTTCATCAAATAAAATTTTAAGGATGAGCAACAGAGTTCTTTGCTTATAAAAGTAAACAATCTGCCAGAGGATTACTTACCGTGTTTTCACCCTGCGTAATTACCGTTTTACTACCGGTTGTCTGCAGCAGGTAATTAGCCAGTTTTGTATCCGTATCCTGTGGTTAACAGCAATAGTTTTTAACCAAAATTTGTTTAAGCATGAAAAAGATCTTATTTTATTTATTGATCATATTAAGCCCCGGCCTGTTAGTGGCCCAGCCCACCGCCGGACTGGTGGCTTACTGGCCCATGAACGGCAACTATACAGATGCCGGGCCCAATAATACTACCGGTACCAATTTTGGTGCAACAGCCACTACCAACTATTCATCAGTACCAAATACGGCGATGCAATTTTTAAATCCTGTTTCTACAGTTGCAGAGTATGCCACACATCCAATTAATGCCAACCTTAGCTTTGGTACCAACCAGGATTTCAGTATTGATTTTTCGGTACTTACAACCAGCCAGCCACGTGCCGGTGGTATTTACGATAACATGTTAAACTATGGCGGCCCCGGTGTGTTTATGTGGAACAGCAATGGGTTTCCACAAATCAATTTTAACTTTAAAAACGGCAACGTTGGCTCTACCAATGGGGCATTGCCGCTTAATGTTTGGAAACATGTTTGTTGCGTTAGGGCCGGAGGCGCATTACGAATTTATGTAAATGGGGTATTGAATGCAACGGGCGCACCAGGTACAACTGCGCCTGTTTATAGTTTCCCGGCCCGCTTTGGTACTATGTTCTTTAATGGGTTTTCGCCGCCTCAGTATAACGGCCATAATGGTAAAATTGATGAATTCAGGATTTATAACCGAGCGCTTACTGAAGCTGAAATAATAGGACTGAGTACCGGAGCACTGCCGGTTAAACTTATTTCTTTTACTGCAGTAAATAAAAACAATACCATCAGTTTAAACTGGCAAACTCAATTTGAACAAAACAGCAGTCATTACAACCTGCAGCGCAGCATTGATGGATTAAATTTTACAGATTTGGCAAGAGTTGCTGCTGCAGGAAATTCTAACAGGCCGCTGACCTATACATATAATGACCTGCTGTCTGCATCATCCCAATCACAAAAAACTATTTTCTACCGGCTTCAGTCCGTTGATATAGATGGCAAGATTGCCTATAGCCAGGTAATAGCTATGCAGCTTGATAAAAAGGATATGGAACTATTTATTTCTCCCAACCCGGCAAAAGATATACTGCAGGTACAGACCGGGAATGGCATCACAGGTAATTCATCTTTGATGATTATTGATGCATCAGGCAGGGTATTGTATAAAAAAGAGATGATACTTCAGCAGGGCAGCAATACGGTGCCGGTTAATATTTCATTGTTAAGCCCGGGGATGTATATAGTGAGGTTGGTAAATGGGAAAAACAGTTTTGTAAAACAGTTTATAAAAGAATGATACCCTGATACACTCTGAGGAGTGGTTTTTCTCATGCTTGAACAGGCGGCCCATTTGAACGGGCCGCTATTTTTTAAGTTGATTTCATGCTCAGGATATTTGGGGATTAAAATAATTTGTCAAAAATTTTACTGAAAACCAGCGACTTATAAAAGCACGGTTAAAAATACTTCCCCTTTTCTTTGGAAAATTACCTTACCTGCCCTTACCTTCGCCGTCCAAATTTAAAACCATAGGGATGGCTGTGGTTCCTTCGGCTCCGCTCAGGATTTCAAAGGACAAAAACTTTTAAAAAAATAAATAATGAGCAAATTACATTTCACTACTAAACATGCGAACGAGGCTACCGTTACACACAACTGGTATGTTGTGGATGGTACTAATCAAACCGTTGGTCGTATGTGTGCCCGTATTGCGGCAATTCTTCGTGGAAAGAACAAAGCTTACTACACGCCTCACGTTGATTGCGGCGACTTTATCATTGTTACCAATTGCGAAAAGGTAAAACTTACCGGCAATAAAATGGAGGATAAGGTGTATGATACTTACAGTGGTTACCCCGGTGGCCGTAAGGAAGAGCCTGCTAAAAACTTAATAAAGCGCCGGCCTGAAGTACTTATTGAAAGAGCTATTAAGGGGATGTTGCCTAAAAACAGGTTGGGCCGCCAGATGTACAAAAAATTATTTGTGTACCAGGGTGCCGATCATCCGCACGGGGCACAACAGCCAAAAGAATTAAAATTTTAACCCCTCAACATTCTGATAGTTATCGGGAAAGGGTTACCAAATCAAATAAATATAATAAATGGAAAAGCAAAAAAACGCAGTTGGTCGCAGAAAAGAAGCGGTAACCCGCATCTTCCTTACAAAGGGTGATGGAAAAATTACGGTAAACGGCAAAGACTATAAAGTATATTTCCCGTTGGTTTATTTACAAAACCAGTTGGAAGCACCTTTAAAAACAGTAGAGTCTGCCGATAAATTCGACATCGTGGTTAATGCAACCGGTGGTGGTGTAAAAGGACAGGCCGAAGCAGCAAAACTGGGTATTGCCCGGGCCCTGCTTGAGGTAAGTGCTGATTACCGCCCGGCTTTAAAAGCCGCGGGGTTGTTGAAGCGTGACCCACGTTCGGTTGAGCGTAAGAAACCGGGCCGTAAAAAAGCCAGAAGGAGCTTCCAGTTCTCTAAACGTTAAAAACGAAGTAAGTATAAAGTAGCAGGTAGCAAGAAAAGTGCATCCGGCTTCTTGATACCTGCTACTAATATCTTGATACTATAAAAAAAATAAACAATGGAAAATAATACTTCCTTACAACAGCAACTTTTAGAAGCAGGCGTACACTTTGGACATTTAAAGAAAAAATGGAACCCTAAAATGTTGCCTTACATTTTTGCTGAAAAGAAGGGCATTCACATTATCGACCTGAATAAAACCGTAGAAGGTTTACAGGAATCTGCAGCGGCACTGAAAGCCATAGCACGCAGCGGTAAAAAAATAATGTTTGTGGCTACCAAAAAACAGGCAAAAGAAATTGTAGGCGATTGTGCCAGGCGGGTAAATATGCCTTTTGTTACAGAACGCTGGTTGGGTGGTATGCTTACCAACTTCAACACCGTACGTAAGAGTGTTAAAAAAATGCAGAGCATTGAAAAAATGCTGGCCGACGGAAGTGCGGAAAGCTTAACCAAAAAAGAACGTTTAACCCTCAGCCGTGATAAAGAAAAAATGGAAAAAGTACTGGGGGGTATTGCACAAATAAGCCGTGTGCCTGCCGCCTTGTTCATGGTGGATATAGGACATGAGCATATTGCACTTGCCGAAGCCAAAAAATTAAACATCAGCACTTTTGGTATGGTAGATACCAATTGCGATCCTAATAAAATTGATTTTGCCATCCCGTCAAATGATGATGCAACCAAATCAATTGCCATCATCGTTAATTACCTTACAGCGGCTATTGCTGAAGGTTTGCAGGAACGCCAGGCAAATAAAGATGAAGAGGATCAGAGTGATGCAGAAGAAAGTGCCGAAGCAAAAGCAGCCCGTTTTGAACAAAAAGCGGATGGTGGTGATGACAGAAACAAACGTGGTGGTGGTGGAAGAGGAATTTCTTCTCAACCAAAGCGTAGAGTAGCTGGCCCGGGTGCCGGTGGCAGAAGGCCCGCAGGTGGTGGTGGCCCAAGATAGGACCCATCCTGTCCTTCCTCCCGGGGGAAGGGAAAAGTAGAAGAAATTAGCGAAGAAGGAAGTTGTTATTTTATAAGCCGGACTTTTAAGCTTTATTCAACTTCACTTGCCTGCCGGCAGGCAGGTTGACATCGGACTCTTGAACTTTTAATTCGTTATTCAGCAAAAGCGTATTAATGAATAGTAACATTTTTCGCTAAAGGATTATACATTATTAATTACTAAATTATCCATTAAAATGAGTGTAACAATAACAGCAGCCGATATAAATAAATTACGCCAAACAACAGGTGCCGGAATGTTGGATTGCCGTAAAGCATTAACCGAAAGTAACGGTGATTTTGAAGCAGCCATAGACTGGTTGCGTAAACATGGGCAGAAAGTAGCCGCCAAGCGCAGCGACCGTGAAGCTAAAGAAGGAGTGATAATTGCACAAACAACAAGCGATAAAAAAAGCGGTATTGTGCTATGCATCAGTTGCGAAACCGATTTCGTAAGCAAGAATGCAGACTTTGTAGCTTTTGCACAAAGCATTGCAGACGCAGCCATTGCAAACAATGTAAAAACAACCGAAGAATTAAACGCGGTTGCCGTTAATGGATCAACCGTTGCCGAAATGATCAATGATAAACTGGCGGCTATTGGCGAAAAGATTGCCGTTTCTAAATTTGAACGTGTGGATGCACCTTATGTTGCATCATATATACACGGGGCAAACCGGATGGGTGTTTTGGTGGCTATGACTAAGGAAGCAGCAGAAGCAGGTAAAGATGTAGCTATGCAGATCGCCGCTATGAATCCTTTGGCCGTTGATGAAACCTCTATTGCACCGGAAACCATTGCCCGGGAAAAAGAAATTGCGATTGAACAGATTAAAGCCGAAGGTAAACCGGCAGAAATGGCGGAGAAAATTGCATTGGGTAAAGTAAATAAATTCTTTAAAGAAAATACATTGCTGGCACAGGCCTTTGTTAAGGACAACAGCAAATCAGTGGCCGACTACTTAAAGAGTGTGGATGCTGATTTAAAAGTTACAGACTTTAAAAGAGTAGCATTAGGATAAATTAAATTATTCAGGATATTAAAAAGAGGATGTCTCAAAAGTATGTCATGTTGAGCTTGTCGAAACATATTTGATTATAAAACGTAACTTCAAATGACTTCGAAAAGCTCAGTCTGACAACAATGTTTGACTTTTGCGACAGACTCTTTTCTGTTTAAAACAGTTAATGTCATTCATTGCCTTCATCTACCGGGTAAATATTATCGGCCATTTTCCATTTCCCCTTTTCTTTTACAAACGGAACTGCACTCCAACTGCGTTCTTTTTCAGCTGCACCGGCCATTAACTCGCTGCCAATTTTTAAAACAGCAGTATTTTTGGTAATAGTAACCTTGTATTTGTTTTTCGCAGAGGTATACCATTTATACATATACTGAATAGATTCCTGTCCACCACCCCAGCGGTCATAATCAAAGCCAGCGGCTATTTCATCCTGTGGATCGGCTTTAAAGCAACTGTCTGCAAATTTAAAATGCCCCATTTCTGCTTTTATATAAGCTTCACCAACATAGGGAACCTGTTTCCGTAAATAAGTAAAATACTTTTCTGTTTCTTTCCATTGCATTTTAAAGGGAGGGTTATTTTCTTTCCCGGTGCCTTTATAAAGCTGAAATGAATGAAATTTTGCTTCATTACTTTTATAAAACTTAAGAAAGTCAAAAAAAATTTTCTTTATAACTGACTGTTCCGGCGTAAGCTGTGCATGGGCTGATACTGAAAACAGCAAAAATAAAAGCCACGTAATATTTTTTTTCATATTTATAAGGGAGTGAAGATGCCGTTACTCCCTGATTTATAAAAGTATAGATTATCCGTCATAAAACCCCATTTGATAATAAATAAATGTATTCAACAGATACTTTCTTATTAATACCCTTAGCGTGTATTTTATGTCTTTCTTTTTTTAACCGTAATTTTAATTATGGAAATATATCAATCTTATTTTGAAGAAAATAAGCGATCCTGGAATAAGCGCACAGCCGTTCATAAAGACTCAGCTTTTTATGATCTTACTTCTTTTAAAAAGGGAAAATCATCCCTGAACAAAATTGAACTGGAAGAATTAGGTGACGTAAAAGGAAAAACCTTATTGCACCTGCAATGCCATTTTGGTATGGATACCATGAGCTGGGAAAGGGAAGGGGCCATCGTTACCGGGGTTGACTTAAGCGATGAAGCCATTAATTTGGCCAATGAGATAAGGGACGAAATAAAATTAAATGCAAAATTTATCTGCTCCAACATATATGAGTTAAAAGAAAATAAAGAAGCCATGAGTTGTTATTCCTCCCCCACGGGGGTTCCCGGATTTGGGAACGAACGGAGTTCCTGGGAGGGGGCGGACATTGTCTTTACTTCTTACGGTACCATTGGCTGGCTGCCCGATCTTGATAAATGGGCATCAATTGTTGCTCATTTTTTAAAACCCGGCGGCATTTTCTATATTGCCGATTTTCATCCCGTGCTCTGGATGATGGATGAGAACTTTGAACACATCAAGTACAGTTATTTTAATACAGGGGTGATCACAGAAGAAATATCCGGAACCTACTCCGACCGGTCTGCACCCATAAAATCCATTGAACATGGATGGAACCATCCTTTTTCAGAAATTATCAATGCCTTAATAAAGTATAATTTACAAATCCTGCTTTTTAATGAGTTTACCTATTCTCCGTATACATGTTTTAATAACCTGGAACAGGGTGAAGATGGTATGTGGCGCATAAAAGGGATGGATGAAAAAATGCCGATGATGTATTCTATTAAAGCAATGAAAAGGGGATAAAAAATTACAGTGTACTACATAGCTTTTCAAAGTAGTATCTTCGCAAAAACATCAACAGCAAATGCTTCCAAAATACAAACGAATTCTTTTAAAACTTTCAGGCGAATCTTTAATGGGCGACAAAAATTTTGGTTTAGATAGTGATGTGATTGCACGTTATGCCCAGGAGGTAAAAAGTATTACTGAGATAGGTATACAGGTGGCCATAGTAATTGGCGGTGGCAATATATACAGGGGTATGAACGAAGCGGAAACCGGTATTGAAAGGGCACAGGGCGATTATATGGGAATGTTGGCTACTGTAATTAATGGCATGGCATTGCAAAGTGGTTTAGAAAAGGCCGGCGTTTATACGCGGTTGCAAAGTGCCATTAAAATGGAGCAGATCGCCGAGCCATATATCCGCAGGAGAGCTATGCGGCATTTGGAAAAAGGAAGAGTGGTAATTTTTGGAGCAGGCACCGGTAATCCATATTTTACTACGGATACGGCAGGCTCTTTACGGGCTATTGAGATTAAAGCAGATGTAATTTTAAAAGGTACAAGGGTAAACGGGATCTATACAGCCGATCCTGAAAAAGATCCAACTGCAACTAAATATGAAACCATTTCATTCGCAGATTGCATTCAAAAAAACCTGAAAGTGATGGATATGACGGCATTTACTTTATGCATGGAAAATAATCTGCCCATTGTTGTTTTTGATATGAATACGGCCGGCAATCTTTTAAAAGTGGTAACCGGCGAAAAAATGGGGACTTTGGTAAGTTGACAGTAAAGCCAACAGACATAAAAAAGGCTGCAGATCGATGCAGCCTTTTTTATGTCAATTTCAGAACTAAAGTGTGCTGAGATAATATAATATATCAGGTAAAGATCTCTTTACCGGGGTTACTGAAACGGCCTGGTTTCCGGTAGATGTTGGCGACACAGTAACTGTGTTTAAATAACCTAAATAGTAATCATTAACCTGTTTTGAAATCACAACCACCGTAATGGCTTTACCGGAAGGCATCTTCCCGGTAATGAATTTCCGGCTATTCAGATCTCCATGCATGGCAACCACCGAACGGAGGTCTTTAAATACGGTAAAGGCAATCGTATTGGCATTTGTAAAATAAGGGGCGAGTTCTGCAACCACATTAACCCGTGGAATGTTACTGCTGGTATCATAAGAATAAGAGCCACTGATCCAGCGCAGGTGGTTGGTATATATTTCATATGCCTGGGATCCGGCTATTAAAAAATTATTGTTCACATCAGGGTTCGGCAACCAGTTGAATCGCTGGGGATCAGTCTCGTCGCCGGCAAAAAATTTCATTATTGAATTAATAGGAATATCGGAGTAGCGGATATTTATTTTCAAGTTTGGTGCCAGTTGTACCACCTGCCCGTTCTTTTTCAATCTTACAAAAACCTGTCCGCTTGAAACCATTAATTTGTCAAAAGATGTTGTGGGCTTGTTGAGGCGGATCATATCGCCTTTCTTTTTTATTAAAAGTAATTCAACCTGTACTTTTCCGGTTACAGTTTGCCCTGCTCCGTTTACACAACAGTTGGGAGGGAAGGTAACCTGTAAACCCGAAGGCGTTAAAATACTTGCTATATTACCGGTTACTTCAAAACTATCAATATAGGGCTCATATAATAAATTGCTTTTAAGACTGGAAACCGGCATAGTTGCAGTTATGGAATTGTGCCAGGTTGTATCGGGGCCGTTTAATTGCCCTGGGTCCGGTACAAAAATATCAGTATTTTTTTGACAGGCACTTAAAAAAACGGTGCCTGCAATTAATACCTGTATGATTGTTTTTCTTTTCATCATTTTTCATTTTTAAAATTAAGTCACTTATATCAGATACCTCTTTTGCATTTAGTGCTGCCTGTTATTTAAGGTCTAAGCGTATACCCAACCGCAGGCCGGCAGTATGGTATTTTTGTTTTAACGTAATATTGTCTTTATTCAGCGGAGTAAAATTGTAACGGAAATAAGGTTCAGCCATTACATGAATGTTATCATTCAGTTTATAATAAACAGAAACGGCTCCTATAAAACCAACTCCTGCATTTGTTTTAAACCGGTAAGGGGAAGAGCTTTTTCCGGTAGTAATGTTAACAGGGGTTAACGTATTGTCCAGCACATCGCCTTTTTGCCAGCTGTATATATTAATAACTACACCGGCATTTATATTGGCGTGCCATTTTCCATTTCCCAGTTCATATCCTGCCGCTATCGGAACATCAATACTTCTGTATTTATTGATGGACGTTTTATACCGGGTACCGGTTGTTGTATAACTGCCCGTCGTATCTCCATTTACGTCAATGATGTATGTTATCTGTACCAGGTTTCCCTGTACAAAAGTGAATTTTTCATTGATCTGGCTGTAATTAAAACCTGCACGCACACTCATGGAATTATTGAACACTTTTGTATACCTTATTCCTGCACTCCAGCCTGATTTAAATTTTGTGCTTTCTTTTCTTTTCTGCAGGTACACCGAGTTGCCGGTATCGCTTAAACTGCGAAAGGCATAATCGGGGCCGCCATATATTTCCAGGTATTTTTTATTGCCGGCAGCATCTTTTTCAAAAGAAGGGCAATCCGGTAAATAAAGAATTGGACTGAAAGATAACAATGGCTGATTCCCTTTTCTTTTTGCCCACATTTTTTCGGCATTAAAATCTAACCTGCCCAGCAAAGTACCCTGACCTTCAAATTCATTATCAGTGAGATCAGGCGATTCAGTATTAATCAATACACTGCCCAAACCCGTATATCTTTTTTTATCCGATGGATGCTGTGCAATAACGGTGTTATTGGTTCCATTGTTTTGTTCAACGTCATTGAAAAGGGAAGGAGCATACATACGGGCCTTTGATCCGCCCGGTGTTGATAATGCAGAAGGGTTATTTATGAAAGTATTATTTGTTAACGTTGTAGTATCGTTGTTTATAATTGATGAAGCCCCTCCCTGGTTTGAAGTGGTTTTGAGACCGGGTAATTCACTTTTGCTGAGATCAGTTTTATTTTTATCTGCTTCATTATTATTTTCAGTGGCTATTTGTGTATTTACAGAAGTAGATCTATTACTTATATACAGCCAGGCTCCGCCGGTACTTAACGCAAGCAACAGGCCCAGGAGCATTAATTTGTTTTTATTAGTAAAGAGGTTGTTCCAAAAGCCAACAGGCTTTCTTATTTCTTTTTTAGCAGCAATATTTTCCCAAATGCGTGGGTGTACATCTGGTGCATAGTTACTAAACTGCTCTTTTATATGTTCGTCAAATTGCTGGTTATTGCTCATACCGCCACTTTTTGTAATTGTAAAATTTGTTTTTGCAGCATATTACGGGCTTTTACCAATTGGCTGCGACTGGTTCCCGATTGTATGCCCAGCATTTCTGCTATCTCATCATGCTGGTATCCTTCTATTACATATAAATTAAAAATTATCCGGTACCCGTCGGGTAAATTATTGATCAGGTGTAAAAGTTCCTTTTCCGTTAAATGGGCATAAGCCGATGGCTCCATGCCGCTTTCATCCCTGTCTTTTATCTCATAACCACTTACTTCTTTCTCATACCTTCGTAATGAATATTTTTTCAGTGCCGTATTGACCATTATTCTTCTTATCCAGCCTTCAAAAGAGCCTTCAAATTTAAACTGATAGATCTTGTCAAATACTTTAATGAAAGCATCCTGTAAAATATCTTCAGCGTCAGCACTGTTACGGGCATAGCGGTTACAAACACCAAGCATACGGCTGGCGAAGCGGTGAAAGATCTCCTTTTGACAAGAGGCCTCCCCCTTAATACATCCACGTATGAGTTCGTCTTCCGTCAATTATCGCTAAGTTTACATCGGGGATTTATGAATTAAGATACCCTGTTGCTTCTATACGCTGCCCAACATGGGATTATTGCTTAAAAGGTACAAAAAACACCTGATTTTCCTTTTTTTAGTGCTAAATCCTGTAATTTGAACAATATGCCAATTAAATCAAACCTATGACCATGTTATCAGAAGAACAGATAAAAAAACTGATCTCTATAAATGACAGTTTACGGGTGCAGCTGGAGGATGTAAATACAGTACTTCGTGAAAGGGAAAATGAGCTTGATATTTTGAAAAAAAACAGTATCGATGCCACAGCATTACGAAGTAAGCTGGATATCCAGTCAGATGAAATGGAAAGTGTACATGACCGCCTCAACAAAGAACAACAGCAGTTGAAAGGTGCCGAAGAAAGAGAAATAGAATTACAACTGGAGCTGACAGAAATGGCAAGGTTACAAATGCAATACAATGAACTGGCGCAACAATATGCTTACCAGCACAGCCAGTTTAGCGATATACAATCTCAGTTGACTGAGTTAAGTGAAAGGAATCTTCAATTACAGAAAATTGCAGGCCGTATCGGGGAGCTGGAAAGTAAGCTGGAAAGTACAGGCAGGGAAAGAGATGATCTGAAAAGCAGGTTAACACTACTGGAATCAGAGAAATATTTAAGAGTATTTAATCCATAGAAGTTCTTCCCTGGTATTAAAATATACTTTTAAACGCTTGGATTGATGTAATCAATTTTATATTTTACGCAGCTAAAACCTATTGTAAATGAACTTTCAAACAATGAACAGGCAGCGCAAATTTATTTTAATTGCTGCCGCCGCAGGATTTATAGCCATGTTTTTACCCTGGGTAAGGATTTCTTTTTTTGGATTGAGTAATAGTATCAATGGAATGCATGGAAGCGGTATCCTTGTTTTTTTATGTTTTATAGGAGCAGGCGTGGTTGCCTTTTTAGGGGATCAGGCCAAAAACCTGGACAAGACCTTTTGGTTTATTGCTTTAGCATGTGGAGCCCTGGCATCGCTCATTATGGTTTGGAATTTTATTGATGCAATGGGATCAGGCATGTCTTATTTAAGTATTGGATTTTATTTAGCTTTATTGGCTGCAGTTGGAGTATTATTGGCAGCCTATATTTACCGTAACCCTTCCGACAGTATTAAAAGCGGTTTTGACAGCCTTAAGCAGGATATTGAAGAAAAGACGAAAACAGATAACCCTGCTAAATAGTTATTTGGTAAGGGGGTTATAAAGTACAGGCATTCTATAATTCAGAATGCTTTTTTTATTTGTTATAAATAGTTGAATTTTACAAAAAAAAGGAATGATGCAAAGCATAGCAGGTATAAGAAAAGACTATAAGCTGCAAACTCTTTCAGAAACAGATATAGCAACAGATCCTTTTTTACAGTTTACCAAATGGTGGGAAGATGCTTTAAAAAGCGGGATAGAGGAAGTGAATGCCATGACCCTGGCAACTGCTGATGTGAATGGGTTGCCATCGGCAAGGATTGTATTACTGAAAGGATTTGATGAAAAGGGATTTGTTTTTTTTACCAATTACAACAGCCAAAAGGGAAATGAATTAGCTCAGAATGACCGTGCCTGCCTGGTTTTTTTCTGGAAAGAACTGGAGCGCCAGGTAAGAATTACAGGGGTTGCAGAAAAGATCACTACAGAGGAGAATATTGCTTATTTCAACAGCCGGCCCGATGGAAGTAAAATAGGAGCATGGGCATCACCCCAAAGCCTGGTTGTGGCTGGTACAGCATGGCTCAGGGAAACTTTTGATTATTATATGGAGCGGTTTAAGCATGGTGAAATTCCCAAACCGCCACATTGGGGCGGGTACAGGGTAAAGCCGTTTAAGACCGAGTTCTGGCAGGGCCGCCCCAATCGCCTTCACGACCGGATTCAGTATACTTTACAGCAAGAAGGAATATGGAAGATTGAACGTCTTGCACCCTGATAAGACTGGGAATTGGGTTTTTTATTTGAACGTCTTTCCAAATACCTAATGCCCGGTACTAAATGTATATCAGGCTTTTTTCTTAGGAGCTGCTTTCTTTTTTACTGCTGCTACAACTACAGCTTTTTTTGCAGGTTTTGCAGGCCTTTTTTTCCCAAAAGACCCACTGAAAATTTTTCCTTTTTTTGTTTTAATATCGCCACGTCCCATAATTTCTGAGTTTTATTTTTTTAATAATGATTACATAAAATTTACAAAAAAAGCAAGGCACCGATGCACCTTGCTTTTTACAGTGGTTGATACACCATTACATTTTAGCTGATAATTCTTTACCGGCTTTAAACTTAGCAACTTTCTTTGCTTTAATTTTGATAACAGCACCTGTTTGGGGATTACGGCCGTTACGGGCAGCTCTTTTTGATACTGAAAAAGTACCAAATCCAACTAAAGTAACCTTTCCGCCTCCTTTTAAAGTTTTAGTAACTGCACCTACAAAAGAATCTAAAGCAGCATTTGCCTGAGTTTTTGTAATACCTGCATCGTCAGCAAGTTTTGAAATTAATTCAGCTTTGTTCATGATATTTTTTTTTGAATTTTTAATTGTAACAAATATAAAAGGTTTTTAATTGCAACAAAATTTTTTTTATGAAATATTTTTTTGTAAAGAATGGCTGGAAACCACAAGGAACAAGGATTTTAGCCATTTTTTCAGGAAAAGAGTAATTGAAATTTATTAAGTGGTTTGTCTGAAAACCTTTGCCAGCATTACTTTCAGGAGAATATGCTTTAAAAACCCCTGCCAAAGCGGTTTTTAAAGGGGCAAAGAAATTTTTGGTTTGCCCCAAAAACAAATAGTTAATTTTTTTGCACAATTAGTTAACAACCTGCATAACCGACCGGAAAGCGATGAATTTGTTACCCCATTTGTCTAAGGATTTCTGACGCATGTTACCGGCAAATTTTTCTATATACCGGTTGTATAATGATTTACTCCGGGCCCGGTACTGTATGGCATAGGTTGGCCCTTCGGTATCATCTGTTTCTAATAATTGTAAAATGGTTGCCCCGGTAAAACAGCCCGTTTTGATCACTTCCGGAATATGTTCTTCTTTTAACCACAGGAGCCATTCATCTTTTATTGATCCCTCAACTTTTATGGTTACATTATATATGAACATCGGATTTTTATTTTTTTATTTCAACATAAACCGGGCAATGGTCACTGTGTTTTACATCCGGAAAAATATCTGCATTTACCAATTGCTTTTTTAAGGGTTCAGTTATGCATATATAATCAATGCGCCAGCCCTTATTATTTAAACGTACAGATGGAAAGCGCTGGCTCCACCAGCTATAACGGTGCGGCCCGGGATGAAACTCCCGAAAGGTATCAATCCAGCCACTTTTTAAAAACCCCGTCATCCATTCCCGCTCTTCGGGTAAAAAGCCACTGCTGTTTTTATTGCCCTTCGGATCATGGATATCTATTTCATTATGGGCAATATTATAATCGCCCACTAAGATTATTTTAGGGTATTTCTTTTTTAATTTGTTAAGGTATGCCTGAAATTCTTTTAACCAGGTGTATTTAAAATCCTGACGGATATCGCCACTGGTGCCCGAAGGAAAATAAACATTGATCAAACGGATATCGCCAAAGTCCAGTTGTATCACCCTTCCTTCATCATCACTTGCTGTATGGCCATTACCATAAATTACATGGTCGGGTTTTATTTTTGAAAACACCGCTACACCGCTATATCCCTTTTTTTGTGCACTGTACCAATGATGATGAAAGCCCAGTGCTTCCAGTTCCTTTACATCCACATCATCTTTTGTGGCCTTGGTTTCCTGCAGGCAGATGATATCGGAAGGGTTGGTTTTCAGCCAGTCAATAAAACCTTTTTTAATGGCGGCACGTATGCCGTTTACATTATAGGAGATGATACGCATGAGATCTTTTTTTGAAAAGCAATTTAAGTATTACCGGTCAACTTACTCCAATATCGGCCTAAGCCATCTTGTAGCCTCTTCCAAAGTCATTCCTTTTCTTTTGGCATAATCTTCCAATTGGTCCTTTTCAATTTTACCTACTCCAAAATATTTACTTTCAGGATGCGCAAAATACCAGCCACAAACAGAGGATGCAGGATACATTGCCAGTGATTCGGTAAGATGAATGCCGGTGGCCTCTTCACCACCCAGCAATTCAAATAATTTATATTTTTCGGTATGGTCGGGGCAGGCGGGGTAACCCGGTGCCGGGCGTATACCGAGGTATTCTTCTTTAATTAACGCATCGTTGCTTAGTTGTTCTCCCTTTACATAACCCCAGTATTCTGTTCTTGTTTTTTTATGAAGCAGTTCTGCAAATGCTTCGGCCAGGCGATCTGCCAGAGCCTGTAAAATGATCTTGTTATAATCATCATGATTGGCTTCAAAATCCTTAATGTGTTTTTCAATTCCCTGTATGGTTACACTGAATGCGCCAATATGGTCCTGGGAATTCAGTTCTGCCGGGGCTATAAAATCGGCCAGCGATAAATTAGGCTGGCCTGCCGTCTTTTTTATTTGTTGACGAAGAAATTCTAATGGTATTATGGAACTGTCATTTTTTACATCAACCGTATCTGCTGTAATTTTATTAGCCGGCCAGAAACCAACAACTCCTTTTGGGATCAGCCAGTTTTCATCAATGACCTGTTTTAATAATTTTTTAGCATCATTATAAAGGTTGGTGGCTTCAACGCCAATAACACTATCAGCCAGTATCGCAGGAAATTTACCATGCATTTCCCAGGCAATAAAGAAAGGCTGCCAGTCAATGTATTCAGCAATTTCGGCTAAAGGATAATTTTTTAAAACTTTAGTTCCTGTAAATGCGGGTGCAACAGGCTGGTAGTTTGCCCAATTAATGGCCGTTCCGTTTTTTTGGGCTTCTTCAAATCTTATATATTGTTTAGTTGATCTTTTATTGCTGAAATCTTCTGCCAACTTATCATACTCTACTTTCAGGGTTTGTAAAAAACCCGGTTTCTGTTCTTTGTTTAATAAACTTCCGGCAACAGTAACACTGCGGCTGGCATCCAGTACATGTACTACACCTTCATCATATTGTGGAGCAATTTTTACTGCCGTATGCATACGGGAAGTAGTGGCGCCACCGATCATCAATGGTAATGTTATACCCCTGCGTTTCATTTCATGTGCCACGTGAACCATTTCATCCAGTGATGGTGTGATCAATCCGCTTAATCCAATGATGTCCGCTTTTTCTTTTATGGCGGTGTCTAAAATTTTATCTGTAGCTACCATTACACCCAGGTCAATAATATCATACCCGTTGCAACCAAGCACAACACCTACAATGTTTTTACCAATGTCGTGAACATCTCCTTTAACCGTAGCCAGTAAAATTTTTGCCGCTCCTGCAGTTTCTTCATTCACGGTGCCTGCGGCGATATGTGCATTTTTCCTGTCTTCTTTTTCCTGTTCAATATAAGGGGTAAGAACAGCTACCGCTTTTTTCATTACCCTTGCACTTTTAACCACCTGCGGCAAAAACATTTTACCGGAACCGAACAGGTCTCCAACTATATTCATACCATCCATCAGGGGGCCTTCAATAACATCCAGTGGTTTGGGATATTTAATTCTTGCTTCTTCGGTATCGGCATCAATATAATCCGTTATCCCGTTTACCAGGGAATGTGCCAAACGTTTTTCCACCGGTTCTTTTCTCCAGCTTTCGTCTTTGATAATTTCTTTACCCTTTGCTTTAACGGTTTCAGCAAAAGCGATCATCTTTTCCGTGACCTCATTATTGTCATTGTTCCTGTTAAGGATCACCTCTTCGCAAAGGTTTCTTAAATTGGGTTCTATCTCATCATACACCACCATTTGCCCGGCATTTACAATTCCCATATCCATTCCGGCTTTTATGGCATGATACAGGAACACACTATGTATGGCTTCTCTTACATGTTCGTTTCCCCTGAATGAAAAAGAAACATTACTGACCCCGCCACTCACTTTGGTTAGCGGCATCCATTTTTTTATTTCCCGGGTTGCTTCAATAAAATCTACGGCATAATTATTATGCTCCTCAATTCCGGTTGCTATTGCAAAAATGTTGGGATCGAAAATAATATCCTGGGGATCGTATCCAACCTGCCCGGTTAAAATTTTATATGCCCTCCGGCAAATTTCCACTTTTCGTTTTTTTGTATCCGCCTGGCCTGTTTCATCAAATGCCATTACTATAACCGATGCACCATAACTTTTACAAATGAAAGCCTGATCTATAAACTTTGCTTCTCCCTCTTTCATCGAAATAGAATTCACAATGCATTTTCCCTGCACACATTTCAATCCAGCTTCTATGATCTCAAACTTTGATGAATCGATCATGATGGGGATCTTGGCAATATCGGGTTCGGCCTGTACCAGGTTTAAAAAAGTGGTCATGGCCTGTACACCATCCAGTAAAGCGTCATCCATGTTAACATCAATTACCTGTGCACCGTTTTCTACCTGTTGCCGGGCAACCGCTAAGGCTGCTTCATATTGCCCTTCCCTGATGAGGCGTGCAAACATCTTACTGCCGGTAACATTGGTGCGTTCACCAATGTTCACAAAATTTGTTTCCGGGCGAACAATTAAAGGCTCTAATCCGCTTAGTCTTAAATAAGGCTTAATGACATTCATCGTTTATATATTAACCAACCATTTCTTCTTCTGCTATCTCTTCTATAACCGGTAATACTCTTGGTTTAAATTTAGCCACTTCGTCAGCAATATGTTTTATATGATCCGGTGTGGTGCCGCAGCACCCTCCCACAATATTTACAAAACCCTCCCTGGCCCATTCTTGAATTATATGTGCTGTTTGGTGGGGTTGCTCATCATATTCACCAAAAGCATTGGGCAGGCCGGCATTGGGATATGCGGAAGTATAACACCCGGCAATCTGGCTTAACTCTTCAATATGCGGCCGCATTTCAGAAGCTCCCAATGCACAGTTTAGTCCGATACTGATGGGATTGGCATGCATAACTGAAATATAAAAAGCTTCCAGGGTTTGTCCACTTAATGTGCGGCCACTGGCATCCGTTATGGTTCCGCTGATCATGATAGGCAATTCGGGAGTGCCGGTTTCCCTGAAAAACTTTTTTGCGGCATAAATAGCAGCTTTCGCATTAAGGGTGTCAAAAATGGTTTCAATAAGTATAATATCAATGCCCCCTTCTACCAATCCTTTTATTTGCTCTGTATATGCAGCGGCTACCGTATCAAAAGTCACTGCCCTGTAACCGGGATTATTTACATCCGGAGAAAGAGATAACGTTTTATTTAACGGGCCAATGGCACCAGCAACAAAACGTGGCTTAGCCGGATCTTTTTTAGTAAATTCATCAGCTGCATTGCGGGCACATCGGGCAGATGCCACATTTAATTCATAGGCAAACGCCTGCATATCATAATCGGCCTGTGCTATGGAAGTACTGCTGAAGGTATTGGTTTCAATAATATCTGCCCCGGCCTCTAAATACTGTTTATGAATGTCTTCAATGATCTGTGGTTGTGTTATACTCAGGAGGTCATTATTACCCTTTACATCAGTATGCCAGTCTTTGAAACGAACGCCACGGTAATCTTTTTCTTCCAGTTTATGACGCTGTATCATGGTACCCATAGCTCCATCAATGATCAGGATCCGCTCTTTTAAACAGTCTTGTAATGCTTTCATTCAATCAGATAAAAAGTAATTAAATAATGAGCAGGTTTACGGGAGTTCTGATAGCTATAGGCAAACCCAACCGGGCTGAACGCCGTTCGGGAGATGATAACTATAGCGGTGAAGCTGACCTCAACCTGTTTACCATAAACTTTTAAACGAGAATCAATCCGGGAGAAGTGTTGCAGAATTGCTTTCGTTTATTAGTTCAATTGGCAAAATGATCAACAGGCTGAACAATAAACAAATCTGCCTGTAAACGGGTACAAAAATAAAACAAGTGAATGATAATACAAAAATTGTTATCACCTGTGGTCATTACATAAAACAGGAGATGATGTTAATGGAATACAGAATGTGATCAATTCTTTTTTTCGTAGTTACAGGTTACGTTTAATTCAATGGTTTCAGCAATATTATTTTTGGAAGAGCCGGGGATATTGATATTGTACTCTTTTACGTTTACTTTAAAGGTGGAAGCGGTAGACAGGATACCTGATTTTACGGTTATTGTACCCGGTACCGATACTGTTTTTGTAACACCATGAATAGTTAAACTGCCGGAAACAGTTACCTTGTAAATGCCGTCACTATTAAGATTAAAGCTGCTGATATTGACAATGGCCCCTTTAAAACCCGATTTTGGATATTTTACACTTTCCATGTAATCGGCATTAAAGTGTTCTTCCATCAGGGCTTTTTTAAAATGGAAGGCATTGTTGAGCAACGAAAACTGAAGTTCACCGGTTGACGTGTTGATTATACTGATGACCTGGTTATTATCTGCTTTAATATCTTCCAGCAATGCTGAAGAGAAAAAAGATATTTTCCCGTTTTTTGTAAAGTATAACTGGGCTGTGCAGTTAATATAAACGGCACATAATGCCAGAACCAGGATCGTAGTTTTTTTCATTATAATGATTTATTTCACGTTATATATATAACCCCGTATTAAAAATACATCACCGGGAAGTCCCATATCCACATCGCCACTTATATAACCACTGCATATTCCTTTAACCAAAACCGGGTCCCCTGTTTTAAGATCAGCCGTTTTTCCTTCCATCGTACAGTTTATGTATGCACCGGCAACAGCCGTTTTTATTAGTATTATCTGTTGATCCTGCTGGTTCAGGGAAACCTGGCTCACCACACCTGTTACCAGCACTACTTTATCTGTAAAAGACGATTTTGCCTTTGAAGAATCTGTTATAAAAATGTTATACAAATCAACTGCAGTTATTTTTAAGGCATCAGCGTCTTTAATGTCTTTGTGGGGTTTATTCCACATCATGTAACCGGTAATTGCTATTATTACTATAATGGCTGATATTATGAAGAGAAGAACTTTCTTTGTCATACAAGAAATTTTCTTATGAAACGGCAAATAAAATAAAATGGTTGCTATTTAATTGCCCGAGATCATAAAATTTTCTACCGGGATCCGGTTACTGATGCTTTTTGCCAGTGTCATTTCATCAACATATTCCAGTTCTCCGCCAAATGCAATGCCACGGGCGATAGTAGAAATTTTTACAGGCAGGGCCTGTGCATTGGATCCACCGGATAATTTTTTACTGATATAATAAATGGTCGTATCGCCCTGTATGGTTGGACTGAGGGCGAAAATGATTTCCTGGATCTCTTCCTTTGGAATGCGGTCAACCAGGGTATCAATGGTCAATTGCTCCGGACCGATACCATCCAGCGGTGAGATGACCCCACCTAAAACATGATAGATCCCGTTAAACTGCTGGGTGCTTTCTATGGCAATCACATCCCGGATATTTTCTACCACACAAAGCATTTCCTGTTTACGCATGGTATTACTGCAGATATTACAAAGGATTTTATCGGATATATTATGACAGCGGTGGCAGAATTTTATCTCCTTCCTCATCTTTGCAATGGTTTCGCTGAACTGGTTCACTTCGGTGCTGTCCTGTTTAATAAGATGCAGGACCAGTCGCAATGCTGTTTTTTTTCCAATGCCCGGTAATTTGGCAAATTCATTCACGGCATTTTCTAAAAGTGAGGAAGAAAAAATCATGTGGTAAAGATAATTGATAATGAAATAATGGTTGGTTTTTTAAATTCAATACAGTAAGACAGAAAGGTTACTGCATTCGACCGGGAACATTATCTGTTATCCATAAAAAAATTATTCCTGTCTTGCCTACAGGCGGGCATCACAGTTTTATATCCCGTTCATTATCCCAGTTGGCTTTTACACTCAGTTTTTGTGAAAGGGCAATTACTTTTTCGGGTTGTACCTTTTTGGAATAATCACCGGGATCCCACCTGCCGTTGTTATTATCATCATACAGGATCCTAATATCATAATCACCGGGGGCCATTAATTTTTTACTCCATTCCATAGTGGCTAGCGGGTGGCTTTCTTTGATCTCCTCACCCTGTACAAATTGTAAAACGAGGTGTTTGGTTAGATCGATGTTGCTGAAACGCAGAACCACATTTCCGTAATCTGATTCTTTTTTCGTGATAAAGCGAAGGGTATCTGTTTTCACCATACTTTTATCTGAAGAATCGGTAATGGCAGCGGAATCCAGGATTAGCCGGTATGGCATATCCTCCTGCCATTTACAGGTAAGAACAATTTTAGTTCTGGTGCTGTCAACAGACCATAATGTTGAAGAAATGGGTTTATAGTTGGTATCTGTTAAAACGAGTTTTGATGGGTTAAATTTTTTCAGGGGCTTGTTAAAGCTGATCTCTAAAGGGCTTAGCAGATCAAGGAATGGCCAGGCAGGGGATGCAATGTACTTTAATTTTTTATCGGGACCAGCCGGTTTTTGAGTTGTTGTTCCCTTGCTTTCCTTTTCAACTGCAGAAGCATACAATAATACCGGCTCTGTGTTTGCAGTAACATTTATTGCATTATTGCTAAAGGCAAATAACTCCTTTTTTGAATTATACGTTTTGCCGCCATCGCCATCTTTTAAGCCATAAACATTAAAATTTCCGGGGGGTAAATTATAAAAAATAAAATGGCCATCTCCTTTAAGCCTGGCCGTATAGTCCGGTTTTCTTTTTTGAACGGAGGAATCATCTGCATTACGGTAAAGCATTGCAATTAATGTACTGTCGGCCTTGCCCGTTTCGGCAATTATTACTTTACCGGTAAATGTTAATGAATCTATTGTATTACCTGTAGAGAAAACATAGGTAAATTCCTTTAACGGGTTTCCTTCATTAATATCTACGATGGCATTACCAAAATTAATGCTGTAGGTTGTATTGGGTAATAAACTGTCTTTCAGTTTTACAGTTACTGTTTTCAGTTTAAATTCAATGGCTGGTGTTTTTTTTGGATTTGGTGAGATCAATACATTGGTTTGTACTTCTTTCAGTTCTACATATTCATTAAAGGTTAGCGTTATTTTGTTGCCGGTGACATTGATACTGTTCTCTTTTGGTGAAGCGTTTACCAGCCGGGGAGGAATACTGTCTCTTGGCCCACCGGTAGGGGCGCCTATCTGGGCACATCCACTGCTATAAGTTATAAGAATGATCCAGATCGAAAAAGTAAGCAGCAGGTATAAAAAATGCGATACTTTCATTTAATGCTATTGAACTGCAAACTTAAATGGTTTCCGCTACTAATCCGTTTTAGCAAATCATAAACTTCTACTAATCCTGAATTAACAATAAAATAAATTCCTGCTAAGCAGATCAGTTGGTAAAGAAGGTATTTTGAAACATTAAAAAATCCTTCGGTAAAGATTGGGGGGGCATGCCACCGAGTTTCGGGTGCTTGGGCTGCACCTGTTGTCTGAGGTGGCTTCCGGATTATACAAATGCTCCCAGTTAAAAGCACCTTCACTGCTGCCTCCTGTACGGGAAAAACCAGCACCATTGGTGGTGGCATCATATGCAAAACCCGCTTTTATTTTATTGGGGTTATTATAATCATTACCACCAAGAAAATTATCCAGTGTGATGGTTACACAGAATGCATCGCTGCGGCGGAAATCTATATTGTTCCTGTACCAGAGGCCAAGGTTAATATAATGGGTTTTAATTTCGGCACCTAAAAGCAGCGCTTTATTATTACGTTGCATAGAATAAACGGCACCGGGTACCAGTAATACGTCATCGTCCCATAATTTATTTTCACCTATAACAAGCGGGTACCTGGTAATAAGTGTTAATCGCCTGGGCAATTTACTTTCTTCTGCATTACTAAAAGATTCATCAGGTTGATTAAGATGATGCACACTGCCACCGATCATTAAACCACTGTTATGCACCCACATTGCCCCTGCAGCAAAATCCGGTAACCACTTTTTATTATTTACATTAGGGGATACCTGGGAGGGGAGGTTACTGATGATACCCTCGTTATTGATCTGGTCTGCAAACCATAATTTATCATAATCTACCTGCCGGTTAATTATTCCAGCCTGTATGCCAAGGCTCAGACGGTGACTGCCAAAGCAAAGTAATTTTGAAAACGTACTATGAAACCCCAGCCTTTTTATATATCCCTCCTGTTCCTTGTTTACCATTAATCCTATTCCTATGTTGTGTTCAAATACGTATTTGTCAACGGCTAAGGTAAAGTATTGCATACCCGATGGTACTATAAGCCATTGCCTGCGGTAAACGGCTGATACCCTAAGATCATAATCAGCCATACCTGTAGCTGCGGGGTTCAAATAAACAGGCGCCATAAAACCCTGGGTGTAAATTGGATCCTGTGCCTGCAATGCAGGTAAAAAGGAAATTCCCAATAAAAAAACAGTTACAATTTTTTTCATCATTACATTATTTAGGAAACGAATATTTTTATAAGCCGTCGTTTATCTGATGATAGTAACCGTACCAACCCTTTTCTCCTGCGATTGATTTGGATATGACATTCCTTTCCATTCCGTGCCATTTTTAAACACAGCATCAATACGCCATATATAAGTATCCTGCTGAACCGATTTCCCCTGGTTATAATTTTCTTTTCCGTTGTAAAGCCCGTTCCAGCCTTCATTGGGTGCTCCTTTTGTATCAAGTTTGTTCGTTTCAAAAACTTTTTGACCCCATGTAGTAAATATTTGCAGTCGGTAAGTGGCCAGGCCTGTTCCAATCGGTAAGAATGTTTTTAATATGGGCTGCAGGCTACCGGGCTGGAATGCATTAGGCACATAAAGGTATCCGGGGAACCCGGTTATTTGTACAAACTGGGATACTGTATCTGTACAATTAGAAATATTATCAAACACTATCAGGCTAACAAGGTATTTACCGGTATCCAGATAGCGGTGTGATGCATCACGTGTTGTAGCCGGGATACCATTATCACCAAATTTCCAGAAGAAGCGGTAGTTGTTATTTTGCGGTGTGGTATTAATGAAATTAAACGTATAGTTAGGTACTGCAATAATATTACCCGGGCTTACCACAAAAGCCGGAACGGGTAAAGGCTTGGCCAGAACTAAATTTGCTTTTGTCAAAGAATCCTTACATCCATAAGTGCCGGTGGCCACCAGTTTAACCGTATAAGGGGTTGCTCTTGGTGGAAATATTTTTACCGGATTAATTTGATTGCTGAAAGTTCCATCACCAAAATCCCACAAATAAGCTGATGACAGAGTGCTTAAATTAGTAAAGCTTACCGAAACACTGCCACATTCCTCTGTTTTATTTACACTGAAATTTACAAGAGGTTTATTGGCTATCCTCACATTTAGTGATGTTGTATCACGGCAGGTACCATCACCTGCAATTAAAATAATGGGAAAATTCCCTGATACAGTATACAAGTGTGTGGGATTGATGAAATTACTGTTGGGTGAGCCGTCGCTCCATATCCAGGTATAATTATTGGCGCCGGTTGTTTGATTGTTTACTGCAACATTTAAGGAACCGTTACAACCTAAAGAATCACTTACCGTAAATAATGCCCTGGGTTTTGGTAAAGTCATAAAGGAGCGGGTAAGGGTATCGGGCTTACATCCAAAATTATTGTCTGCAATTAAAGTAATGATGTATTGAGTTGCCGGCTGCGTGATAAGGAATGTTGGTGAAACTGCTGTACTCACCTGCACTCCATTTAACAGCCACTTGTATGAAGTGGTACCGGTAGCTGTGTTGGTAATTTGCAAAGGAAAAGGTACACAGGTATTTTGATTATTGAAATTGAACAATGCTTTTGGTGGCTGTTGCATTATAACAGTTCCCCTGGCGGTATCGCTGCATCCCAAAGTATTTGAAGTAACCAGTAAGGTATTAAAAGTATAAGGTAGTGGCAAAGCACCTAACACATATTGGTATATAAGATTAACGCTGGTGGCAACAAGCTGGTTATCTACAAACCACCTGTACTGCAGGGGATCAAAACCGGTATAGGTTGTATTGTTGATGTGCAGAAGGGTAGTATCGTTTTTACAGGTACTTACATTTAAAGGGGCAAATGCAGAGAATGGT
Organism: Chitinophagaceae bacterium; assembly: GCA_031414035.1. Classification (GTDB taxonomy): domain Bacteria; phylum Bacteroidota; class Bacteroidia; order Chitinophagales; family Chitinophagaceae; genus Ferruginibacter. The sequence continues at coordinate 29,839 of JANOGE010000197.1, read as the reverse complement.
TTATTTTTTACGGTAAAATTAATTACAGCACTGTCTGCACATCCGGCACTGTTCACTACAACTAATTTGGCACTGAAGGTTCCCGGGTTTTGATAAGTGTATTGTGCATTGATACCATTAATTACAATTACTGATGGCGTTACAGTGGTATCCGTAATGTACCAGGTAGCTGTTTCGTTACCCAACCCTAAAGCAGCCGCTGTTAAAGTATAAGGAATGCAATGCGGCCCTGCGCTATTGGACGAAATATTGGCAGGGGGCTTACTGGTAACTGTAATCGTAAATTGTTTGGTGTCGCTGCAAACAATTCCCTGGGTTATTACTTTATCTGCCCACAAAGTAATGGTGTACGTTCCTCCGGTGGCATAAGTATGGGTTGGGTTTTGCAACGAAGAAATATTTCCATCACCAAAGTCCCACCTCCAGGCATTGGCATTTTGTGAAATATTGGTAAATATTACCGTGTCGCCTGCACAAAAAACAGTTCCATTGGTAATAAAATTGGCTATTGGTCTTGCAAATACTTCTATCTGAAGGTAAACGGTGGTGTCGCTACACCCATTTAGCAATCGTACACTCACAGCAAATATCCCGGCCGAAATATAAGTATGCTGTACCGTTGATTGCTGTGCAGAAGTATTTACTAAAGGGCTGCCATCACCAAAGTTCCAGATTAAATTGGTGGCCCCCGTGCTGGCATTATTAAATGTAACAGTATGCGGTACACAGCCAAACAACTGGTTGCCACTTGCACTTATTTGCGGTTGAATGATATTGGGCGCTACTACTAAAGTTATATAACTGGTATCGCTTCTGCATTCATTTACGGCAATAAGCCTTATGGTAAAAGTGTCGGTAATGCCGGTATTATAAACAACATTAAAAGAAGTGAGTGTATAGGTTGTGTCGTAGGTTCCGTTTCCAAAATCCCAATAATAAGTAGAGGGTCCGCCTAAGGAAGTATTGGTAATATGTGCGGTGAAAGGTGAGCAACCAAACGTAGTATCTACGCCAAAACGTGATTTGGCGTCGGCTCTTACCCTTACACTATCTAACCAAACGGTGGTGTCGCAGCCGTTGTATGCTTTTAAAGTGATGTAATAAGTGGAATCTCTGAACATTGGGTTGATATTATAAACTATGGTGCCGGGTTGGGGCAGTATACTGGTAACACCATTTCCAAAATTCCAGAAGAACTGGGTGCCTGTAAATATATTGGAGGTATTGATAAACGTAACCGCCAGTGGTCCGCAACCATTGCCCGGGGCACGGTTAAACTGTGCGATAGCTGTGGAGAAAGTAAAAAATTGCCGTTCAATACTATCGGCCCTGCATCCAAACTGGCTGGTAGTAACTAATTTAATAATAGTATCGCCACCGGGTATATTCATTGTAAGTCCCGGGAAAACACCGGTGGTATTACTTCCAAACAGCACACCATCAGCATACCAGCTATATAGCCCGTTCCTGTCAGGGAAGGGGGTTACATTAATAACCGTTGAAAGATCAAATGGCGCACATCCTGTTAATGGCGATGCTGTATATACTGCCCTGGAATCTTCATTTACTGTAATGGTTACCGGCACAGAAATATTTTGCTGCGGGCCATTACAAAGTGAAGTGCTTACCCTGCGCCTGTAATAAGTTGTTTGGGTTAATATACCCGGGTTGTAATTTATATTTGTAGCTCCCGCAATTATTATCCAGGCTCCGCTAATAGTTGTACTATCCTCCCATATGTAGGTATATATATTATTACCACCAGTTGGTATGCTGCCATTAATTGTTGCTGCAGCAGTATTGGTGCAGATACTTTGATCGGCGGATATAATATTATTCGCCACGGCGGCCTGCACATTAATAAAAATAATATTACTAAATGTTTCGCAGGGTAATGAGGTAACCTTTCGCCTGAAGTAAGTTGAAACAGTTAACGTAGCGGTATAATTTTGTAAAGTTGATGCACCTGAAGCCGCTATCCAATTAATACCATCCGGACTTTGTTCCCATTGATAAACAAAAATTCCGTTACCACCAGTTGGATTTGCCCCGTTGATGGTAATGGATTGTCCGGCACAAATGGTTACAACAGGAGCACTTACCTGGTTCTGTAAATCATCATAAACAGTGAGCTGCACATCATCTGTGGTGGAAGGGCAAACACTATTGGTTATCGTCCACCTGAAAACATATACCCCGGTTACTAAACCTGTAATGGTACTGGAGGGTAAAGCCGGATTGGTTATATTAGATCCTCCGGGACCGCTTACATAGGTCCAAATACCTGCACCAATAACGGCCGTATTAGCTGCCAGAGTGGTGGTGGTTGCTGCGCATAAAGTTTGATCTGGACCTGCTGCAGCTATAGTAGGATCTGCACTCACAATTATTTCTACCGTATCGTTGCTCGCAGGGCATGCGCCATTACTAATGCTCCATCTAAAATAATATGTACCCGGTATTAATCCGGTAACGGTAGTTGTAGCAGATAAAGGATTAGTTATATTATACCCTGCAGAACCACTTACATAAATCCAAAGCCCGGTTCCTGTAACCGGAACGTTGCCGCTTAATGTTGCAATTGATGCACATATCACCTGGTTGGTTCCGGCATTTGATACACTTGGGTTATCAAAAACTGTTACCTGTACATTACTGGAGCTGGGGGTGCAATTGCTAAAACTTGTTGTCCAGTTAAAAATATATACACCAGGCATTAAACCGGTAACAGTTGTCGTGGGAGATACAGGAGTAGTGATCACAGATCCCGGAGGCCCGCTCACCAATGTCCATAGCCCCGTTCCAATTACAGGGGTATTGGCTGCCATGGTTGTTGAAGTGACGAGGCATAGATCCTGGTTGGGCCCAGCAACTGCAGGGGTTGGCCCTGCTACAATTACAATAGTAACATCAGAAATGCTTGTACAGTTTACATTGACGATCGTCCACCTGAAAACATATGTGCCCGGTATCATCCCCGTAATTGTTGTGTTAGGCGAAGATGCTGTTGTAATAGTTGCTGTATTTGGGCCGCTTACCTGTGTCCATGTACCTGTACCAATAACGGGTGCAACAGCAGCCATGGTAACCGTAGTGCCACATAAATTTTGAACAGGCCCTGCATCAGCTGTTGATACGGTATCAATGGTAAACTGGGTACTGTTGGTTATAGTTCCACATTCATTCGTAACAGATAAGGAAACAATGTGTGTGCCAACTCCCGAAAATATAACAGAACCTGGATTCAGTGTGGTAGCTGTTGCCGGTACACCTCCCTGAAAAGTCCATGCATACGTTGGCGCAAGAGGGCTACAGGCATCAACTGTTGCAGTCGGGTTAATGGTTACCGTGCCACAGGCATTTGGAATATTAGTTACAGCAACGGTTGGTGGTTTTTTTATAATTACCGTTTTGTTAGTTGTAAAACTACCGCAGGGGTTAATAACGGCAAGTGTGATGGTATAAGTTCCCGGGTTATTAAAAACAAAAGAAGGGTTTATAGAAGTTGCAGTGGTTCCATTAGTAAAACCCCAGGAAGAAGAAGTTCCACAATTACCTGCCACATACACAACAGTCCATAAATAAGTTGCATTACCGCAAACAGCAGGATCGGTACTTGTATTGGTGGCATTTACTGCAAATGGGATGCAACCGTTTGACGTATCAAGTATAAAAGAAGGGGTTGGAGGCCCGGTAATACATACTTGCCTGGTAGTGGTTGAAAATCCACAAAAATTGGTGCCGGTAAGGGTAACCGTATAAGTACCTGGAGCTGTATAAATATGACAGGGATTCATTACATTACTGTTGGGGCTGCCATCACCAAAATTCCATATAAAACCGGCGGTGGTAGAACAGTTAACGCCGGCACCCGGCATTGACGTATTGGTGAAACAAACGATTTGGCCAATGCAGGCGGGATTTGGCGACACGGTAAATGCTGCGGTTGGTTTTGTCCTTACCTGTATGTTACCAGCTGTATAAGGGGTACTGCCGCAGGCATTGAATATGGTTAATGTTGCAGTAAAGCTAAGTGCAGGGCACGATGAAACAGTGTACGTATGATAGATGGTATCTGTGGTAAAACCGGGGTTCAGCGGATGGTTCCGTATGAGCGGGGGTCCATCTCCAAAATTTAAAACATACACAGTGCCTGTAGAATTAATTTGCCAGTTACTAATGGTAAAAGGTACTATGGTAGGGGTACATAAATTGGATGTTGATCCTAAAGTACCCAAACTGCCGGCAGGGTTGGTTTGGTTTGCTACTGTATATGTTTTGGAACTGCTGCAGCCATTGTTGGCTAAAGCCGTTACTACAAGGTTAAAAGAACCTATTGTGGTGTACGTATGATTCAATGGAAAACTGGCGTTTGTTAAACCGGTTAGAGTCGGTGTTCCGTCGCCCCAATTAAGGGTATAGCTGCTGATACAACCTGCACTCGGGGAAATATTATTGACGGTTAAAGGGAAAAGCGGATTTTCGTTTGTAGGTGAATTCTCACAATTGCTAAAAGGGGAGACGGGATCCGGATCCTGTAATTCAACATCGGGTGCCTGCAGAATATTTACCGGGTGTGTAACAACAGTGCTTGCACAACCGGTGGCATCCGTTACCGTTAATGAGTTATTAAAATTAGATGTGCCACAACCCAATGCGGTAAAGGTATGCAGCGGGTTTGCCAGATTTGATGTGCCTCCTCCACCAAAGGTCCAGGCATATATATAGGGTGGCGTACCACTGTTTACCGTTGAATTAAATTGTATGGGAATACCCGAGCAAATATTATTGAGATGTGTAAAATCTACAGTTGGAAGTGTACTCGTAACCTTGATCTTTACGAAAAAAGTATCGAAACTGATCCCGTCTGATACAATTTGAATGGTACTGTCAATACCATTTGTATTATAAAAAATTGGTGGTGGAGCAACAACAACGGAGCCGGCCGGGGTACCATTTCTAAATTGCCAGTTAATGGTTGTAAAACCAGTTGCTGTTGACTGATAATTTAAACTGTTTAAACGGCATACGTTAATAGTATCACCCTCAATAACGGCCTGGCCATTTACAATGAATCCCGCAGCTAATTGACCAAAGGAAGACTGGCTAAAAATGAGCAGGGTGCCTATCAAAAAAAAGCTCTTTACGTTGTGATAAAATTTCAAGACAGTTGGTTTTGGTAATAAGGGAATAGTAAATGTATAGTTTTCAAATCCGGAATCAAAGGGTCTATTCACCTTTTTTGAGTAATTGATATTAAATTTAATATGGCAGGATTTGAATATTACTATATAACTTCATCATTATCAAGATCATGCAATGCCATGGCTAATTGATTATTTTTTACAAAGTTGCACCAGTGGCAATCCTGTTTTCCACAGCCGGTATAAAAATCACGGGATTGTATTTTATTCCATACCTCAGTGATCTGTTGTTTTACCGTTTCTATATCCTGGGGATTGATCACCATCTTTTCTTTCCGGTATTCTCCTTTTTTATCCGGCTCAATAAAATCGAATTCAGTGCTGATCACTTTCCAGTCTTTCTGTTCATAATTATCAACCAGTATTTTGTAAAAAACAGCCTGTCGCCAGTAGTCGCCCCCATTGGGGTCTTTATCAGAAGGGGGTTTCATTTTTGGTATGGCATTTTCAATATTGCCCGACTTATAATCGACCACATTTACTTCTTTGCCGTTAAATTCCAGTTTATCCAATTTGCCTTTTAGGGGGACACCATTAAAAGTAATGCCCCTGATGTTGCGTTCTACGGCCACCACTTTATTCCAGGTAATTACATATTTATCATAGTAATTACGCAGCACTTCATCACCATATTCCATCCGCCGTTTAAAAGCTTCTTTGGTAAAATTTTCACGGTGTTTGTGCATATACCAGTTAAAATCAGCGATCATTTCTTCTTTAGGCGGAAAGGTTTCTTTTCCGCCATCCTGGCCACGGGCGCCTTCGGACATTTTACGGAAAAGTTTTTCCAATGCATAATGTATGGCACTTCCAAATTCGGTGGCTTCACTTTTGCCTGAAGGAATGCGAATGAGATTGCGGTAATAAAAATTCAACGGGCAATTCAAATAGCTGTTGAGCGCCGTTACATTCATTACAAACTTATCCAGGATGGATGTAATGAAATCTTCTTCAGCCTGCTCAATCTCCGGTGCCTGTGCGGTAAAATGCAACAATTCAAATTCTATTTGCTGTTCTTCTGTCAATATTATTTTTTCAACAGGCAGATCATGCACTTCCAGGATTTCGGCAATAAACATGGACGGCTCCAGTTCTTTGCCATCATTTTTAAATGTTGCATAAGAGATGTACAGGTGTTTTTCAGCACGGGTTATTGCCACATAAAATAAACGGCGCAATTCTTCTTCATCCGTGGAGGCAGGTTGAGATGTAAATAGGGTATCCGGGAATTTATAACCCCCGCCCGGTTTTCGTTTTTTCTCCCAGATTGATGCGTTAACGCCGGCAAAAAAAACATATTCAAACTCGAGTCCCTTACTGCCATGTGTGGTCAGCAGGTTAACTCCTTTATCGGTACCTGCCACTTTATTCATGGGTAATGCAATGTCTTCTTTTTCCATCAGGTCAAATGTGCTGATCAGTTCTTTCAGATTTAATATTGGATTTCTGCCGGTTTCATCTTTAATAAAATCAAACAGTGCAGTAAGCAACTGCATCAGTGCAATCTTATCATTGCTCTGCATGATGTAATTTAAAATACCTGCATTTTGAATGATATGCTCAAACAATTCCTGTAAGGTGGTATTGGTTACATCGGCGACCAGTTTTTCCATCATGAAACTGAATTGCTTCAACCCTTCATGAATGCCGGTATCAAACAGGTCTTTTGCAGGTTTATTTGCTTTGTCCGATAAGCGTTTGCGTATGGAAGTCAGTTCGCCTTTATATTTCAGTGAATTTGTTTCAACGGTTAGTTTGGCAATTTCTATCGGAGGGATTTTGTAAAAATCAAAATGCAGAATCTCAAATAACATTTCATCGCCGCCATAAGGAATGTCATGCTCAGCATTCAGGTATCGCAGCAGTTGTACAATTTTATTGGTAAAAGGATGCACCAGCACGTCAATGCTCCGCCTGCTGTAAACCGGTATATTTTTTAACCTGAAGTAAGTTGCCAGTTCTTCACCGTATTTATTTTCTTTATAGATAATGGCGATCCTTCCCGGCTCCGTTTTTTGTTCTATCAGATCAGATACCCGGTTCGATATATCTGCCATCTCATCTTTGACAGAATTGTATTCGTGTATAATGGGGTTGTTGGTTAATCCGCTGACCACTTCATTGGACGAAATCAGTTCCTTGCTCAACCCATCAATCTGTTTCACCAGTCTTTCATCATTTCTGCTGATCAGTGTTTTGGAAATATCCAGAATGGGTTGGGTGCTCCGGTAATTGCTGGTTAATACCACTGTCATCAGGTGATTGGTGTAGCGGTTTGCAAATTCCAGCATGTTCTCTACATTGGCGCCCTGAAAACGGTAGATGCTCTGGTCATCATCACCCACCACAAATACATTGGGCTTCTCCCAATAGCTGATCAGTAATTGCACCAGTTTGTTTTGGGTCCCGCTGGTATCCTGGTATTCATCCACCAGCAGGTATTGAAATTTTTCCTGGTAATTGGCCAGTACATTCCTGTGTTCTTCAAAAACCGTGATCACCCAATTGATCATATCATCAAAATCATACCGGTTTTTTTCCCGCATCAGGGTTTGAAAATGGGCAAACTCATTTACGGCAGCCTGCAGTTTTTCCATTTTTTCTTTTTCCTCTTCAATCTTATCGGTACGTACATCGCCTTTATTAAATTCTTTTACTTTTCGTTTGGCAATATATTCATCCCGTTTGGGCAAATCGGTAATGTAGTCATCAATCCGTTGGTTGATAAATGCAGCAGTCCAACCTTCCCTTTTCATGGATGAAAATAAATGGCGCAGGTTGTTGATCTCGTAATACACATCGCCGCGGTATCTTTTTAGCGGATGGCCTTTGGGAAATGCATCAATCAGTTGTTTAAACAATTCAATACTTTCCAGTTCCGAAACGGCATCCAGCGATTTTTTTTCAAACAGGTGTAAATTATCCTGTATCACATCATTACAAAAAGCATGAAAGGTGTAGATGTTTACTTTATAAGCGTCTGCGCCGATGAATTGCAGCAACCGTTTGCGCATGGCAATGGTCCCTGCATCGGTGTAGGTAAGGCAAAGAATATTTTCGGGCAGGGCATCCGTATCCAATAATATTTTTCCGATCCGGGCGGCTAAGATCTGTGTTTTGCCGGTGCCCGGCCCTGCGATCACCATTACCGGGCCATCGATGGTATCTACGGCCCTGCGCTGTTCATTATTTAATTTTTTATATTCTTCAGCAAACTTATTTTGCAATATATCACGGTATTGACGCATAAGCCAAAGATACTGGATAGCCGATACCCGGTACCTCTTTTGCCGAACAAAATATGGCAGCTGTTGTTATAAGGGCTATGAGTAAAGTTTATTCGCTTAAGACAATACAGAAGATCCCCATCAGCCTTGACGAGGCCTGGCATTTTTTCAGCAGTCCTGAAAATTTGAAGGAAATAACACCGGATAACCTGGGATTTAAAATAATATCAAAGTATCATGGAGATAAAATGTATGCCGGACAGGTTATTGAATACGAAGTAAGCCCGTTATTGGGTATTCCGTTGTATTGGATGACAGAAATAACTCATATGGAAGATAAAAAATATTTTGTGGATGAACAGCGCTATGGCCCATACAGTATGTGGCACCACCAGCATCATTTTAAAGTTATTGAAGGAGGAGTGGAAATGACGGATATAATACACTATAAACTTCCTCTATGGTTTTTAGGAGATATAGCAAATGAAATATTAGTGCAGAAACAATTAAAAGGAATATTTGATTACCGGTTTAAGAAAGCAGAATCATTGTTTGGTAAAATGTGATCGATTTGACAATTTGGTGATAGGGCAATTTTTCATTTTCAAATCACCAAATCAGTTCATCATCAAATCAATTATCCCGGCATCCTCGTTATATACTTCTCAATCTGTTTTATCTGGTCTACAATTTGGGGGGTTGTTGGTTTAAAGCCTTTTGCTTTCCGGAAGTATTCCTTTGCCGCCCTGAATTCCCTTTTGTTCATCATAATAGAACATAATTGCAGGTAGGCAGCGGCATTATTTTCATTATCGGGTAAACCTGCTCTTATAGCCTGGCGTATATAGCTTTCGGCCTCTTTAATATTTCCTTTTTGCATACACAACATACCCAGCTGAAGTTTATTGGGTCCTTCAGCCTGTTTAGTTAATGCACCTCCGCCGAGGGCAAGGCTTTTTTTCATTAATTTTTCTGCCCCATCATAATCCTGGTCTACCATGGCCAGGTTACCTTTTATGGTATAATAAACAGACCTGACCGGTTTTATCAGGATGGCCGGAAACCATATTGAGTTAACCACTTTTTTGGCCCCTTCCATATCACCATCTTCCATATAGCCCTGTATTAAACGCATAGGGCCAAATAAAAAATGACCGACAATGGCTATAACAGCAATAAGGTATAATACAAAAGAAGGCCAGAAACTGGTTTGTATATGGGTAAAAATGGCCAGTGCCAGCATAACAATGCCCAGCCATAAACGGTATTTAATTATTACATTCAACCACTTCATGATTGTATAAAATTTGGATGGCAAAGATAAGCGACAATCCTTTATTTTTGCTGTCCGATTTACTTATTGGCATACCTGCCTGCCGTTAGGCAAGTCAGCAAATAGGTTTATTTGATTGGCCTCGTAGTTCAATGGATAGAATAGAAGTTTCCTAAACTTTAGATACAGGTTCGATTCCTGTCGGGGCTACATACTTGCTAAACCTTAAAAAAGATTCCCTGACTGCAAGAATGCCCAACTGACTGAACCATTTCGACATGAATCTTTCAGGCTACCTTTCAAACGGGGGTTCCTGGCACAGCTTCAATATCCATTTTAATTCTTTTACAGATGCTTAAAACTTAACCCATTAACGGTAATTGTTGTACAATTCATAGAAAAACGGTAACTTTTAAAAAAAGCAACCTTATAACCGAATTTTACGATTAAAGAAACTAAATACGAGCCATTGCTTTCTGCAGATGAATTAAGCCTGTACATCAGGGGCTGTGCCCTTAATGAAAGAGAGAGCCAAAAAAAAATCTACAACTCTTTCTATGGATATGCTATGGCCATTTGTGATTGTTATGCCAATAATGAAGACGATGCTGTAGAGATATTAAATGACGGGTTTCTTAAAATATTCAAAGAAGTACACCGTTATAAACCGGCTTATACCAATGAAATAAATTCCTTTAAAGGATGGCTTCGCAAGATCATGGTTTGTACAGCCATCGATCATTTCAGAAAAAATAAAAAACACCGGGTGGTTGGTGAACTGGATATTGCCTCCGTTCAAACTTCAGTACGCGGGGAAAACGGGCTGGATAAGGTTTCTTATGATGAGATCATCAGTTTCATACAAAAACTTTCTCCTGCATACAGAACAGTGTTAACCCTTTTTATTGTGGAAGGATTCAGTCATGAAGAGATCGCAGACCAGTTGGGCATTTCTGTAGGCACGTCAAAATCAAACCTGGCAAAGGCCAGAAAGCAACTGCAAAAAATACTATTTACTCAAAATCAAATAGCCGAAATAAAAAATGTTGGATGAAGAATTGGACCATATAATAAGGGATGCCGTGGATAAACACCACCCGGCCTATAATGATAAAGCATGGGCCAGGATGGAAAAAAAGCTGGATAAACACCTGCCGCAAAAAAAGGACAGGAGAAGATTTATTTTCTTCCTGTTATTCTTTCTGTTGTTAGGCGGCGGAGCTTTTTTTGCCATTACCTATTTCGCAGGTAATGAAAATTCCGGAAGTACAGGCATGGCTGAAAATAAAACAGATAAACCATCAGCAAACCAATCATTTACAAAAACTACATCACCGGCGAATACAAATATGGAAGATCCCGGCAATAAAAATACGACTGGCCAGGGCACCCGAAATTCCGGTGATATTATTACTGTAAGTAAGGTTGTTATAGAAAAAGATAAACAACTGCCGGGTCAGCCATCTACGCAGAAGATAACGTCTGTAAATGATCATACCCGGGACCCGGTAAATAAAAATACTACAGTACCTGTTACCCTTGATCCGGAAAACAATGCTTCCGGCAAACTACTGAAGAATAACAGCGGAACAGGGTCCCCTGAAAAAAATAAAAGACCATCCTTGGTAAGTAAGGCTAGATCAAACATAAAGGTTACGGCAGCAGAACGATCAGATGAACTGTTGCAAAACAAAAAACAAAAAATGAAAAACAGTGTACCAGCTCCCGGCAACACCGTTGATAAAATGAATATTGTTATTACTGCTGCGGAACCGGAAAGTAATGAAAATATTACAGTGGTTACGGCAGATCTTAAACAGGAAGAAAATATAAGGGCAGGTGAACCTAAAAATGACACCCTCAAAACGGACGGCATTAATAAAGAAAAGGAAGTAGCTATTAGAGAAAATAAAACTTCTTCAACACCTGATAAAAATAAAACCAGGAAAAATCCGGCCGGTAATTTTGGTATCACATTATCTGCGGGCCCCGACCTTAGTTTTATTACATTAGACAAGCCTGGTAAAATAACATTGATCTATGGTGCAGGCCTCAGCTATACATTTAAAAAGCGAATTACTGTTCGGGCCGGTTTTTATGTTTCAAATAAAATATATACGGCTGAACCGGATCAGTACCACACATCGGGCGGGTATTCTTATCCGGGTCTTTATGAAGTGAATGCTGTTTGTAAGGTTTATGAAATACCGGTTAGTATAAGTTATCATTTATGGCAGCGCAAAAAGCATAACTGGTTTGGTAATGCCGGTCTTTCTTCTTTCCTGATGAAAAATGAGAAATACGATTACGTGTATAAAAATTATGGGCAAACCTATCAATATAAAAAAGAAATAGAGAACGAAAATAAACACTATTTTGCCGTACTAACACTTTCTGCAGGTTACCAATACCGCTTTAATAGGTGGGTTTCTGCACAGGCAGAGCCTTATATAAAGCTTCCATTAGCCGGTGTGGGCCAGGGTAAAGTAAAACTGAGCAGTTCGGGTGTTTTATTTACTATTACCGTAAACCCGTTTGCAAAAGCAAAGTGATCAACATCTATTGATGATTCCTTCGTTATAAAAACCAAAGGCCTCTAATTAAGAAGCCTTTGGTTTTTTAGTTATCAGCAGGGAATTATTTTTTCTTTTTATCCTTGAATACAATAAAATTTCTGGCAACTGTAAAACCCCAGCGGAACTCGCTCTTACCCCAGGATTGGGTTGTACGGGGGATAAACCGGTTTTCTAATATACTGCCGGCATTGGTAAAATTTACATGAAAAACATGCCCAAGAGTCAATAACTCAAGACCAACACCAAACACATCATGCAGGAATACGTTTTGACCCTTTAAAATATTGATACTGCTTTGTGAACGGAAGGCATGAAAGTAGTCGGCGATAAAAACAAATTTTTTATAAATAGGCACCCGAACAGCGCCCCCGAGGGCAAAAACACTTTTCTGATCCCCGGGCACCACATAATTGGTATGTACAAGAGTAGGGTTTAACTGTAAACTGATGATGTTGCCAAATTTTCGGGCAATCATCAGTTGCATTACCTGGCTCTGGCGGTCTGAAAAATTATTATAATGTTTTTCAGAAGTATTAATTGTATTTGCGTTTGTATCTGCTGTTTGTGATGAAATAACCCCGTTAACAAATACAGCCAGGGATACCGGATGGGAGGGGTCCTTTTCCACCTGTTGCAGGAACTTGTATTTTAATGCCAGTTCCCACAATTGATTTACAGCGCCGGCACCTTTGTTACGGGATATCATCAGGTTAAAGTTTTTTGCAAGCCCAACCGTAAAAGCGATCTTGATATCCGTAGAATTATCCAATCCAAAAGCATTTTTGATACCTCCATAGGTACCGCCAATATCGCCAAAATTGTGTACCACTTTAAACTCCAGGTAGCCCCTGGGTAATACCTCCACGGTATTGGCATTGATCAGCCTTTGTGATAAAAAGACCTGTGCCGGTTTATTAACGGGGGCAGTTGTGGTTTTAATATCCAGCTCATTCATCAGCGAGTTTGATGAACTGTCAACCTGGGCCATTGAGTCCATGCTTAAAAGAATAAAAAAAAGAAATAGTAACTTTCTCATAAAAATGTTTTTTTGGTTAAAATATCTTCAGTGATAAATCGTAAGAAATGCCGGGAGAGTTGCCATCAGGTTTAGGTTGTTTATTTTTAAACCAGTATAAGTAGTAAGTAAATATAGTGGACCTGGAAACATTTTGGCCTGCCATTTTTAAAAATTGATATTTTGAGCGCTCCTTTTTTGACTCCATGGTGTAAGAAATAATAAAAGGTTACCTCTTTCCGGTTGTGATATTTTGATAGGTCCTCTTTATTCAGCAGAACCTTGTACAATAAAGCAGGTATAGTTTATTGCCTTAACTTTAGACGGAAATAATAAAAATAAATTAAGCAGTATTAGGCGTCGATGAATATTCTATTCATATGTGAAGAATTCCCCCCTGGTAAAACTGGTGGAATCGGAACAATGGTACAGGTCCTCGGAAGAGAACTGGTAAGACAGGGACACAACATATACACGGTTGGTTTATATCCGCATGGTTACGCACAGGCTAATTATGAAGAAGACCAGGGAATAAAAGTATGGCGGTTAAGATACATGACCGATATAGGATTGATAAAGAATAATTATTCAATTACTGATATACTATTCCGGAAGTGTTTAAAATATTCAACGCTTTTACATTGGGATACAAGGATTTCAAGTACCCGTTTTTTTAATTTCATTAAAAATATAATTGAACAACATCATATAGATATCATTGAAATACCGGATTGGAATACTTTTTTGCATAATAGTTTAACAACCATTCATGTTCCGGCATTTAAAATCCCACTGGTAGTAAAATTACATGGGTCATACAGTTATTTCAGGAAGGAAATGAATAGTCCTTTACACAAAAATATATTTCGTTCAGAAAAAGATCTTTTAAACAGGGCAGATATGATATCCGCTGTTAGCCTGTATACTGCCGGTGAAACTAAAAACTTATTTGGCATTGCAAAAGATCTTACTATTCTGTATAATACCATCAGTATTCCCCTGAACAGCAGGGTAGAGAAAATTGACAGTAAAGTGGTTTTTACAGGGGCTCTTGTGAAAAAAAAAGGCATTTATTCTCTGTTAAAAGCATGGAACCTGGTAAAAAGTCAATTCCCTTCTGTAACATTACATGTATATGGGAAGGGGCCTGTAAACGAGTTAAAGAAAATCCTTGAAAAAGAAGCGATAGACTCTGTTACTTTTCATGGACATGTTTCAAGGGAAACGCTGCTTACTGAATTAGCAACAGCTGCAATTGCAGTATTCCCTTCTTATGCAGAATGTTTTTCCCTGGCTCCGCTTGAGGCAATGGCTGCAGGATGCGCTGTTATTTATACAAAAAAATGCTCCGGCCCGGAGTTGATTGTGGACGGCGAAAACGGATTGCTTGTAGACCCGGATGATGTAAATGCTGTTGCAAGGGCAATTACTTTATTGATAGCGGATAAAAAATTAAGAGAAACAATAGCTGATGAAGGTAAAAGATCAGTTTCTGAAAAGTTTAATGTTACCAATTCCGCACAACAGCATATTGCTTTTTATAATGATGTAATTAGAGAATTTGCCGGTAAAAAAGACAATAAATTTTAGATCACAGACCTATTCAAAGTTATTTCAGAGGTTACGATGAAAAAAAAATTCATTCATGATATCTCATTTAATTCACTGCAGGTAATCATTAACCAGCTTTGCGGCCTTGTTATTTTTTATATACTCTCAGTAAATCTCATAAAAAATGATTTTGGGGAAATTAACTGGTCCCTTGCTGTTTTGCTTACTATATTCAACATGTTATCCCTTGGTATTGACCAGGTGGTCATTAAAAAAATTGCAACACAGGATAATGTCGCTGTGATTTTTCCTGCTTATGCTATGCATGTTTTTTTCTCCGGCCTTTTGTTTTATGCGCTGTTATTGATCGGTAATTTGTTTTTCAGGGACTTTTTTCAAACCCATCAAATATTGCTGGCATTAGGTATCGGAAAGCTGATGATTTATTTTTCAACAGTCTTCAAACAATTGGCTACCGGGATGGGAAGGTTTAAAAACCTTCTCTATATGTCTGTTTGCTCAAATATTTTACGGAGTATCGCCTTAGTGATATTTGCCTTCCTGCATTTATTGAGTATGGAGATTGTCATCATAATTTTTATTGCCGGGGATTTAGCAGAGCTGTTGCTTTGTTTGCTGATTACAAAATATCAATTGAAATTCCCTGTAAAGTACCGGTGGGATATGAAAAACTATATGGATCTTGTTAAGGAGTCATTGCCCCAGTTGGGCGTTTCCGTATTCTCTACTGCTATAACCAGGATGGACTGGATACTCCTCGGATTGCTGTCATCCAATATCATATTGGCAAATTACAGTTTTGCATATAAGGTTTTTGAAGCCGCTTCAATACCGTTATTGATCATTGCCCCGGTATTACTTACAAGGGTTTCTAAAATATTTCAAAATGGGGGTGAAATAACAAGTGGTCAAAAGAATAAACTTTTAATTTTATTACGCTTTGAGATTATTATTGCCTGCCTGGTTGCTTTAATACTTAATATTTTATGGATACCGGTCATAGATTTCATCACCGATAATAAATATGGAACTGTCAATAAATACATCATTTTAATTCTTTCCGTATGTATGCCTTTTTTATATTTCAATAATTTCCTGTGGACAATAAGTTTTGCCCTGGGTAACCTTAAAAAAATATTTTACATTTCGTTGATCTGCTTTATTTTTAACCTTATTGCTACCGTTGTTTTAATTCCCTTTATTAAAGGAGAAGGTGCTGCTGCTGCATATCTTTTTACGCTTTTTATTCAGGCAATATTATTTTTCAGGTATTCAGGGTTTTATAAAATCGGGAAAAGCATTTTTAGCTTTATACTACCATTGGTTTATGCACTTGGAGGGGGTATTTTGGCAAATTGGTGGTTTAGTAATACCTGGTTGATCCTTGTTACTGCTGTTGTAATATATTTTGGCTGCCTGTTCCTGACCAAACAAATACGCCGGAATGATTGGCAATTAGCTATAGAGCAAAGCAACGATAAGGCAACCTGAATCCACGTGTTTACGATTCTATTATACAACCGATTAAACTGATCCTTAACGCTTAGCAAATTATCAGGGTGCATATAAAACAAGCTGTTGCCGGACTTCAAAGCAGGATATATACTGTTGATTGGGTTTTATTGGCCTTTCTGATACTTTTTTTAAATGTAAAACTGGTTGTTAAGGTTGCTGCACTTACCTTGGTTTTCATTTTGCGCCCAAACTTTAAACTTGGATTTGCAATAAAGAATTCACGCCTTCCACTTTTTTATCTTTTGGTGATTGGCATTGCAGTATTTAACTGGTTTATAAGCGGCATGATGGGAAATATTAATTATGACCTTGCTTTAGCGACCGGTATATTTTTCTGGATCCTATGTATCCTGGCTGTTCATCAAATAAAATTGTCGGTTGAAAAAAACGACCCCGCCACTATTCATCGAACTATTGTTCTGTTCTTTATCCTCAATGCCCTGGTTTCTTTATTTAATTACGTAGCCATTGTCGTAGAGACCGGGGCCATCAATGCCTACCGTTACCAGGGAGACTATCAAAAATATTTTATCGGAACAGGAGATTATATTAAAGGAATAAGTTTTGACACATCTACTACAAATGCCATGTTAAATGCTTTTGGGGTTATTTATTTTCTACTGAAAGGGAAGCATATAATGACTGTTTTATGCATGGCTGTTTTATTGTTGACAAGCAGTAATATTACGAACCACATGCTCTGTGGTATATTAATATTATTATTCTTTTTCCAGAGTAATAGAACACAAAAAAGTATGATCATTATATGCATCGTAATGTTTGCCGCTTTTTTGATAAAGGTATCACCACAGAATAATGATTACATGGCCGATGGATACCGGAAGCTCTTTAATATACAGGACGGGACAGGGAAAGCAGCTGTAATCAACATCCCCATCACCCAAAGGCCTGACAGCAGCTTAACGGCAGATGAAAAAAAGCAGAAAATTGCTCAATCATACCTTGATAGTCTCGCTGCAGTCTCATTGGAAGAAAAGAAGAAGAAATCAATTGTTATGCCGGCAGCTAAAGAAAAAACCGAAATTCCCGGTGACGACATTCATACGGCCAGGTTCCAGTACAGGAGGGATACAAATGAGGCTAAACGGATACTGTTGCAATTTGTGAAGACACATAATACAGAAATGGTCATTTCGGCCGGTAAGCTGGACCAGCCGGGATTGCCGGGAAAATTAATTGCCCTGCAGCAAACGGCCCGCTTTTTTATGCAGACGCCGGCTAAGATTCTGACCGGAACAGGGATTGGGAATTTTTCTTCTAAACTGGCATTCAGGGTCACTTCTATGAAAATAACCGGAGGGTATCCTGAACGATTCAGGTATATCAACAATGATTTTAAATTAAATCATCTCGATCTCTATTTATTTTATTTTACCAATACGGATAATTTTCATTCAATACTTAACACCCCGAATTCTACTTACGATCAGTTGATCAGTGAGTACGGGTTAACCGGGCTGCTGTCATTCTTCGGGTTTTATCTGTTTTTTTTTGCGAAACAGTTAAAAAGAGGATCCTATGCCATTCCTTTAGTCTTATTTACCCTGGGAGCTTTCTTTGTTGAGTATTGGTTTGAACAATTATCAATCATCATTTTTTTTGAGCTGTTGTTATTACTGAACATAAAAGAGAAAAAAATTAAAAACGGCAATGAAGTCAACTGACCCCAAAATAACCGTATTAATGCCTGCCTATAATGCAGAAAAATATATAGGCGAAGCTATAAGCTCGGTATTAGATCAAACATTCACTGATTTTGAATTACTGATCATCAATGATGGGTCAACAGATGGAACCCAACAAGTGATCAATTCCTTTACAGATACACGGATAAGACTTATTAATCAAACTAACCAGGGCGTTGCTGCCGCATTAAATATAGGCCTCTTAAATGCAAAGGCAGATATCATTGCCCGTTTTGATGCAGATGATATCTGCCTGTCCGGACGCCTGAATCTGCAGTACGGGTTTTTAAAAAATAACCCTGATCATATAATTGTTGGTTCAAATGTGGACTATATAGACATGAACGGTGAATTTGTTTTTACCGGTCGTATGTCGGCGTACAGGGATGAAGATATCCGCCGTTTAATTTTTAAAAATTGCCCATTGATCCATTCTTCGGTGATGTTCAGAAAAGAACCGGTGCTTAAAGCCGGAAGCTATAATATACATGCCCACGCTTTTGAAGATCATCTTTTGTGGTTAAAATTATTGGGCTACGGAAAAGCCTGTAATCTTCCGGAAATACTGGTCAAAGTAAGGCTTGCCCCTGAATCCATCAGCATTGATGAAAAGTGGCGTACGAAAAGATTTCATGAAATTAAATCCGGCGCATTTCGGAGTGGTAATATAACTGAAGCTGGCGGAAAGGAATTGCTGGACATTTTAAAGCAACAAAACAACCCGAAAATAAAAGAAGGCTCCTATTATTCAATGCTTGGAAAAAAATATTTGTGGGATAATCATCAGCCTCAAAAAGCAAGGTTTAACTTAAGTAAAGCCATTCGTATTCATCCGGCACGATTAGACAGTTACTCTATAATGGCATTAAGTTTTTTCCCAAAATTTTTTATTAATTGGTTGTATAAACAAAAAATTCAGAAACACTGAACAGCGAAAACAACGTATTGAAAGCTGAACTAAAAAATGATTACTGCAACATTGAATGACAATTTAAAAATATTATTTCTTTCAAGAGCTTCTCTCTTTACCGTGCAGGGAGGAGATACTATTCAGATACTGAAGACGGCTGATGCTTTGCGAAAAGCAGGTATTTCTATAGACATCAAATTATGTAATGAAAAGAATATTGATTATAGTAAATATATCCTGATCCATTTTTTTAATATTCGTCCTGCAGATATGTTACTGCATATTAAAAAAAGCAATTTGCCTTATGTCATATCAACCATTTATGTGGATTATGCCAATCCCGGAGCCCAGAAAATTAAAGGCATCAGAGACCAGATACTGAATTTATTTGCAAGCGATACCCAGGAGTATATTAAGATCATGGCTAAATCAATATGGCGGGGTGAAAAAATTATTTCCCGCAGATATATATGGTGGGGGCATAAAAGATCGGTGAGATGGGCATTAAAATATGCTGCAGAACTTTTACCGAATTCCGAGAGTGAATACAAAAGGCTGCTGGCTTCATATGGTATAGAAAAAAAATACAGTGTAATACCCAATGCTGCAGATATCGAAATTTTTAATTACAGTAAGGAAGATATCCTGTTGAAAGACAGGAACATGGTACTCTGTGTTGCAAGGATAGAACAAAGAAAGAATCAGCTAAACCTGATCAAGGCATTAAATGATACCTCTTTTCAGTTATACCTCATCGGGAACCCTGCGCCTAATCATATTGCCTATTATAATGAATGCAAAAAAATGAGCAAACCTAACATACATTTTATTGATGCAATAACACAGGATGAACTGGTATTTTATTATAAAAAAGCTAAAGTGCACGTATTACCCAGTTGGTTTGAAACAACCGGCCTGGCTTCTTTAGAGGCATTATTTTGCGGTTGTAATATAGTGGTAACACGGTATGGCGACACCCTGGATTATTTTAATTCAAAAGATTCTTTTTACTGCGATCCGGAATCTATAACTTCTATCAGGGAAGCTGTAGCGAAAGCGGCCACCCGGGAAATCAATACCCAACATATTGATAACGCCATGGGTAAGTACACCTGGCAAAAAGCAGCTGAAAAAACATTATCTGTTTATAAAAAACATATTGAACAATGCAGTCATTAAACATTGCCATCATCGGCTCACGAGGAATTCCTAATTATTATGGAGGGTTTGAGCAAATGGCACAATACCTGGCTGTAGGGCTTTTACATAAAGGGCACCGGGTTACCGTTTATAATTCACACAACCACCCTTACCAGGAAAAAGAATGGAAAGGGGTTAAGCTCATTCATTGTTATGATGCCGAAAATGCCATAGGTACAGCCGGGCAGTTTGTTTACGATTTTAACTGCATTATGAATGCCCGGAAAAATAATTATGATGTTATGCTGTTTCTTGGGTACACCAGCAGCTCGGTATGGGGGCCGTTATTTCCGAAGAAGGCAGTGATCATTTCAAATATGGATGGTATGGAATGGCAACGGGCCAAGTATTCAAAACCGGTACAGCAGTTTTTAAGATATGCAGAGAAACTGGCGGTAAAATACAGCCAGTATTTTATTGCCGATTCAACCGTTATTCAAAACTATGTAGACAAAAAATATAACATTAGCAGTAAATACATCCCGTATGGCGCAGAAATATTTGTCAATAAAAATGAACAGGTATTGACGAAGTATTATGTATCCAAATTTGACTATCACATGCTGATGGCCAGGATGGAACCTGAGAATAATATAGACATGATATTAAACGGATTTCATAACAGTAATTCTGAAAAGAAATTCATTGTGGTTGGCAACATCAATAATTCGTATGGAAAACTGATACATGAAAAGTATGGTAAGGATGAAAGGATACATTTTCTGGGGGCCATTTTTGATCCGGAGATAACCAATACACTGAGGGCATTTTGTAAATTGTATTTTCACGGCCACACCGTTGGGGGCACTAACCCGTCTTTGCTGGAGGCAATGGCTAACGGTTCTATCATTGTAGCACATGACAATGAATTTAACCGGGCTGTTCTGAAACAGGATGCCTATTATTTTAAAACGGCCGAAGATGTGCTGAAACTGGTGGTAAAGAGTAACGGGCATAAAGAAAGCGCACTGATGGTGGAAAATAATTTTGTAAAAATTGAAGAACAGTATAACTGGCCCAATATTGTAAATATGTATGAGGAATTTATTATTGACTGTTATAACCGGTCAAAGAAATGAGACAACTAATTTTCATTGAGGATACTCTTGTCAATAAGATAAGTTATTACCATCTTGCTGGGTTTCTTATTGCATTGCCCTTTGATTTTTTTTACAGCGAGATTATCCTGATCAGTTTTGGGTTGCATACGCTCATTCATACCCGGAATGAACAATGGAAAAATGTTTTCAGTAAAACCGTTTTAATACTCATTTCTATTTACCTGCTTGGCCTGTTGGCTATTTTATACAGCCCCGATAAATCCGAAGGCATTAATGTAGCCATAAGGCAACTGGCCATTCTGATATTTCCGGTTTTATTTTCATTGACTGGTTTAAACCTGGAAAAGTACAAACTGAATCTGATATGCATTTTTGGTTTTACCTGCACCGCCACCATACTATACCTGTATGCCGATGCGTTGCATCACATATCTTATTTTCATCTGCCCCTGTCTTCCCTGTTTACGCTAATATTTATGAACCATAACTTTTCAATACCCATTGAGATACATGCTACCTATTTATCGGTGTATACCGCTTTTTCACTGTTTGCTTTTTTATATTTAATTCTTATGAAGCAAAAGTTATCCAAAAAATGGATCTATATTATTTCGGCCATCGTTTTATCAGCTGGATTAATACAACTGTCATCCAGGGCCGTTTTTATCGCATTCCTGCTGACCGTTAACCTGGCTTTTACTTTTATCCTTTTCCAGGGAAGAAAAAGAATACTGTTTTTCTTAGCTGCATTTTTTATTTCAGTCATTACCCTGGCAGTAATTTACAATGTGGATTCTTTTAAAACCAGGTATATAAACGAATTAAAAACAGACCTGACAAGCCATGTTAAAATAATTGAGAACACCGAGCCCAGGCTGGCAAGGTGGAATGCAACAATAGAGCTGATAAAAAAATCTCCGGTTATAGGTTATGGAACCGGGTCGGAAAAAAAACTGCTGAAAGAAAAATATTATGAAAAAAGGCTTTACATCTCTTACCTGAATGAGTTTAATGCCCACAGCCAATACCTGAGCATGTTGATCAAAACGGGGATCATCGGGCTGGCATTGTTCATTTATATATTGTATTTTGGATTTGCATCAGCCATCCGGATGAAGGATATCCTTTTTTTCAGCTTTATGTTGATCATCACTATAGTTTCTGTATCGGAGAATATACTTGACCTGAATAAAGGAATATTCTTTTATAGTTTTTTCTTTCCGTTATTTTTATGGAAAAGCAGTCCCGGTATGAAAAATGAATAAAATATTTAAAGGTAAAAAAGCAACCCCTAAAGATTGTTTTCCGTTTAATGATCAGATAAAAAAATCTAGCCCATGCATACCCTGTCAGTAGTAATAATTACGTACAATGAGGAAAAAAATATAAAGCGGTGTATTGAATCTGTACATACTGTGGCAGACGAAATTATTGTGCTGGATTCTTTTTCTGATGATGATACGGTTAATACAGCTGTTTCTATGGGGGCCGTGGTTAAACAGTCGGCATTTACCGGGTATATCAACCAAAAAAATAAAGCCATAAGCCTGGCATCAAATAATTATGTGCTCTTACTGGATGCGGATGAGTCATTAAGCATTGAACTGGCAGATTCTATTGCAGAAGAAAAAAATAGGTTTAGCTTTAAAGCATACGCCATGAAACGCTGTAGTATCTTCAGGGGTAATTACATTAAACACGGATTGTGGTATCCCGATAAAAAACTCCGGCTTTTTGATAAGAGGCTTGGCGCCTGCGGGGGACTTAATCCGCATGATAAGATCATCATGCAGGGAGATGTTGATGTGAAGTTATTAAAAGGAGACCTGCTGCATTATACCTATGATTCTCTGGAAGAATACCGTAACAGGAATGATGAAGTTAGTATGGTAGCGGCGCAATCATTGTATGATGCCGGTATTAAAAGATCGGGGCTGAAAATAATTTTCAGTCCATTATGGGCCTTTATCAATGGATATTTTTTGCGACTGGGCTTTATTGAAGGGTATAACGGGTTTGTAATTGCCGTGCATACGGCAAAACAGAGTTATTTAAAATATCAAAAGCTACGCCAGTTGCATAGAGAAGAGGTAGCTGAAATGGTTTGGGAATAATTTTATCATGTAAGAATTGTCCATCACTGCAGAGAACATATTAAAAACACTGGGGTATTTCAACCTGTTTCAGTATCCTTTGACGAGGGATGAGATCCGGACCTTTCATGCGGATAATGTATCCCATGCGGGCATCGACCCCGAACTTGAAA
Organism: Chitinophagaceae bacterium; assembly: GCA_031414035.1. Taxonomy (GTDB): domain Bacteria; phylum Bacteroidota; class Bacteroidia; order Chitinophagales; family Chitinophagaceae; genus Ferruginibacter. Next base: position 6,314 of record JANOGE010000197.1, on the reverse strand, counting down.
TACTGATCAACGATAAACTGGTTTACCCGATCGATGAATTTTATTCGCTTCAAAACGACCTTTCTATGGCACAACGAAGACGCAAGGGAAATAAGCTGGCGGTAGAAAAGATGAAAAGGGCGACAAGGGTTGCCAAACTGCTTTCTGCATTTCCTTATGTGAAAGGGATTGCTGTTTCTGGTTCTTTATCTAAAAATTTTGCCAATGAAAAAACCGATATCGATTTTTTTATTGTTACGGATGCCAACCGGCTATGGATCGCCAGAACATTCATGCATCTATATAAAAAACTGACTTTTTTAACCGGCCGTCAACACTGGTTTTGTATGAACTATTATGTGGATGAAGCGGAACTTGAAATAGCGGAAAAAAATATTTTTACAGCTATGGAAATAATTACACTTGTTCCCATGCAAGGCAGAAGCAGCCTGGATAATTTTATTGCCGGTAATGACTGGACAGGAAAATATTTTCCTGTACATCATTTTGTGATGGGCGACACTCCTGAAATAAAACGGGGGTTATTCCGGAAACTGATCGAAAAAATATTTCAGGGCAGCCTGGGTGATACCATAGATAAATGGTTGATGAACATTACTGACAGGCGTTGGAAAAAGAAAGCAGTAACACATCAGCTCAACAGTAAGGGCATTAATATGGGAATGATCGTGGGCAGGCATTTCTCCAAACCGGACCCTAAAAATTTCCAGGATAAAGTGGTTGAGCAATACCGGATCAAAGAACAGCAGTTACTTCATCTGCACAATAAAACAACTGCTATGTTCTTATAATTTATTTTTTCTGAAAAGAAATGATATAATAATCGCCCATATTCCTCCAGGGCCATTTTCTTTTATGGCTTTCTTCTTTTGTTTTTAAATAATGGTAGATCTTTGGATGCTTTTCTGCAAAACCCTCCAGGTAAGACGGGGGCACCAGGGTACACAATCCTTCAACAGAAAGCAGGTCAAATTTATTTTGAAGATGGTTAATGATATACGAGGGATTATAATACCAGCATTTGAAATACTTTCCGTCAATATGTGCGGTTACCCCATTGCGGCTGAAGAACCTGCGGAATGCTGTTTTGAATTTTCCTTTAAATAATAATAAAAATTCCCACAAACAGAATTTAGGTAATACAACTAGGGTTAAAATGCCACCGGGTTTTAATAAAGAAGAAAGGGAACGCAACACTTTATCCAGTTCACCGGTGCAGTTTAGCCCTGCAAAATTGGAAAAGATGAGATTGAATTCCTTTCTTTCTTTTAAATGATCAAGTTCTGTAAATGAAATGACCTCTGTACTAATTTTTTCCTGCAGGTTTAATGCGGTTACTTTATTTTTAAGTACTTCCTGCATACCGGTGGATATGTCTGTTGCATGTACCGTATGCCCAAGCTGCGCAAACCAAATGGAATCTTCACCCGTACCGCTGTTCAATTCAAGAATCGTACTGTTAAATGCAAGCCATTGCTTTACATGGCTCCGTACCCTTTCTCTTTTATATTGAATGATGGTATTGCTGCTGTACTGTTCATCAAATGATGCTGACTGCCTGTTGAAAGCCGCTGCCGTTTTCTCTTCGTTGTTTTGCGATAAACTCATGCCGTTACTTTTTCCAGTTGCTGCAGTTTTTGTTTATCCAAAAAGGCTGCAGGCGTGTAATACAGGCCCGACAAGGCTTTCTTAATGGTCTTAAAATTGCTTTTGAGGGGGTGAGAAAAAAGTTTTTTTAAATTTTCAATCGCAACATGCTTACGGTAGGTTTTGTGCACATAGCGGTGCAGTTGTTTGTAAAAGGCAGGCTGGTAGGTATTGCGGAACATCAATGCCAGTTCATCTGAATCTGTCCAGTTGGCTTTTTCCTGTAACTGGTTTTTTACCTTTTCAAAAAACACCGTGCCGGGTAAAGGGTAAGAAACGGAGATACCGATTTCATGCGGCAGTAATTCGTTGATCATCTTTATTGTTTTCTCAATATCGGCTTTGGTTTCATCCAGGTAACCAAACTGAATAAAGAAAGAAGGTTTAATTTTATTCTTCTTTAACAGGCGGGTGGCTTCATAGATCTGTTGTACAGTGGTGCCCTTGTCCATGGCATCCAGTATTTTTTGAGAGCCACTCTCGGCACCCATCCATATATTATCGCAGCCGGCCCTCGCCAGGTCTTTAATATTATTTTCCTGTAACAGCAGGTCAACCCTTCCCTGCATTTTAAATTTAAAATGAAGGTTTACTTTTTCTACCAGGCTTGCAAAGGAATTCACCCAGCCCGGCTTTAATCCAAAAATATCATCACAGAACCAGATATGGTCAAACCGGAATTTTTGTTTCAGCATTTGTAATTCTGCTATCACATTTTCGGGGCTTCTTACATTATACCTGTTGCCATAAATGGGTTTGGCACACCAGTTACATTTAAAAGGGCAACCACGGGTTGTTCCCATATTCATCGAAAAATAACCTGCATGTTTCAGCCACATTTTCCGGTAAGGTTCCATATCCACAAGGTCCCAGGCTGGAAAGGGTAGTGTATCCAGTTCTTTAATTACATTTCTTCTTTGTGTTTTTACAACGGCATAACCCGTTTGTTCTTTGAATTGGTTATTCCGGACGGTGGGGACACCGTCCGGGGCGTCGCCGTGCTGGGTGTCCTCACCCACCACATCGGGCACATTTGTATGTTCGCTGCCGTGGTTGATATCCTCACCAACCACTTGGGGAACTGCATTATTGTGCTTAAATGCCAGCCCTTCAATATGAAAAAAATCAGTTTCATTTTTTCCAATCCGATAGCTATCGGATGCTCCGAAGCCGCGGTTGGTGTCCTCACCAACCACCTTCGGTTTTTTTTCAATTGTATTTAGCAATTCCAACAAAGTTATTTCTGCTTCGCCCAGCAAAATAAAATCGGCTCCCTGGTTCAGATACATTTCAAACCTGTCGGTACTGTCACTGCTGGATACAATTACCGTACAGCCCCTTTCTTTTGCCAGCTTTATCATTTTAAAAGCAGCTTCTCTCATATTGGTGAGGCACATCTTGGTGAGGTAATTAAATCCATCATCATAGATCACAAAAAAATCAGGAGCTGTTCTTTCCAGCTGTGGAATGATCTCTTCGGGCTGTTTGGAAAACATGGTATCAAAAAAATGTACAGTATATCCTTTCTCTCTCATCAATGCAGCTGCATATAAGGTACCCAGCGGTGCATAAGGCTGGCCCGTGGCCCATTGCTTGGGGTCGAAGCGTAGAAAATAGGAGTGAGAAAAAAGTATCTTTTTCATATTTTATAACATAGTTCCTGGCGAAAGATTAAGATAACACACGCATTTCACACAGGTTTCATTTTTTGCAATGTCGAGGTTTTTCCTGAAATCAATCGCAGTTTCGCTATTAATAATCTTATCGAGTGATTCTGTTTTAATATTTCCAAAGGGCTCATGAAAAAAACAGGGCCTTACCGTTCCATCCGCTTCAATTACTGTTGATACCCAGGGTGCATTACATTTTTTATAAGGAAAGTGGTTACGATTGTAATACGCTGCATAGTAAAAATAAATATTCCTGATCTTTTCGGGGCTTTCTGCAATGAACCGGTTTGTAAAATCATTTTTGTGATCAATAATCAAACTGTCGATTATTACTTTTAATTCATCTATATCCTTTTCTGATAAAAGAATTTCATGTTGCCGTGCTTCATCCCATAATTGTTCCCGGTTAAAAGCATGGCTGCTTACATCGGCAGGTAAAAAACTGACCTGGTCAAGGCCAAGCTGTTTAGCGCTGTCAATTATTTTTGGCCAAACTTTATAATTAAGCCGGTGTATAACTGTCCGGCAGGTAATTTTAAGACCGGGTTTCATCATTTTTAGTGCGCTGATACCTTCAGCCATTTTATTAAAGGCCCCGGGTATATTGCGTATGCGGTCATGTGTTGCTTCATCTCCATCAAGCGATACAATAATATCGTCAATCCATTTTACCAATGCGGCTGCATTTTTTTTAAGGGTCAGCCCGGTAGAAAGCAAACTGATCTTTATTTTTTCTTTTTTCAAAATTTCGCAAAACCTGAAAATTTTTGGATTGAGCAATGCTTCGCCACCTGACATCAGTATCTGTTGTGTTCCCAGTTTTTTTAAAGTACCCATCAGCCCCTGTATATCACCTGCTGTTAACTGTTTAAGATTATGATTTCCTTTCCATATATCACACATCACACAGCGGCAGTTGCAGGCGCTGTGCGGCATCAGTATCACAATAGGCAACGCACTTATCTTATGCGTTTGCAGGCTGCGGTATCTTTTAAAGGTTTTATATGGTGATTGCAGCAGCATCTTAACTATACCTGTTTTTAATACTGATCCAGTAAAAAGGATTTTTTTTAATGGTCAGTTTGTTTTTCCAGGAATGGGGGTGGTGTATGATCTTGTATTGAAAAGTGTCCAGTTCATTGATGGTATGATGGTAATAACAACCGGTCATTTGTGGAAAACCAAGCCCGCTGTAATATTCCTTTGTTCTTTGCCTGGCCGCTTCCATTTCGTGTTGCTGGTAAAAAGGAGAATCCATGATATGGATCTCGCCCAGTAAGGTAAGGCGCTCTACTGCGAGTGTGACGATCTGTTTAAGCGACGGGAAATACTGTATGGAGGCGGCAAAGACGATCATATCAAATTTTTCATCCTTCGGCAGTTCACTTTGTAAACTGCCTTTTATAAATTTTAAATTGGTCTTATTTTCAAATACCCTCTCAGCCTGCTCCAGTTCTTTGGAATTAATATCCAGCCCTGTTACTTTGATAGCTTTAGCTGTTGCCAGTTGTGCACTCAGCCACCCATTACCGCAACCCACTTCCAGTATGCTTAAAAAATGGTTTCTTTGTTTTACATAATTTAATAATGCCCTACAGGAATTTTTACGGATGATCCATTCTTTGTAATGACGGTGCTCTTTATTTATTATTGGAAGGGCCTCGACCTCTTCATCTTTATAAACACGGCCTTCCTTTTGGCGAAGCTGGATATAGAGATGTTCAAATCCGGTAACAACCGGATCACCTGAAGCAATATGAGTATCGGAGCTGTTCATTTTTTCTTTTCAATTTTGAAAATGAAATTTCTTTCCAGCACGTTTTTCTTACGGTAAACACAATGAAGTACAAAACCGTTCTTTACAGCAAATCCGTTGATCATTTCCATATCACAATTTTCGGTAAGAACCATCAGTATTTCAGTATCTGCAAGTATATAATGGCCTATCGTATCAAACAAGGCTGAAAAATATTCTCCGTTCTCCCCACAGCACCATGCATGATCCAGTGCTGATACCGGTTGCTTTTTATAATAAGGCGGGTTAATGGCAATGATGTCGAATAGCTGATTGGGTATATTTTTAAAAATATCTGACTGGATAATGTCAAGTCCCACTTTATTCTGCAGGCTGTTCTTTTTTAGAAATTCAATCGCCACCGGGTTAATATCTGTTGCGGTAACCCTTGCTCCTTTCTTTGCTGCTGCAATGGAAATAAGTCCGCTGCCGCAACCCAGTTCTAAAAAACACTTATCCTTTAAGGGAAGCCTGCTGATGTATTGTAACAACAACTGTGTACTGAAAAAAAATCCCGGGTGAAAAACCTGTGGTGCAATATCAAGCCGTATATCTTTATACCGGTACAGCCTTGTTTTGGAAAGATATTTTACCAACAGGGGTTTGTATGTGTGTGCAACGATATGTTTGAATATGTTGTTCATTTTTAGACCTCACCCCTGCCCCTCTCCAAAGGAGAGGGGTGCGGAGACTACTGGTTGAATATCTTTTTAACGATCATAAGTATACCCTGATAACAGATTTTAAAATCCTTCTATTTCCGGTTGCCGGTATTTCCAAAGTATCTGCAATGCTTTCAGTTCATAAGGCTTACTGTATACTCCTGTTTTATAACGCAGCGATGCGATATTGCGTAAAAGTTTCCTTTTCAGATCAGTTAACCTGATATCAGATGCGGTAGGGTAATAACCATTCAGCACCGTTTCAAAATCTTTTATCTTATTGATCATCTCAGGCGTCAGCCAGGGTGTCAAAGGGTTTTTCCGAAGGTCAAAATTTTCCCATTGGGGACTTATCCAGTCCTCCAGCTTTTCTGGAAAATGAAAACCGCTGTTCAACACTTTTTTGTACATATCGCTGCCTTCTGTTGGCACCGGGCTGTACACATAAATAATAATTTCTGTCCGGGGGTTTATTTCTTTTATTTCTTTGATAAAAGCAATGTCCTGTTCTATCTGCTTCATGGCCTGTTCAGGAGTATC